>CACPQG010000001.1 GCA_902636025.1 uncultured Pelagibacteraceae bacterium
TTTTGCCTGAAAATATCCCTTTTGAATTTACTACTGGTATTTTTACATAAACGTTTTTGCCTAAATTATTAATCTTTATAGCTTGTATTTTCATATCTTTGTAATTATCAGCAAAAACTTCAAAAGATATTGGTTTCTTTGAGCAAACTCTTAGAATTTTTTTTGAATAATTTACATAGTCTTTAGCTCCCGCATTTCTCATAAGGCTTGGGTTGGTGGTAAATCCTTTTACTATTTTTTTTTTATTAAACTTTTTAATTTGATTAAGCTCAGCGATGTCGCAAAAGATTTTTATTCTCAAATTTAACCTATAGATTTTTAGTAATATCTTCTGTCATTTTCTTAGCGTCAGCAAATAACATTAAAGTATTTTCCCTATAAAATAAATCATTATCTATGCCTGCATAACCAGGTGAAAGACTTCTTTTAACAAACAAGACCGACTTTGATTTTTCAACATCTAAAATAGGCATTCCATAAATGGGACTTTGTGGGTCGCTTTTTGCAACTGGGTTTGTCACATCATTTGCACCGATAACATAAGCTACATCACAATTAGCAAAATCATTATTAATGTCCTCTAACTCAAAAACTTCGTCATAAGGAACATTGGCTTCTGCAAGTAATACATTCATATGTCCTGGCATTCTTCCGGCAACAGGATGTATGGCATAAGATACTTTAACTCCATTTTTTTTAAGAGAGTCTACCATTTCTCTGAGCGCATGTTGTGCTTGGGCTACTGCCATTCCGTAACCAGGCACAATAATAACTGAAGAGGCATTTTTCATTAAAAAAGCTGCATCATCTGCATTCCCATTTTTAACTGGCTTCTGTTCTTTTGCAGAAGATTTGGAGCTTTCTTCAGTTGCTCCCCATCCTCCTAAGATAACATTAAAGAAGGATCTATTCATACCTTTACACATTATATAAGATAATATTGCTCCTGAAGATCCTACTAAAGCTCCTGTAATAATCAGCGCACTGTTTTCAAGAGTAAATCCAATTCCAGCTGCAGCCCAACCAGAATAAGAGTTTAACATTGAAATAACAACCGGCATATCTGCTCCTCCTATTGGTATTATTAGAAGTACACCAACAAGAAAAGAAATTATGATTAATGACCAGAATAAATATTCATTTTGAGTGTTGCATAAATAGACAATTAATCCAATAATAGAAATTCCAATAGCAAGATTTAAAAAATGTTGACCAGCAAATGTTATTGGTGATCCAGACATGATGCCCCTCAACTTTAGAAAGGCAATTATCGATCCTGTGAATGTAATTGCTCCTATAGCTGCACCTAAAGACATCTCAATTAGACTTGCAATTTTAATTTTTCCTGGAAAACCCAAATTAAAAACCTCAGGATTTAAAAATGCAGATATTGCAACAAATACTGCTGCTAAACCTACTAAACTGTGAAAGCCAGCTACAAGCTCAGGCATAGCTGTCATTGGTATTTTAAAAGCTATAAATGCACCTATAGATCCTCCTATTACTAAAAAAATTAGAAGAATTATAAATCCGGTTGAAAAATTACCTATTGAAATAATAGTAACTCCGATAGCTATTGCCATTCCAATAATACCAAAAAGATTACCTTGTCTTGACGTTTCTGGTGATGAAAGACCTCTTAACGCTAGAATAAATAAAACACCGGAAATAAGGTAAAAAATAGCTAAAAGATTTGCAGACATTTTACTTATCTTTCTTTTTTTTTTTATACATTGCTAACATTCTGTGCGTAACCAAAAAACCACCGAAAATATTTACAGCAGCTAAAACTATAGCCAAAAAACCAAAAATATTTGCTGTATCAAAAATTTTATCACCATCTCCAGCTAAAGCCGCAACTATGGCTCCAACAATAATTACAGAAGATATTGCATTTGTAACTGACATCAAAGGGGTGTGTAATGAGGGAGTAACGCTCCAAACAACATAATATCCAACAAATATTGCTAATATAAAAATACTTAATCTAAAAATAAAAGGGTCTATTTCCATGCTATTTAACTAATGTGTTTAAAATTATTTCGTCTTCCATATTTATATTCATTTTATTATTTTTTTTATCATAAAGATTTAAAACAAAATTAAATAAATTTTTTGAATACAAATTTGACGCTGATATAGGTAGTTTATTAAGTATTACACTTTCGCCTACAATTAATATACCATTTTTTTCTACTTTTTCATCAGCTTTAGTAAACGCGGCATTACCTCCTTGAGAGGCTGCTAGGTCATAGATTACTGATCCAGGTTGCATATTGCTTATCATTTGCTCATTTATAATTTTTGGAGCTTTTTTTCCTGGTATAAGCGCAGTACAAATTACAATATCAATTTTTTTTAAAGTTTCGGAAATAAGATCTTCCTGTTTTTTTTTAAAATCCTCAGTTGCTTCTTTTGCATAACCACCTTTAGTTTCAAGATTTTCAGATCCTTCTACAACCAGAAATTTTCCCCCTAAACTTTCAACTTGTTCTTTTGATGCTAATCTTACATCTGTTGCAAAAACTATTGCTCCCATTCTTTTTGCTGTGGCGATTGCTTGTAAACCAGCAACACCTGCTCCTACTACAAGAACTTTTGCAGCTGGAATTGTGCCTGCTGCCGTCATCATCATAGGAATAGCTTTTTTGAACAATGAAAAAGAGTCTATAACAGCTTTGTAGCCAGCAAGATTTGCTTGAGAGGATAAAATATCCATTGATTGTGCTCTTGTAATTCTAGGTAATAGTTCTAAGGAAAAAATAGAAATTTTGCTTTTATATTTATCTAATATTTCTTGGTTATTATTTGTATTAAAATTACCGATTAAAATAATTTTATCTTTTATAATTCTTAAACTTTCTTCGGCAGGAAAATTAATTTGTAACAGTATGTCAGATGCTTTTAAAATATTCTCTTTCGTATCTATTTCACAGCCCTCTTTTTTGAAGTCATCATCTTTAATGCCCAAGTGATCAGCAATACCTTTCTCAATTTTAACTTTAAATCCATTTGAAATATATTTTTTTGAAATCTCAGGCGTTATTGAAACTCTTTTTTCTAAATTTTTATCTTCTGAAATGGATCCAATTATCATTTGCGCTTAAATTATTTTTGTCGAGCTTTGTATTTTGGATTTTTTTTATTTATTATGTAAACTCTTCCTCTTCTTCTTACCAGCTTTGAGTTTAAATCTCTGAGTTTTAACGATTTTAAAGAACTTTTAACTTTCATAATAAAAAATTAGCCTGGCAATGTCCTACTCTCCCATGCCTTAAGACAAAGTACCATCGGCGCAGAAGGGCTTGACTTCCGAGTTCGGAATGGGATCGGGTATTACACCTTCGCAATAATCACCAGGCAAGCAACTTATATTAAAAAAAAATAAAAAAGCAATTATAAATTAGTGATTATTTTCTTTAAATTCTCTTATGTAATCTTTCAAATCTATTTTTCCAAAGTGTTTATAAACTTTATTTGATAAATTCATATTTGTTAAGGCTGAGGCATATCTTTCACCCTCTCTTTTGGGTAAAAATCTAATTTTTTTTCCAAATAATTTTGCTACACTCAATATAGAATAACTTTTTCTATGTGAAATACTATAATGTCTTCTAAGATTTTTTTTCCAAGCTTTAAAACAAATTTCTACAGTGTCATTTATATGAGTAAATCTTCGGGATTGAGTTCCTGGCCTTACAATTGTTAGTGGTTTTTTATTTTTATAACATTCTTCAAATATTCCTATTACTGTTGCCATATTCCCCTTAGAAATTTGTCTTGGGCCATAAACATTATAGAAATAAACTATCTCGTAATTAAACTTAAACCATTTTTTTAGGTTTTCCAAAAGTTCTAGATTTTTTGCTTTTGTAAAAGCATAGGGTGATAAATTTTTATCCCTTCCTCTATTGCCTAAAGAAGCAGAAGTTGCGCTATAAATTAATTTTATTTTATTAACTAGACAAAAATTAAAAACTGCATTTGTCCCTATAGAATTTGAATCTATACATTTATCCATTTGTGAAAAACTTTGGTATATTCTAGCAAACTCACCAAAATGAAAAACTGCAATTATATTTTGTGTTCTTTTAAAAAAATAATTAATATTTTTTGTATCTCCTTTAATATACTTTACCCTATTATTTTTAATATGATTTTTTTTTGTGCCAGAGCTATAGTTATCTAGGGATAATATTTTATATTTTGTTCTTTTTAAAAGTAAGTCTATTAAATTTGATCCAACGAATCCTGCGCCACCAGTAACTATAATTAAATCTTTCACTTAAATTTATTATTTTTTAAGAAACTTTTATAAGTAATTTCAAACCCCTTATCTAGAGAAAATTTAGCTTTCCATCCGTATTTTTTAGCAAGCGATACATCTAAAACTTTTTTATAAACGCCGTCTGGCTTAGATTTATTATATTTGACCTCTACATTTAACTTCATCTTTTTTATAAGAAAATTTACATATTCTTTTATACTTTTATCTTTTCCTGTTCCAATATTTATCAAATGATGTTTGGTTTTTTTTTTCATAAAGAATATACAAGCATCAGCTATATCATCTACAAATATTAATTCTCTTAAGGGTTTACCTGATCCCCAAACTTCCAGTATTTTTTTTTTCTTAACTTTGCAATTATGTGCTTTTTTAATTAGAGCGGGGAAAAAATGTGAATTTAAACTATCGTAATTATCGTTTGGACCATATGTATTAGAAGGCATTAAACAAATATAATCAGTATTATATTGTTTATTATATGACTCACACATTTTTATCCCAGCAATTTTGGCTGTAGCATAGGATGAATTTGTTTCTTCAAGTTTTCCAGTTAATAAATAATCTTCTTTAATTGGCTGTTTAGAAAATTTCGGATAAATACAACTTGAGCCCAAGAAAATTAATTTTTTTACTTTATTTTTAAAACTTCCATGTATTAGATTATTTTGAATTTGTAAATTTTCGTAAATGAAATCAGCTCCATGCATACTGTTATGATAAATTCCCCCTACTCTTGCGGCAGCGATTATTACTAAATCAGGTTTTTTTCTTTTTAAAAAATTAAAAACTTTTTTTTGATCTAATAGGTTTAATTTGTCCTTATTTATTGTTATGATATTTTTAAAATTGAGTTTTTTAAGTTTTCGCAAAATTGCTGACCCTACTAAACCTTTATGACCAGCTAAAAAAATTTTCATATAATATTTATTAATTTGAAATTTTTTCCATTTCATATTTGACCATGTCAGATATAAGGTCGTGTAAATTAGATTTAGGTCTCCAATTTAAAATTTTTCTAGCTTTTTTTGCGTCACCTAAAAGACTATTTACCTCTAAAGGTCTGTAGTAAGCTCTATCACAAGCTACAATTATCTTTCCCTCATTATTAATACCTTTTTCGTTTATACCTTTACCTTTCCATGTGATTTTCATATTCAAATATTTTGCAACTAAATTAACAAAATTTTTAACAGTTGTTTGCTTTCCTGTTGCAATTACAAAATCTATAGGCTTTTTTTGTTGGAGAATTAGCCACATTGCCTCTACAAAGTCTTTAGCATGTCCCCAATCTCTTTTAGCATATAGATTTCCTAAATATAAAGTACTCTGTTTTTTTAATTTAATTTTACATAACGCTTGCACTATTTTTTGTGTCACAAAAGTTTCTCCTCTTCTTGGGCTTTCATGATTAAAAAGTATTCCATTACATGCAAATATTTTGTAAGCTTCCCTATAATTTACTGTTATCCAATGAGCATAAAGTTTAGCAACACCATATGGGCTTGCTGGATGAAATAATGTCTTTTCATTTTGTGGTATTTTTTCATTCAAACCATAAAGTTCCGATGTTCCTGCCTGATAAAATTTAGTTTTTTTTTCCAAATTATTAAATCTTATTGCTTCCAGAATTCTTAAAGCTCCTAGTGCATCTGCATTAGCAGTATATTCCGGTGATTCAAATGAAACTTGGACATGAGATTGTGCAGCAAGATTATAAATTTCATCTGGCTTTATTTGATTTATAAGTCGAGTTACAGAGAGGGAGTCTGTTATATCTCCGTAATGTAAAACAAATTTCCTTTTTTTTACGTGAGGATCTTGATATATATGATCTATTCTTCCAGTATTTATTGAGGATGATCTTCTTTTTACACCATGAACAAAATAATTTTTTTTTAGTAAGAGTTCTGCTAAATAAGAACCATCCTGACCAGTTACTCCAAATATTAGTGCCTTTTTTCTCATAAATTTTTATTATTTAATTCTTACAAAAAAATGTTTAACAATTTCGATTAATATAAGCAATCCATCTTTTAGAGCATTAACTTTTTTTTTACCACCAATTCTTTCTCTTTCATATGAAGGTAAACAGCTATATTTCAGTTTTTTAAATTTTGCTTTAATGGGTAATTCTACACAAATTCTAAAGTCAGCGTTTTGGAGTTGTAAATTTCTTAACGACGAGGTTTTTCCAAGAATATATGTATATAAAATATCCGTAATCTTTAAATTGAATAATAAATTTCCAATAAAAGTAAAAAAATAGTTTCCAATTAATGTTACTATGTCATCATCTTCACTTCCTCCCCCTGGTTTTTGATACCTTGAACCAAAAACTAAATCTTGGTTCTTACACTCTTTCATCATTTCAATTAGATATTTTGGATCCATTGAACCATCTGCATTAATTATGCAACAGTAACTAGTATTTACCTCATTAATTCCTTCAATAAGTGCATTTCCATAACCATTATTTTTTTGTTCTATTATTTTTATGTTTTTAATATTCTTGATAGCTTCTTTTGTTTCAATGTCCTCTTTTTGTAAAACTATTAATTTATTACAGCTCAAATTTTTAATTTCTTCTAAAAAAGAAGGAAGTGACTCAGCCTCTTTTTTTGTAGGAATTATTAAAGTTAGATCATTCATTTATTTTGGTTTTGGTTTGAATAAATATACTCAAATGTTTTACGGAAAAACATTTTACTTTTAAATATTTTTTTAAAATTATTTTCTTTCATAAAAGTGCTTAATTCACTAAAATTATAATCTTTTTTTAGCATATTATGATAATGGTGCTCAAAATAAATATAATTTACCTTTGTAATAAATTTTCCTAGTCCTTTAATTACATTAAAATCATAACCCTCTGTATCAATTTTAAGAATATTTATTATATCTATCTTTTGTTCATTTAAAATATTTTCAAGTCTATCAATATTAATTTTCGTCATTGACATATTCTTTTCGTTAAAATTGAAAAAATCCAAATAAAAATTTTTTTTCTTAAAATATTTTGATTTTTTATTAATTTTTACAAGTGTTGAAGATTCAGAGTCATAATGTTCTAAAAAATCGACATAGCTTCTTTTTTCACCGAGTCCAATTTTAAACAAACTTAAATTCTGAAATTTTTGAGTTTTTTTTTTTAAAATTTTAAAATTTCTTTCACTAGGTTCAAAAGCAAGAATTTTATCAATACTAAAATTTTTGCTAAAAAATTTGATACTTTCACCGTGATGAGCTCCAACATCTACAAGAATAGATATTTTATTACCATTTTTTTGCTTTAAAACAGAACAAATTTTTTTTTTGTTGAATGAGTCAAAATGGAATAAAAAAAATTTAGCTAAGCTATAAAACATAATTTAATATTTAAAAAATTTAATATATATTAATCATATTTAACTTATTAATAATTAAAATATGGCCTTAGTAAGTATTATAATCCCTTATTATAAAAAAAGGGGGTATATCAAACATTCTATACAATCTGTTTTAAATCAAACATTTCAAGATTTCGAGATAATTTTAGTTTATGATGATGATGATAAAGATGATTTATTATTCATTGAAAAGAATTACTCTGACAATTTAAAAGTAAAAATAATTAAAAATCCCAAAAATTTAGGTGCAGGAACTTCGAGAAATATTGGAATAAATAATTCCATTGGCAAAATGATAGCTTTTCTAGATGCTGACGACTATTGGATGCCTCAAAAACTTGAGAAACAATTATCATTTATGAAAAAAAATAATTACAAATTTACTTTTTGTAACTATCAAAGAACGATCAACAAAAAAGTTATCGAAGTAATATCCAATAAAAAACAAATATCATATAATGATCTTTTGACTGACTGTGAAATTGGATTATCAACAGTAATATTAGAGAGATCAATTGTAGTGGAAAACTTATTCCCACCATTAAAAACAAAAGAAGATTTTTTGGCTTGGCTTAAAATAACTAAAAGAAATATTATTGCTCATAACCTGCCTGAGATATTAGTTAATTGGAATTACTCTAAAAATTCTTTATCAGGAAATTTTTTTCAAAAAATTTTTGATGGCTATAAAATATATTCAGATTATTTAAATTTAGGTTTATTTAAATCTATATATTACTTAGCATTATTAAGTTTCAACTCGCTTAAAAGAAAATTATAATAGAATTACTTTCTCAAGAGTTTATATAAAATTAAATATGATGTAATATTAATTGTTAGAATAGTTAACATTATAAACGAATTATAAATATAATTTAGAGCAACAACAAAAGAAACTAAATTATATGCATTTATAGATGAAGAAGTTATCAAATGAATTACTAAATCATTTTTAATATAAATTTTCTTTTTTACGAATTTGTAAACAAGCTGATGAAGGTGTTGTGTATCAGGTTTATAAGTTTTCGTTTTTTTTAAAAATCTTCTTATCATCGAAAACAATAACTCAAAACAAGGATACCAAAGTAAAACAATAATTAAATACGGAGTTATGGCAGCATTATCTGCAGAGAAATTAATTAAGAATATACCAGTGAATAAAGAAATAAGATATGAACCAGAATCACCTAAAAAAATATAACCAGATAAATTAAATATTAAAACTACAATCAGTGCAATAATTAAATATAATAATAATTCTAGATCGAAACTAAAATAGTTTAAATTCCAAAAAATTAGTATGTATATGAGTAAATAATATTTTATTACTAATCCATTTATCCCATCTATAAAATTTGAACCATTAATTAAGATTAATAAACAAAAAGTTGAAAATAATACACTAAAAATTTGGTTTTTTAAAAATTTATCAAACAAATCTATTTTGCTATATTTTATTTCGATATTTAGAAAATATACAAAAAAAATAACTAAAATTAATTGTAATAAAAATCTTAAACTTGCACTATTAATTTTTTTAATATCTGAAAGGATACCAACTAGAAAAATTATAGCTAAAAATATTACAAAAGGATAATTTAATGAATTATCTAATAGATAATAACAAAAAAAAATGATGAGTAAAAAACCTCCAAGCAAATTTGTTTTTTTTTGGGTTGAAAATTTTTTATGCTTTTCTGATTTATCGTCAATTAAAATGTTATATTTGCTACACAGTTTAATAACTATAAAAGAGAATATAAAAAAAATTATCGAAAAATATAAAAACATTTTTGCCTTATTTCAAATATATTAAAATAATAACTTATATTTATATATAAGATATCTGATTGATGGAAAAAAATAAAAATTATAAAATAACTATTGTTACAGTAGTCAAAAATTCATCTAAAACTATAGAGAAAACCATTAAAAGTGTTTTAAATCAGAATTATACAAATCTAGAATACATTCTGATTGATGGATTATCAAATGATGGCACTAGTGAAATAATTAACAAATATAAAGATAAAATATCTATACATATCAGAGAAAGTGATAATGGTATATGGGATGCAATGAATAAAGGTTTAAATTTAGCAAGTGGGGAAATTATTGGTTTTTTAAATTCTGGTGATACTTACAATATTAATTCATTAAATTTAGTTAATAAGTATTTTTTAAATAATAATATTGATTTTCTTTTTGGATCAGTAAAAAAGTATAAAATTTTACATGGCTATAAACCAGAAATTATTAAATGGAGTTTTGGATTTTATACCTCCCATTCTGTTGGTTTTTTCATTAAAACCGATAAACATAAAATATTAGGTAAGTATAATACTATGTATCTCAGTGCAGATTTGGATTTATTTTATAAAATGATTATTAAATATAAAATGTTAGGTACATCAACGAAAAAAGAGGAGATATTAGGAAACTTCGAAAAAGGAGGTTTTTCATCTAGGGTAAATTATATTGACCACTTAAAGGATTTAAATTCTATAAGGATTAACAATAATCAAAATAAAATTTTTGTATATTTTTTATTTTTTGTAAAAATTATAAAAAAACCCTTTAAATTTATACAAGCATTAATAAAATTATAAAGATTTAATTTTTTCTTGAAACTCGTCAAAGCTTTGATGAGATTTGTCTCTTGATGATAAAATGGGTTTTTTTGTTTTCCATCTTATTTTTAATTTTGAATCGTTATATTTTATACCTGATTCATTTTTAGGGTCTCTATATTTTCCTAAATGGTAAAGTACAGCACATTTTTTTGATATACACTCATATCCATGCGCAAAATGATCTGGGATAAATATTATATCTCCTTCATTTAATAAAAAATACTGAGGTTTTCCAAAGTTCTTTGATCCTTTTCGCAAGTTTATAACAACATCAAGAATTTGACCTTCTAGTATGTGTAAAAATTTACTTTGCTTATTTTTTATCTGAAAATGAAGTCCTCTTATTACATTTTTTTTTGATTTAGCTAAAGCTGTAAATTTAATATTTAAATTAAATTTTTTTTTTAAAAAAATTTCCTGAAAATAACCTCTATTATCAATGTATATATTTTGTTTTACTTTAACTGGTTTAGATAAATTATTTAATGAAAATTTTGATTTTTTAAGCATTATTTATTTTAAAGCTCTTTACAGTATTTTTAATCCCTTTTTTGATATCTGTAAATATTAATTTACCAAATATTTCTTTTAGATTTTTATTTGAGCCGTGAGTTTTCAATACCTCTCCTTCTACAAAATCTATTTTATTTAACTTTACTTTTTTTCTATTTGAATAGTTTGAAATTAACAAATCTATAAGCTTATTTGTTAAAATTGGATTTGACCTACAGATATTTAAAATTTTGTTATAAATTTTTTTATTTAAAGATTTTATTAAGATTTTTGAAACATCATCAATATAAGTAAAATCCCTAAGGTTTTTACCACTATTATAGATATTTATTTCCTTGTTTTTTTTCATAGAGTATAAAAATTTATGAATAAACATATCTGGTCTTCCATAAGGGCCGTAAACTGTAAAAAATCTGAATATAATATATTTAGATTTAGATTTTTTAAGTGTTTTGATAACTATTTTTTCAGACTCCAATTTGGTTTTTGCATAAGGATTTTTAGGTTTTTTTTCAAAATTTTCTGAAATTGGAAATTTTTTTTGATCTCCATAAACAGAACTTGATGAAGCAAAAATAAATTTTTTAATTGAATATTTTTTGGCAACCTGAGATATTACTTTTGTTGCTGCTGTGTTATTTAAAACATAGGACTTTGGATTTTTTAAAGAGTACAAAACGCCTGGCTGTCCAGCTATATGATATACAATATCGAAATTGTTTTTTTTAAACAAAGAATTTAGTTTTTTTTTCTTCAATAAATTTATTTTATAAAAAGAAAAATTTTTCTTTTTTTTTAATATCTTAAGTCTTTTTATTTTTAATTTTTTATCATAGTAGTTATTTAGCGAGTCTATTCCAAAAACTTTGAATCTTTTATTTTTTAATAAATTAATAGATAGATGAAAGCCAATGAAACCAGCTGAACCTGTTACAAGTATATTCATTTTAATTGATATTTCTGATTTCTTCTTCAATATTTTTTTGGAAAAAGCTATTAATTGTATTTGTTACATAATTTATCTCTTTTTTTGTATGTTCCTCTGATACAGGTAAACTAAGAATTTTTTTTCCAAGTTGATTAGAGTTTTTGAATCTCTTTTTATATTTAAAAAAACTCAGTTCATTTAGCATGTAGGGATAATGAATCATGGTATCAATTTTATTTTTTTTTAAAAAATTAATTAACTTATCCCTATATTTCTTATTTACTCTTATTACATATTGATGATAAGAGTATGTATGTTTATCTTTTAATTTAAAAAGCTCTATGCTTTTATTTTTTTTCAAACTATCATTATAATACTTTGCAATTAGGTTCCTTTTTTTTATAACTATTTTATATTTTTTTATTTTTTCAATTAAAACTGTTGCGTTGAACACATCCATCCTAGAATTTCTTCCTGAATGTTTATGGTCATATTTATTTAAAGCTCCATGATTAGAAATTCTTCTACAATAATTATAAATTTTTTTGTTATTTGTTATAATGCATCCAGCATCGCCAAATGCACCAATATTTTTACCGGGGAAAAAGCTAAACGTGCCAATATCACCAAAAGTACCAACATGTTTATTATGTATTTTTGAACCATGAGCTTGAGCACAGTCCTCTATAATTTTAATTTTTTTTTCTTTTGCGATTTTTTTTATTTTAAACATATCTGCTGGATTTCCATATAGATGAACTGGTATAATACACTTTGTTTTTTTTGTAATTTTTTTTTTTAAGTCTTCAATATTAATTGTGTAATCATCAAGATTAATATCACAAAAAACTACCTTCATAGAATTTGTGACTACAGCCTCAGCAGTTGAAATCCAAGTGTTTACTGGAACAATTATTTCTGAATTTTTTGGTAAATCTAAAGATTGAATTGCAATTTCTAAAGCATCGGTTCCATTTGCGACTGGCACAACATATTTTACTTTAACAAATTTTTTAAATATGTTGCAAAATTCTTTTATGATATCTCCACCTATAAATTTACTTCCTACAATATTTTTTTTAATACTATTAAATAATTTCTTTTTATTTGGAGCCAACTTATATAGGTTTGTAAATTTAATCCTCATAAAATATTGTTTTAAATTGTATAGTTACTTATATTCATAAAATTAAAAAAAATATATTATATTTAGCAAATACATAAAAATAATATAAATTGGTTTAAAATAATAATATGAAAATCGCAGTTATATTTGATTCTATATCTCCAGAAAGTGGTGGTAATTTTTATCAATCTTTACAATCTGCTATGATTTTAAACTCTATACAGAAAGAGAATAAAGATTATATTTTCAAATTTATCACATTTAATAAACATTCTTTAAATGAGTTAAATAAAAATGGTTTAGAGGCATCATTATTTAAAAACATAAAACTATCAAAATCCTATTACTTTTTAAATCAATCCCATGTTTTTAAAAATATTTTTAAACTATTAAGAATCAAAAACCCATTTAAAAATTATTTAAAAAAAAATGAATTTGAACTAGTTATTTTTTTAAATGCTAGTTGGTTTATAAAACTTTGTGACGAAGTTAATTTTATAATGTCTAGTTTTGATATAAATTTTAAGCTTTTAAATTTTTTTCCAGAATATTTAAATCAAGATATTTTTATATCTAAAGATGAAATTATGAAAAAATCTTGCAATCAGGCTTTTAAAATTTTAGTAGATACTAATGAATCAAAAAAAGAATTAATTAATTTTTATAGATGCCCACCGCAAAAAATAGCAATTCAACCATTTTCACCATTTTTACCAAATTTAAATTTAACAGATGCTGAAGAACCAAAAATTGATAAAAAAATTTTAGATGTAGTTAAAAGTCAAAAGTTTCTATTCTATCCTGCTCAATTCTGGGCACATAAAAATCATAAGTATATTGTTGAAGCTTTAAGAATATTAAGGGATAAGTATAAAACTAAAATTAATCTTATTTTATGTGGTAAAGATAGGGGTAACTTAAATTTTGTAAAAAAAATAGTCTCTGAAAACAATTTGAATAATCAAATTCATTTTCTCGAATTTATATCTGAACAAGAAATGATTTTTCTTTATAAAAAATGTCTTGCTTTATTAAATCCAACTTATGTAGCAAGATCAACTTTGCTTTTATATGAGGCATTTTATTTTAAAATACCAGTTTTTTATTCAAAAAATATCTTAGATGAAACTTTACAAACTTACGTTGAAGTTTTTGATTTAAATAATTATGAGAATTTAGCATTTAAATTAAATGAATTTATTAATGGAAAAATTGACTTTTCTTCAAAGATTGAAGCTGCAAGTAAATATTTTTCTACAAATTGTAATAAAAATGCAATTTCAGAGAATTATTTGAATGTATTAAATGAGTATAAATTTTTTAGATCAAAGTGGAAATATTAAACAAATATTTTTTATATATTTATCTTAAAAATCTTTCTTAAAATTTTAGAATATGAAAAAGAAGAAAAGTTTTTTCTAAGATATTTTTTAATAACTAGATTTTCCTTTATGTTTTTTGGGAAGCTATTAATCTTAACATTAAATATTTTTTGAGATTTTAATAACCAATTTAATCCCTTCATGTTAGTTGAGAGACTGTCTAAACCATTATTTAAAACTAAGCTTTTAGTGGGATTTAAGCATAGTCCCTTATTTTCAAAAATAGTGGCATTCCAAAAAACTGCCCAGGTATTTATTTTTTTTTTTTGATTCCTAATTATTTGTGACCAATTATTGTAGACTCCATATTGATCAAATTCTCTGATTTTAGTTCTGTTCCAACTTTTTATAATTTTGTTTGGATTTCGTTTAAAATATTTCCATCTATCTAACCATGTTGCCCAACCCCAACAGATCATATGTCTGTTAAAATAAATATTCTCACTTTTATTGAAAATATTTATATTATGTGACCATCCAGTGATATGCCAAATTTTTTTTTCAAATTTATAATTTTCTAATGAGTCATTCATAAATTTTAAAAAATGTTTTCCAACAATTAAATCATCTTCTAAAATTATAGCCTTACCATGCTTTTTAATTACATATGATACCCCCGAAATTATGTTTTTAGCTAATCCATAATTTTTTTTTCTAAAGATTATTTTTTTGTTTTTAAATTTAATTTTCTTACAATATAGTCTTACCTTATTTACTTCCTTTTTATCGGTATTACTTTTGTAATTATCAGAAAAAATATAAATTTTATGAAAATTATGTTTTTTATTTAATTTAATTGAATCTATTAATTTTTTAAGGGAATTAAGTCTCTTATATGAAAAAATGATAATTGGGGCATAATAAATGTTATTACTCATTTGCTTAAATATTAAATGGACAAAATTAAATGTAAACAATTTTATTGTTTAATAAAAAGAATATTATATTAATGATGTAAATGAATCTTCTAATTACTGGTGGGTTGGGACATATCGGTACATATGTATTACAAAAAGCTCATCAATTAAAAAATATAAAAAAAATTTATGTAATAGATAAATCAGAGGACAGAATTCTAAGTTTATTGAACTTAAGAACAAAAAAAAAGATAATATTTATAAATTTAGATATTAGTAAAAATAAAATTAAATCGAGGCAAATGGGTAAAATTGATTGTGTTTTGCATCTAGCTTCTATCACAAATGCAGAAGAGAGCATTGAAAATAAAAAAAAAATTTTTAGAAATAATTTAGGGTGCTTTAATAATGTTTTAAAATTTTGCAAATTAAAAAAAATAAATTTAGTACATTTGTCTTCAACTAGTATTTATGGTTCGAAAGAACTTTACGTTGATGAAAATTGCAAAGATATAATACCTCAAAGCCCATATGCAAAAATAAAAATTATTGAGGAAAATAAGCTTAAAAAAACAAATAAAAAATTTAAATATGTAACCCTTAGACTTGGAACAATTGTGGGTGCTTCTTGTGGTATGAGATTTCATACTGCTGTAAACAAATTTTGTCTACAAGCTCATCATAGTGAACCACTTCATATATGGAAAACTGCATACAATCAATATCGTCCGTATCTTTCAATTAATGACTCTTTCAAAGCTTTTAAATTTTTTATTGACAAAAAGATCTTTGATAGAGAAATTTATAATGTTGTATCAAAAAATTTAACTGTTAGGAGTATAGTTAATATTGTTAATAAATCAAAAAAAACAAAAATAAAATTTGTAAAAAGTAAAATAATGAATGAATTATCTTATAAGGTAAAAAGTTTAAAACTCAAAAAGTTAGGATTAAAATTAAATTCTGACCTTAAAAAGGAAATAAATAAAACTTTAAAAATTTTAAATAAAAAAGCCTATCTATGAAATTAATTATTAAAAAAAGTAGAACTTTTTCTGATAAAACAGGAAGTCTTATTCCATATTATATTAAAAACTCACTTAATAATTTTAAAATTATCAGATTTTTTTTTGTATATGGTAATAAAAAATACTTTAGAGCTGATCATGCACACAAGAAATGTAATCAAATACTAATTCCAGTTTTTGGGAAAATTGAAGTAGAAATAACAAATTTAAAAAAAAATAAGAAAAAATTTCTTATTAGCCATAAAAACAATAAATATTTATTTGTTCCGAACATGCACTGGATCAAACTAAAGTTTACCGTTAAGAATTCGATTTTGCTAACTATCTGTGATCACAAATATGACAAAAAAGAGTATATACAATCAAAAAGCGAATTTTATAATTTTAAATAATCATGAAATGCAGAATTGATAATAGTAATTGCAATGAATTTTTAAATTTTGGAAGAATGCCTATTGCAAATGGTTTTTGTAGCAAAAAAGATTTTAATAGGGAATATTTTTTTGATCTAAAAGTAGCTTTTAATAAAAAACTAAGTTTATTTCAGTTAGTAAAATTTCCAAACCCTAAAAAAATGTTTAATAAAAGTTATCCCTTTTATACTTCAAGCTCATTTTACATGGTTAATCATTTTAAGAAACTATCGAATTTTATAAAAAAAAATTATATGAATAAGAACTCTATATTATTTGAAATTGGTTCAAATGATGGAACTTTTCTTAAAAATTTTAATAAGAAAAAAGTTTATGGATTTGAACCATCGAAAAGTGTCCACTTAAAAGCAAAAAAAGAGGGTATAAATAGTATTAACAAATTTTTTAACTCAAAAAATATTAAGATTCTTAGAAAGTTGTATGGAAAAGTTGATGTAATTTTTGGTGCAAATGTTTTTTGTCATATACCAAATCAACGTGATTTAATTAAATCTATAGACTTAATGTTAAGTCCAAATGGCACAATTATTTTTGAGGAGCCTTATTTGGGGTCAATGTACGAAAAAACATCTTACGATCAAATTTATGACGAACATATTTATATGTTTTCAATTAACTCAATAATAAAAATTTATGATCTTTTTGGATTTGAATTAATAGATGCTATTCCTCAAAATACACACGGTGGATCAATGAGATATATACTTAAAAGAAAAAATATTTCAAAAAAATCAAAAAGAGTTAAAAAATTAATTAAATTGGAGAAAATAAAAAAAATCGACAAATTTTCAGCATGCTTATCTTTTAAAAAGAAGGTGATTAAATCGAGATTAAATTTGAGAAAGAGAATATTAAATATTAAAAAAAAAGGTTTTCAAATTTGCGGTTATGGAGCAACATCAAAAAGTACAACAATATTAAATTTTTGTAAAATAAATAATAATATGATCAATTGTATTTTTGATACAACAAAAGATAAAATAGGTAAGTTTACTCCAGGTACACATATTCCAATTCTCAACTATAATAAATTTAAAGGATCACACTATAAATATGTTTTTCTTTTTGCCTGGAACCATAGGAAAGAAATAATGAAAAAAGAAAAAGCAAGAAAGAATACTAAATGGTTTACACATCTCGACTAAATAATAAAAAAATATTGATTACAGGTAAAACAAGTAGATTTTGTAAATTCTTATTTGAGGATTTAAAAAATTATAAAACCATTTTTACTGATAAAAAAAATTTTAACATTTTAAAATTTTCAAAGATGGAGAAGTTTATTAAAAATAAAAAAATTGATTATTTGATTCATATTGCTGGATTATCAAGACCAATGGCGGTCCATGATAAAAATATAAATTCAAGTATTGATTTAAATATCTTAGGTACAGCAAATGTAGTAAAACTTTGTGAAAAATATAATATTAAGCTTATATACTTTTCAACAAATTATGTTTATCCGTGCAAAAAGGGTAGCTATAAGGAAACTGATCCTCTTCTTCCAATTAATAATTATGCCTGGTCAAAATTAGGTGGTGAATGCGCAGTCCAAATGTATAAAAATTCATTAATATTAAGATTGTGCATGACAGATTATCCTTTTGTCCATAAAAAAGCAGTAAAGGGTGCAAAATCAAGTTTTATTTTTAATAAATCTGTATCAAAGATTTTACCATATTTGATAAATGAATTAGGAGTAATAAACGTAGGGGGAAAGTCTAGGGATATATTAAGTTTTGCACAAAAAAATTCTGATGCTAAAATTGGTAGCATATCAATTAAAAAAGTTAAAAATTTTCCAAAAAATAGTAGTATAAATATTTCAAAGTTAAAAAAAATTTTAAGTAAAAAAAAAAAATTGAAAGAGTTAATATTTTAAATGCAGTTCGAAATAAATAAGTTTAACGAAGAGGGATTTGCAGGACCCTTTGAATTCCTTAATATAAAAAATTGTAATAAACTTCTTAATGAAAAATATTTGCCAAAACAAAATTTTGGTTGGACAAAATCAATTCACGAAAAATCTAGTAAAGTGGTTAATTTTGCATCTAGTGAAATAATTCTTGAAAAAATTAAAAATATTTTAGGATCAGATATTTTATTATGGGGTAGCTGTTTTATTGAACAAAAACCTGGAAATCAACACTCCTGGCATATTGATTTAGAATATAAGCAATGGGATGGTGTAACAATTTGGGTTGGCCTCAAAAATTTAAATAACAATACTCCTTTATCAATTATATCGCATTCGCATAATATAAATAGTTTCCCTCAAGCGTTAAAAGATAAAAATGTAAATATCCAAAATGATGAAGATGTTTTGTTTGAGGCAAAAAAAATAGATCCAAGATGTGAATTAAAAACTTTTTATTTAAAACCTGGTGAATTTATAATTTGGAGTGGTAAAATTTGGCATAAAACAAACAATCAAAGTAAAAAAAATAGAGAGTCAATAATACTACAATATTGTTCAACTGATAATGTTGTTAAAATTCCAGTAAATTATGATTATAAAAATATGAAATGGTCTGATAACAAGCCTGCTTGTATTTTAGTATCTGGTAAAGATAAAAAAAAATTTAATAATGTTTTGGATAAATCTAAATTTAAAACAAAAGAAAATTTTTTTTTCGAAACCCTTAAATTTTTTGAAGTTCAATATTACAAGAGTAGATATATATTATCTTCAATTTACAGAAAGATTTTTACAAAATAATATCGGTACTAAATGCTCTCTATAATTATTGTAGGTTATAATCCAGATATTGTAAAACTTAATAAATTTCTGAGAATAATAGGTAAAAAGTTTGCTTTAATTTATATAAATAATTCGGAAAAATATGACCTTAAAAGAATAAAATTTGAAAAAAATACTAAAATAATCAATTCAAAGAATTATGGAAATGGGGCAGGTATTAATTTAGGATTAAAAAGTTGTAAGACACAATACGCTCTATACTTAGACATAGATGTATTAATAAAGAAAAATTTTTTTAATGATTTTAAAAAATATATAAAAGAAATTAAAAATTTTGCAATTTTAGTCCCAAATCATGGAAACTTGAGTTCCAGGGCGATAAAGATTGAAAAATATAGTGGCGAAGCATCTGTGATGCTTTTCAATTTAAAAAAATTTAAAAAAATTGGGTATTTTGATGAAAATTATTTTTTATATTTTGAGGAACAAGATTTGTTTCATCAATGTAGAAAAAATAATCTAAAAATTTATTTTTTACCAAACTTAAAAATAAAACATATGAGAGCTGCATCTGTTTCTAAGAACTTAAAAAACATTATTTATTTAAGAACATGGCACTATATGTGGTCAATGTTTTATTTTTATAGAAAAAATTTTAATTACTTTTTTGCGATTAAAAAAACTATTTTTTTTTTAATAAAGGATTTCGTAATGCTTATTTTATTTTTAATAATTTTAAATATAAAAAATGTGAAATTTAGATTTTACAGGATTTACGGATTGATATCTTCTATTTTCGGTTTTAGATCTTTTTTTAGATTATAAATTTTAATTTCTTATTTTTTATAAATATATCCACCAGGACAACTAGAAATTATATGATTATAGTTTAGTTTTAAATCAAGCTTGAAATCCTTGTTTTCTTTTAAAAATTCTTTCACTGCTATTTTGGGATTATTTTTCTTATTCCAGGGCCGAGGTCTATAAAATTGGTTTGGTATTTCATTTACAATCGTATCATCTGCAATTATATAATTTTTTTTATTTAAAAACTTTGAGTACAATTTTAATTCTTTTAGAACATGATCATAAGTATGATTACTGTCTAAATGAATGAAAAAATCTCTGTATTTTTTTGTAATTTTTCTAATTCTCTTTATCAGATTTGGACTCGTAGAGTCTTCTTTGAGAAGTAATAGTTTTTTTCCACATTTTTTTTTTAGTCTTTTCTCAAGCTCTTTGGGTATGAAAACATCAACTCCAATAATTTTTTTTATAGGTATAACCTTAGATAACAAATTATAGAATAAAATCGATCCTCCCCAACATACGCCTGTTTCAATTATTACCTGAGGTTTTGATTTAAATATTATTTCTTGTTGAGTTATTATATCGTCTGGTGTTTGTAAAATTGGTTCGCCAAACCAGTTATGGGTATAACTATAGTTAAGTTTGTCAGTCTCAATATAAAGTTTTTTTTTAATTTTTTGGATTTTGTCACTTTTAAATATTTTTTTTTTCCATATTGCTCTTCTTTTTTCAAATTCTTTTAAAGTAATAATATTTTTTTTCATAAAAAGTTTTCTACATTTTTTTTTTAAATATTAAAGAAAAATCTCATTTATTTACAATCTTGATATAAAAGAATATAACTTATATAAAACCACCACCAATGTCCAAGTGTAATATTACAAAAAAAAAAATTGATGCTTTCATGACCTTTGGCAAAATGCCACTTGCAAATGGTTTTCTTAAAAAGATAGATTTTAAAAAAGAAAAATTTTATAATTTAGATGTTGGGTTTAACGAAAAAATTTCTTTATTTCAAGTTCTTGGCGTTCCAAAATTTTCAAATACGGTTTACAAAAATTATCCATTTTTTACAAATAAATCAGTTTACATGATTAGGCATTTTAAAAAGTGTGCCAAATGGATCAAAAACAATTTTTTGGACTTTAAATCAAACCTAATAGAAATTGGTTCTAATGATGGCACAATGATCAAGAATTTCAACAATTCCTCTATTAATGCTATTGGTGTTGATCCCGCTCCTAACGTTGTTTCATTTGCCAGGAAAAATGGTGTAAAAACTTATAATATATTTTTCAACTCCAAAAACATTTATAAACTAAAAAAATACTACAAAAGTACAAAAGTTATATATGCTGCAAATGTATTCTGTCATATTAAAGATTTAATAGATGTTATAAAATGTGTTGATTATCTTTTATCTTCAGATGGATATTTTATTTTCGAAGAGCCATATTTAGGATCAATGTATAAAAATATTTCCTACGACCAACTCTACGATGAACATATTTATATGTTTTCAGCCTCCTCGATTTTAAGGATTTTTCAATTATATGATTTTGAGCTTATAGATATTCAAAGTCAAATAACACATGGTGGATCAGTAAGATATATAATTTCCAGAAAAAATAAGAATCTTATAAAAAAAAACGTTAACAAATTTTTAAAATATGAGGATTTAAATAATATCTCAAATATTGAAGGTTGTCTTAAATTTAAAAATGATTGTGAGATGTCAAGAGAACTTATTTTGAATAAAATAAAAAAATTAAAGAAAAAAAACAAGAGTATTTGTGGATATGCAGCAACTGCTAAAAGTACAACTGTGCTAAATTATTGTGGAGTTGGTAACGAGTTGATTGAATGTATATACGATACATCTGAGGAAAAAATTGGTAAGTACTCACCAGGAATGCACATTCCAATTTTACCAATGAAAGATTTTAAAAAAAGTAATTTTGATTACGCATACCTTTTTGCTTGGAACCATAAGAAAGAAATCTTTGGTAAGGAAAAAAAATTTAAAAAAAAAGGAGGAAAGTGGCTGTGCCACGTTAAAATTTAATATCCCACACTAGTAATCCTATTTTTTACATGATGAGAGGATACTAGTGTACAGTTTAAAAACCATCTCCCATTTTCAAAGTCTTTTTTTGTTTTTATTTTTTTCTTTTGAATATTATCAACACCGTGCGGCATTGATGAATAAAAAAGCACCATATCTGAAGACTTGATGTACTTATCAATATTTATTTTTTTCCTTTTTTTATTTAATACATAAAAACCACCTGAATCATAGTTTTTTCCATACTCAGTAATGTAAATACCAGCAGTTATTTTAACAATTTTTGTTGGATCAACGTGTCTTGAAATAAAACCGCTTCCTATCGGGTAGTTCATTAAATGAAATCTTTGGATTATTCCATCTTTTGGTGAGTTTTCTTTAATTATTTTTGGGTCATAGCCATTTAAAGAAATTACATGGTTAAATACTGGTTGTACTAAATCTACTAATCCAGTCTTATCTTCATTCCATGGGAAAAAGTACCATGATCTATTAGAAACAATGTATCTTTTGGAGTTTTTATTAGCTACTTTTGATGAGTTTGCTTTATAATAAATATTTTTAATTCCTTCAATCATTTTTGTAGATTTTGATTGAACCATTTTCTTTTTATTTATTTTTTCACAAATTTTTACGATTTGTTTTTTTTTAACCGCGTTTTTAACTACAACTATACTTCCATCTATAATTTTAAATAATTTTTTTTTGTTATATTCTTTAAATTTATCAAAATTCATTTTTATTAGTTTTTTATAAAATCTTTTTTTCATAAATTATTTAATTTTTGAATTTTAATAATCCTAACGTTGAATTTGTTTCAAGCATACATAGTATATTCTTTTCATCTAACAAAATTATATCTCTCACTCTGCTATTAATATTTATTATTTGATGATTAACAACTTCTTTATAATTTTGACTGATTTCAATATAATGTAAAGACATATCACCCTCCAAGGGATCATTTCCAAGTGCGCCGAGTAAAAAATTATTATTTTCATTTTTCATTAAATTGCCATTAATTTTAATTATTTGGGAAATTCCTATTGATGGCGTAAAATATTTTATTGGTTCTTTAAAACCATATTTTGAATGTGATTTGTATAATGGAAATTTTTCATAGTTAATTGGTGTTGGAGAATAATGTTCACCATATGACGAAATAGGCCATCCAAAATTGTTTAATTTTTTTTCAAAATCTAAATTAATATTTATTTCATCGCCACCTTTTGGTCCATGTTCCGTAGATATAATTGTTTTATTTAAATCATCATAAACAAGCCCTTGCACATTTCTATGTCCTATTGATATTAGATTATAATTATTTTTATCTTTAGGATCCAAAACAACTATTTTCCCAAAAATACTTTTTGGATTCTGAGCCTTATTTCTATCGAGATATTCACCAATTGATAAAAGAAATTTATCCTCAAATCTTGTCATTCGACCACCAGAGGAATGTGGTTGAAACCAATCGTTTTTTGATGATATGCATTCTTTTGGAACAAAGAAGTCCTCAAATATTAATTTTTCAAAATTAAGATCTGCCTGTAAAACTGACGTATTAAAGCAATTTTCATCTATTTTTCTTATGTAAGAAAAATAAACCTTATTTTCCATAATAAATAAATCTTTTACCCCATATTTAGAATTTGTAAAAAATTCGTCATAATTTACCAATTCTTTAATATTACTTTTTATTATATGCGTTTGAAATTTACTCTCATGTAAGTCATCTAAATAAAAATATTGAAAATATCCATTTCCACTTAAAATAATTACTTTGTCATCGATTTTTTCGGCATATATAGATCCTGATTTTGCTCCTATCGCTTTTTTTACCTCCAGAAAATCATCTTTAAATTCTAAAAAAGAAAATTTTAAACCATTAATTTCTAAAGATTTAGTTGAACTTTGATAAAATTCTCCAAAACCTATCTTATTGGGAAGGCTAGATAAGAAAACATCTTTTTGACTTAAAGTTTCTCTTAATTCTTTTAATTCAAATCTTCGTGTTTCAAGTTCACTCTCCATAAGTTTGTTAGAACTTTCAATCTGATTAATATATCTATAAGGAAAAATATATTTTTTGATTTGATTTTTTGTTTCTTGAGATACTAAATGATTAATCCACTTAACGGAAAATTTATTATAAGTAAAAAGTATATTTATGAAAATGAAAACTGTTATTAAAATAAAAATAGTTTTAAAAAGAGTTTTTCTTGAAAACATTTTAATTTTATTTTAAATTATCTACATTTATTATCTTATGGCAAAAATCTAATAATTCTCTTTTATGTGTCGAAATAATTATTGTTTTTTTACTATATAGATTTTTTTTAATTAGATTCATTATCTCAGTTTCGGTCTTTTTGTCTAGTGCTGATGTTGCCTCATCAAAAAATATTAAGTCAGCATCTCTATAAATTGCTCTTGCCAAAATAATTCTTTGCCTTTGACCTCCTGAAATATTTTTACCGTCTTCTCCTATAATATAATTTATTCCTTTTTCCTTAGAGTTTACAAGATTTTCTAACTGTGAAAATTTTATTGCATTATCTAATCTTTCTTGATTTATAGTGCTTTCATCTTCAGCAAATGCAATATTATCCAGTATAGATCCATTTAATAAAAAATTTTTTTGAGAAATGTAGCTTACTTTATTTTGCCAACTATCCACTAATTTACTATCAATTTCCTTCTCATCCAAACATATCGCACCTGATTTGGGTTTTAATATACAGCTTATTAAATCCATAAGTGATGATTTACCGCTACCAGACGAACCAATTATCCCTATTGCCTCATTTTTATTTATTTCAAGATTTAAGTTTTGAAATAATAAATTTTTATTATCTGAGCCTCCATAGCCAAATGAAACATTTTTAAAAATAATTTTTCTAAAATCAATTCTTTTGATTTCACTTCTTTCATTTTTTATTCCAAAACTTTGAATTAAATTTTGTACCTTTTTAATAATATCAATTTTAAAGTTTATTCCAGATAAATTATATATTACTCTTGATACTGATGGGATTGCTCTTAAAATTAGTGCTACTGTGAATGTAAGAATAACAATCACTTCATTAATATCTTGATTGCTTAAAACAAGTGATAGCACCATTACAGAAATTCCAATAATTAAAAAAACTTCAATAATTAATCTAGGTAACTCTAACAAAAAACCATTTTTTACATTAACATCTGCTAATATTGAAATATTTCTTGAAAAATCCTTTATAAAAAAATTTTCTTTTTTTTGCAGAATTATGTCCTTTATACTTCCAAGACTATCTAAATAATTGTTTACTACTTTTTCGTTATATTCGTTTACTAATTCTCCGTATTTTCTCAATCTCTTTTTAAATGCCTTATAGATAAAAAAAATTAAAAAAAGTGAAAATAAAGTAACAAATAGACCTACATAAATGCTACTGTAGTAAATTATAAATATTATTAAAGTCAGCATTAAAATTTCGATCACAATGTTAATAAAGCTTTCTAATGTATTTATATACTCAGCTAATATTCCTAAGTTTCTTATAATTTGTGGCTTATTGTTTTTCAAAAAATAATCATAGGATTGATTAAGATAATTTTTAAATACGCGAGAAGTAAAATTTACCTGGATGTCAGCTAAAAATTTTTTTTTTAGATAAATTATAAAAGCATAAAAAATATTTTTGAATATATAGAGGGAAATTAAAACTCCTATTAAATACATTACTTGCTTCTCAAATGAAATGTTATTGAAGAAAAAGTCTTTATTTAGTAATGTAATTTTATCTGCTGAAAATATAATTTTTATTAATGGAAGTATTAAGCTTAAAGATAAGAATTCTAATATTAATAATATCGTAATAAAAAAAGTAATCCAATAAAACTTAATTTTTTCTTGATATTGAAGGCTGTTGTATATTGATAAAAATAATTTCACAATTTCTTTTAATTCATAACTTTGTCAATTTTTGGCAAAAAGTGATCTTTGTGATTTGGAAAATCTCTAATAGGAAAAAAATAATTTGTTAAAGCATATCTTATATCTTGATTTAAAGGCTTTCCTCTGTGTATAAAATTTGTATCAACTAATATCAACGTCCCAGCTTTTGCATTCAATTCTTCAATATTATTTTTATTATTATCCAATATAGCCATTATTTCATCATTGCTAAACCTAGTAGATGGATATTTTTTTTTTAATTTAAAAAAAAGTTTCATCATAAATACATCAGAGTTTGATTTTTTTAAAATTTGAAAAGGACCATTTTTTTCATTTACATCGCAAAGATATAAAATTGATTTGAATTGCTTAGAATAAGAATCTTTATGCCAACCTTGTCCAGAACCCAAATTCGAATTTTTAAAAATTGTTCTATTTGCCATCATCATAAAAAGGTCAATTTTTTGGTTCAAATATTGCTCGCCAATTTTTTTTGTAAATGAGATTTTTTTTTCAACCATTTTTTTCATTTCGATTGAAATATTTTCTGCGCCATGAATTCTAATATCTGATCCTAAAGGGTCCCTCCAAATCATATTGGGTTTATCTTTTATAAAATCATCTATTATTTTTATTATTTTTTCACATTCATTATTTGGCAGATAATTTTTGATGACCACATAACCTTTTTTGCGAATTTCAGAAACATACTTTGAAACAGACTGGTCTTTTTTGAAGTTGAAATTATAATTTTTCAACTTCAAATATTGATATTTTTTATACCTTAAAAAATCTTTTAGAAAATCAATATCCATATAAAATTAGAAATATAAAATAAAAATCAAAAATAACAGGTTTTATGGATATAATAAATATAAACTTTTTTCTACTAATAAAATCCATAAAATCTTATAATAAACGCACAAGATTAATATTATAAAGTTAATCAATATTATGTATTCAAATCTAACAATAGTTCTTTTATTAAAAAATAGAGCAGAATTTAATGAAAGATTTATAAATTATTTTAATCAAAAAAATTCCAATCATAGACTTATAATCTCAGATGGAAGTAAAAAAAAATTAAGTAGCTCTCTTTTAAAGAAAATAAAAAAAAATAAATTTATTCAGTACCTTAAATTTAGAGAAGATAAATCATATGAACTATTTTATAAAAAAGTGTTTGAAACTGTAAAATATGTAAAAAGTAAATATTTAATTTTTGCCGCAAATGACGATTTCTTCATCTACGAAAATCTTAATAAATGTCTAATCTACCTAAAATCAAATAGAAATTTTATTGGATCAGGTGGGACTATGATCGGTTTTAAAATTGAAAAGAAAAATAATAAAGAAAATAAATTAACAAATTTTTACTCTTTATATAAATATATAAAATTAGATCACAATAGTGATAAAAAAAGATTTGATGCTTTTATCCAAAATTATTGTGATCTTCCTAGAAATTGTATTATAAAAAAAGATGTACTGATTAAAAGCTATAAAATTTCTAGTAACAACTTTAAAAATAATATTGAATTTAAAGATCACTTTACAGCGTTATTTAATGTTATAAGCGGAAAGATAAAAATATTTAAAGAACCACTTATTCTTCATCAAACTATTGATAAAAGCGAGGGTTCTAATAGAGCAAAAATACTGAAATCAATTTTTAAGGATGAAAACTTTTTTAACGATCTAATAAAATTTGACCAAATACTATCAAAAAAACTTAAAATGAAAAAAAATTATGTTATTAACAAATATTACAAACATGTATTAAGTAATTTACTTGATGCTTTTGATTTAATTAGGGAACCAAGTATTAAACAAATAAAGAATATAATGTTTAAAAAAATTCAAAGAAGAATTTTAAATAAGGTATTTTCACAACGAATTTCACAACAAAAAGTAAATTTAAACAAAGGGATGAAAGATACAATTAAATTTATTGAGCGCAATATAATAAATTAATTTTTAAAATGATAAATTGGGAAATAAGACACGAGGTAAAAAACTTTTTTGAAAATATCAAAAATAAAAGAGTCTTAGATTTTGGATGTGGTGATGGCAGATATAAAAAATATATTATTGATAACAATGAATATACAGGGATCGATGTTGATGAAAGTGGACACCCTAATCAAGATAAAAAAAACGATATAGTCTGGAATAAAAAGAAACTTCCATTTGAAAATGAGTTTTTTGACATAATACTAATGACAGAAGTATTAGAACACATTGAAAATGTTGGCGAAACTCTAGATGAATTGAATAGAGTACTAAAAAATAATGGTAAAATGTTTATTACATCACCATTCTTATGGAAAGAACATGAAAAACCATACGATTTTCAAAGATTTACCAGTTTTGGAATTAAAAGAATTATTGAACAGAAAGGTTTTAAGATTTTAACCCAAAAAAAGTTAGTCCAAAATAAGCTTGCAATAATAGAATTGGTAGAGTCAGAACTTAATGATAAAATTAAATTAAATCAAAAAGCCAAACCATTTTTATTTTTTTCGAAAATATATTATTTTATAATAAAAAATATCATCAAAATAATAATAAAGTTATTTATTAATGATCAGTTGTTCAGAGATTATTATATAGGAAACTGTGTTATAGTAGAAAAAATCATCGATAAGTGATTTTTTTTACTTTTCTTAAAAAATTTACTATTTTTACTTTTAAATTTAATAATTTCATATTTAGTAAATAATTAAAGTGTCTTAACGCTTTAATTATAAAACTTTTATTAGATATAAAGTTAGCATCATCTAAGTCTTCACTAATAAAATGTTTTCTCTCAATGTAATTAATTTTAGATAAAAATTCATCAATTCTTTGATGGTAGCTATTTTTTGTTTTATAGCCTATGTGATGCTTTGCAAGTTTTATGTCCCAGTCATCGGTAAAATTCCAATTTTCGTTATCTAGGCCGTACTTAAGATTAATTTTTTTTTTTAATTCACTAAAACTATCTGCAGATCTAAAATTTTTCGCTAAATGATCGTGATCATGCCTTTGATATTTAAGATCATAATAATCTATGGCTTTTAAAAGTTGCTTTGGAAAATCTTCGATATTATCAGATACAAAATAGAACGGCTCTTTTCTAAATTCTTTTTTTACTAAATATGTTAGATTTTTAAAACCCACAATTGGTAGTCCAGTACATAATGCGTATGCTTGGGCTCTTCCATGTCTCTCTTTTGGATGAGTGTTAAGATGAACTTTTGATTTATTATAAAACAAAGAAAGAGTTTTAACACTTAATGAAAAAGGCATATCATAATCTAAAGTTATGAACTCAAAACTTTTTTTCTCTTCCTCAGAAAATAAGTTATTGTAATAAGATCTAATATAATTTGTTTTAAATGGTCTTAGCCCAGGTACACTTATTATAAATACGCCCGTTAAATTTTTTTTTAGTTTCATTGTTTTTTTAACTATATTTAAAAATTCTAAAACATTTTTTGGATTCCCCTTGCTTGTTTGTAACTTTGATAATCCAACAAAATCGTAAATTTTTCTTTCGTTAGATGATTCGAAAAATTTTGGAATAAAATTATGACAGCTTAAATTTAATATTTTTGATTCGTCATCATCTAACACCTTAAATGTTTCACTCCATGCCAAGTAACCATCAAATATTTTTTTATTTTTGAATTTATAATCATAATAATTTGGGTGATATAATAATATCCATTTTTTTTTTATATCGTTGATTAGGTCTAATTTTGACTTTATATATTTTAATTCATTATTTGTAATTGAAATAACTCCTTTTGAATTTTGTGAAGGAAATTTTATTATGCAAGACATTACTTGATTAAATCTTTTTAGTTTTAATACCTATTTTTTTAATATAACGATTAATTCTTTTTTTTCTATCTTTATTAAAATTTCCTTTTAAAGTGTTTTTCTCTTCTAAATTAATTAGATTAAATTTGTTTGATATTTTTTTTAATGTTATCATAGCAGTAGACCCAAATGATGCTACTAATTTTGGATACTTTCTTTTATTAAGTAAGTATAACTCTATCGGATCATTTATTTTTAATATTTTTAAATCTTTAAAATATTTTTTTAAGTACAGCGTTTCCTCTTTGGGGTGAGGGACGTAAAAAATTTTATTTTTTGAACGTAGATAAGCAAAAGTTCTTTCTAAAAGTTTAAGATAATTGTCTTTTTTTACATTGAAAATTTCAACAAAAGGTGAGCCTATAAAATAAATATCATTTGAAAAACCTGATAACTTTTTTAGTTTTTTTTTTAAAAAAAAATAATTATTTGGCCAATAATCATGTCTTTTGAAAAATGATGGTTCAAAATTTGAAAATACTTTACATTTTGGTAAACTTGATTTTTTAAAAATATAGTCAAAAATATTAGTACCATCGTCTAAAACTATTGATTTTTTTGATAATTTAATAAATTCTCTATCCAAATATGAATTCATGTTTCCTGTAATAATTAAATCAAATTTATTAAAAAAAAAGCTTCTTATTTTTAGAGAGAAATAAATCATTTTTATTTGAGTATTTGTTCGACAATGGATACTTTTATTTTTAATATTTAATTTCTTAAGAAGTTTTTTTGTCTTAAGATAATAACTATCTTTAATATGATGTGATAATATTAATGTTTGCGTTAGATCACGATATGTAATTTTTCCAGAAGATAACAATTCTTTAAAATTAATTATCTGTAGGTAGCTTTGGAGAAGAATTATTTTTTTTGAAAAAAGAATATTTTTATATAATAAACTCATATTTAAATTTACTTAATTACTTTGATTTCTTTATATGAGCTCTCAGTTTTTCCATAACGGGTTTTTCAATTTCAAGAATGTTTTTTTCTTTTGATCCATGTATGGCTAATTCAATAATTCGAATACCTCCAACCAATTCCTCAAACCCTCTTAATGTCATAGATGCTGCTTGATCACTTCCATACATTGTTCTATCTAAAGTGATATGTCTTTCAATTGAAGTTGCACCGAGTGCTGCAGCTGCGTATGATATTGCCAAACCACTTTTTTCATGACCACTGTATCCAACTTTACAACTATATTTTTTTTTTAATTCATTAATTAAGTTAAGACTAGCATATTGAGCTTCAAACGGATATTTTGAAACGCAATGCATCAATTCAAAAGGGCATTCATGATTTTTAAAAATATTGACTGCATTATCTATCTCTTTATAAGATGACATTCCTGTGCTTATAAATGTATATTTTTTTTGTTGTGCAACATCAGTCATTAGATCATTATCAACTATCATTGCTGATGCTATTTTGTTATACTTAAAATTATATTTTTTCAAAAAATTTGAGCTATCTAAATCCCATGCTGATGCAAACCAATCTATTCCTATGGATTTACAATATTTATCTATTTCATTGTAATCTTTTTCATTGAACTCTATCCCGTTTTTTTGATCTCTAGTAGTTTTTCCAAACGGACTTTCGCGTGGTTTGTCCAAATCATTTTTGGAATAAACTAAATTAACATTTCTTTTTTGGAATTTGACTGAATCTGCGCCTGCTTTTTTCGCGCCATCAATTAATTTTTTTGCAATTTTTAAATCACCATTATGATTAATACCTATTTCAGCAATTACGAAAATTTTACTCATAAAAAATTTGCTCTACAGAATAGTCCTTCCACCGTCAATAATAATATTTTGGCCAGTTATAAATTTTTGATTTCTATCAACTAAAAACCCAACAGTATTATTTATATCTTTGGTTGTCGCCATTCTGCCCATTGGAATAAGATTTACTAAATTTTTTACAAATTTTTTGTTTTGGTTATTATAAACTCCTACTGGCGATATTGCATTACAGGTAATATTAAATTTTGCAAATTTAACTGCATAATATTTTGTCATACCTATGATGCCGTGTTTAATTACAGAATATGTAACTGGTTTTGTAAAATTTTTATAAACACCCTTATAGATATTTTGATTTGGAGCTATTACAGATAAATCTGAAGCAACATTAATTATACATCCATCCTTCATGTTTATCATTTTTTTTGTAAATAGTTCAATTATCAAATACGCTCCTTTTAGACCAACGTTAAGTTCTCTGTCCCATGACTTAATAAAATTTTTAACATTTCTTTTTGGTTTCGGATCAATGCATGCATTATTTATAATTGTTCTAATAAAGATATTTTTTCTTTTTATTTTTTTTACTAATTTTTTTAATTGAACCTGAGAAGAAATATCGACGTAATATTTCAAAATAGGTATTTTTTTATATTTTTTTGAAAGTAATTTATATTTTTTATCTAATAAGCTTTTATTTATATCAATCATTATAAGACCATATCCCAATTTTAATAACGTTTCACAATGTTCAAAGCCCAAAAGTCCAGCTGCGCCTGTTACTAAACTAAAATTTATTTTATTCATTTTGTTGCAATATCTTTAATACTAACTTTTTATTGTTTATCATAGTCATTAATGGGTTTGACCCCCTATTAGTTTCAAATGTAAAACTTCCCTTATATCGAATTTTTTTTAAAGCTTTAAAAATCAGTTTTAAATTTACATTTCCTGTACCAAAAACTACATTATCACCTTTATAATTTTTATCCTTTAAATGAACATGCACTATTTTTTTTTTTAGCTTTATAATTTCATCATATTGCACTGATCCACTTTTGAGCCTATTTCCAGTATCATAAACAATAAAAATATTTCTATCATTCATTTTTGAAAATAACTTTTGTACACCTAAATAATTCAAGTTAGTCTCAAGTGCTAATTTTATTTTTTTTGTTTGTAGAATATTTGAAATTTTTTTTAATATTTTCTCAAATTTTATTTTATTTTTATCTTTAATTTCACTTTTTTCAAAAAGAGCTAGCACGTAAATTTCTATACCTATTGAAGATAAATTATTTTTAATTTTATTAAAATACATATCGATTTTTTTGTAATTTAATAAATTATTATTAATAAAAAAATCATCACAAAAAGAATATCCTTTTAGTTTATATTTATTTTGTAAACTTTTAATTATTTTTTGACCTTTTGTAGACCATATCGGATTATTAATATTCTTATTTCTTTCTCCAAAATATTCTATAAAACTGAAACCATTTTTATGAGCTATTTTGAATTCATTCTGCCAATTTTTTTTTGGAAAATACTGTAGCATATTTCTTTTAGGTGGCTTTGTGAGCCTCCCCTGAATAAATCCAAATTTTATATTTTTCATACTAATCGTTTGCCAATAAAAGATTTGAATTTTTTTTTATATTTTAAGTCTTTTTTAAGTATTTCCAAGTATCCGGTTTGGTGTGCTATAAAAATTTTTTTATTATCCTCTCTGAAAACCAATCCATTTTGAAATGGATGAAATCTTTTTTTATTTGAATATTTGGCATTAAATATTCGAATTTTTCTTTTTCCAATAAAAGTGAATGCACCTGAGAAAGGATAAGAAAATGCCCTTATAAATAAAAAAATACTTTTGCAATCCCAACTCCAATTTATTTTTCCATCGACATCTGCATTCAATCTAGGCCAATAAAAGCTTTCACCTTTTTGTTTCTTTTTTAACATTTTTTTATCATTTAGGATTTTTTTGATAAAATCAATTAAAAAAAATTTTTCTGTTTTCAAAATAGATTTATAATAATCATGTGGAATAAAACTTTTGATTAATTTTATTTTTTTTGTACTCACAATTTTACCTGTGTCAAATTCCTTTTCAACATCATGAAAATTTAATGAGATATATTTTTTATTTTCGTTTAATATTTTCCAAGTTATATTAGCTGCTCCTCTTGAACTAGGTAAATCTGAGGGATGATAATTAAACAATCTTCCATTAAATTTTTTAATTACTTCTTCTGGAAATTTCCAAACACTTGAAAGCGATAGACCGTAGGTATTTTTATCAATTAATTTAAGGACTTTTTTTTTTTGAAATTTTTTAAATAAAATATAATCCTTCTTATTTAAGTGAAGCTTAAATTTTTTTTTTGAATAAGTTTCTTTATTTAAATGAATATTTTCTGTGATGAGCAAAAACTTAATTTTTTTCTTTTTAAAATAATCAATCAAATATGTTATTGGCATATCTTCTTTAAGTCTATTTCCACCAAATAGAAGGAATTTGATTTTTCTATTGATCATTCTTCTAGGAAAAATAATTAATTGTCTTTTTTAGAGCTTTTAATTGTTTATCAGCCAGTTTTATACTTCCTTGATTTGTGCAAAAATTAATAATATGTTTTTGTAGTTTTTTTGCTACAGGGGTCTTGTGTAATTTGTATCTTGAATTTTTAATTGAGGGTTCATCCTGAATTATTTTTGAAGCTGCATAAAAACTATCTCCACCAAATAAAATAAATTTTTTTTGGAAATCAATCCATTTTATTTTTTTGCTTAATACTGCAGATAATGTATAAAATGTTGAATAAGCTTTTTTTGGTACTACTTGAGCTTTTAAAATTTTTGACCTATTTATTTCCTTTATCATTTTAAGCGATACATACCTTCTCATTTTTATAAAATGATTTATTCTTTCAGTTTGTGCTAATGCGATTGCAGCACTGAATTCGTTCATTCTATAGTTATAGCCAATTAACGAAAATCTTGATGTTGATGGTCTTTGCAAAGAACTTTTGCTTACAATAATTCTATCTCCACTTGGTTGTAAAAACTTAAATCCAAGATTTGAATATTTTCTTGCCATTATAGCAATTTTCGGATTCGATGTGGCAATAATTCCACCATCACCACATGTAATATGTTTTGCTGATTGAAAACTCCAAACAGCAATGTCGCCCATAGTGCCGGCCATAACTCCATTTTTATCTTTTGCAACCAAGGATTCGGCACAATCTTCAATTATTTTTAGGTTATATTTTTTTGCGATTTTTTGAAAGGTTTTACTATCACATACGTTTCCGTACAAGTGTACTAACAAAATAGCTTTGGATTTTTTTGTTATTTTTTTTTCTAAATCTTTTGGATCAATAAGAAAAGTATCTGGGTCAACATCAACAAATACAGGTTTTAGTCCTGCAAAAATAATTGCATTAGCTGGCATCACAGGTGTCAATGCGGGAAGAAGAACTTCATCGCCTTTATTTAAAGATAGAGCGCATAAGCCGGCATGTAGACCAGATGTGCATGAATTCACTGTCATTGAATATTTTAATCTATGTAATTTAGACCATTTTTTTTCCAATAATAAATTAAAATTTTTACCCTTTTTTGGCCGTAAACCCCTTTTTAAAATTAAATTTAAATACCTATTTTCATTTCCATCAAATCTCCAAAAATATTGCTTTTTTGACATTGAGTATTATTTTTTAGATTTTTAAATTTTTTTTCCAATCTTTGTTTCTAAAATAGTTCATTTTTATAACATCTTTATTGTGCTTAAGAAAATTATTAATTTTTTTTCGTGATGCAAAGTTGCCACATTTTGACCTTACCTTTTCTAACATTATATAATCTTCTATATAGTCAAGAGTTAATCTTAAATTCTTAATTTGATATTCCATGCCATTAAAATTTTTAATTTTAAAGTTTTTTTTATTAATTAATTTTTCAATCCAATCAGTCTTTAATTTCAAGAAATTTTTATTTTTTTTTTTTATGTCTTTTTGAATTTTTTCTATTGACTTAAGAGAAAACGAGTATCCCTCTGATGCACCACCTTTTTTTGATATCTTTGAAGGATACACAATATCAAAGCCATCTTTGCAATAATTGATACTTTTTTTAATTGATTTTATATCAAAAAATACATCATCAGCATCAATAGTATGAAAATAATCTACGTTATTTTCTTTAACACAATCATACCATCTTTGGATTTTATTATTTTTACACCCTCTAAAAAAAATAATTTTTCTTTTTTTCGCAATCTTAACTAAAATATCATCAGATTTGTCATTAGTTGTACAAAGTATAGGTGATATACCTCCCTTAATAGCTCTAATGATTACATGCTCTATAACTGTATACCTTCCAAATTTAAGTAAGCATTTTTTTTTTAGTCTGCTCGAATTTGATCTAGCTGTTATAAATCCAAAGTATTTCATATTATTTTTTAAAAGACATAAATTAATACTTAATATTTGATTAATTTTGATTTATCAATTAATTTAGTCTAGTTCTGAAATGAAAAGAAAGCCTTTAAACTTGTTAATGAATGAAATGGAAGGAGTAATCCATTTAATATCAAAAATTAAGAAATCAAATATGAAGGCCTTTAATAAACTTTGTGAAAGATCTCTTAGATCAATTAAAAATGGCAATAAAATAATTTTTTTTGGAAATGGGGGTAGCGCATCAGATTCACAACATTTGGCTGCAGAACTAGTTTGCAAATACAAAAAGATTAGAAAAGCTATACCAGCAATTTCTTTATCAACCGATACCTCAATTTTAACTTCAATTGGAAATGATATTGACTTTAAGTTTATTTTTTCAAGACAGATAGAGGCTGTTGGAAGACCAGGAGATATAGCAATAGCTATTACAACCTCTGGAAACAGCTTAAATTTAATAGAGGGCGTTAAAGTAGCTAAAAAAAAAAAAATATTAACTTTTTGCTTCTCAGGGAATAATGGGGGAAAATTAAAAAAATACGTTGATTACTCTATAATTGTACCTTCAAAAATAACATCTCAAATACAGGTAGCAGAAATATTAATTGGACAAACTTTTTGTGAGTTTTTAGAAGATAATTGTTAAATTATTTCTAATGAATAAATTGTTATGATAATTTCAAAAACACCATATCGGATTTCTTTTTTTGGAGGGGGCAGCGATTATTATTCATGGTATAAAAAAAATGGGGGAAAAGTTCTCTCTACAACAATAGACAAATATATTTATATATCTTGCAGAAAACTGCCTAAATTTTTTGATCATAAGTATCGAATTGTGTGGTCAAGAATTGAAAATGTTAAAAAAGTTGAAAAAATAAAACATAAAGTTGTAAAGAACATACTTCTTCACAACAAAATCAATGATGGTCTTGAAATACATTATGATGGAGATTTGCCATCTAAAAGTGGTATGGGATCAAGCTCAAGTTTTTCTGTTGGGTTAATCAAGGCATTAAATGAATTTAAAAATATAAAATTATCTAAAATTCAATTGGCGAATAAAGCAATTTATTTTGAACAGAAAATATTAAAAGAAGTAGTTGGATCTCAAGACCAAGTGGCAGCGGCCTTTGGAGGTTTTAATAAAATTTTATTTAATAAGAAAGGTGGAATAAAAATTAAAAAAATTAATAGCAAATATTTGAAGCCTTTGAATTCAAATCTATTATTAATTTATACAGGTATTCAAAGAAATGCAGAAAAAATTGCAAAAAAATATGTGTATAACTTAATAGATAAAAAAAAGAGGAATATTGAAAGAATTATAGAATATGTAGATGAGGGTGAAAAGTTATTAAAAAATGGAAATTTAAATGACTTTGGAAAATTACTACATGAGTCATGGAAAGAGAAAAAATTATTAAATAACACTATTACTAATAAAAAAATTGACGAACTTTATAATTTTGCACTTAAAAACGGTTGTCTAGGTGGCAAACTTTTAGGGGCTGGATCTGGGGGTTTTATGCTTCTTTACATGGAAAAACATAAACAATCAAAATTTTTAGATAAATTAAATAAAATTGTTAATGTTCCATTTAAATTTTCAAGTGTTGGTAGTAGTATTATCTTAAATTCAAAATAATAAATGTTTAAAATTAATCATCCTTTAATGCATAATAATATCACAAAGAAAGATATTGATAGCGTTATAAAGTTTTTAAAAAAAAAAAATTTAATACTAACTCAATCAAAACAGGTAAAAAAATTTGAGGAAAAATGGTCAAAGTGGCTTGGTGTAAAATACTCTACTTATGTAAACTCTGGTTCATCTGCAAATTTTATTACATTGGGAATTTTAAAAGTCTTAAATAAAAATAAATATAAAAATGAAATAATAGTTCCAAGTCTAACATGGATTTCTGATATAAGCTCTGTATTATTAAATGGATTTAAGCCGGTATTCGTAGATATTAATTTAAATAATTTATCAATGAATATTGATGAAGTTATCAAAAAAATTTCAAAAAAGACTCTCGCTGTTTTTATAACTCACGCGCAAGGATTTAATGGTCTAAATACAAAACTTATAGAAATATTAAAAAAAAAGAATATTCTTCTAATAGAAGATGTATGTGAAAGCCACGGAGCAAAATTTAATAATAAAAAATTAGGTACTTATGGAAAAATTTCAAATTTTTCATTTTATTATGCTCATCATATGTCCACAATTGAAGGTGGAATGATTTGTACAAATGATAAAAAAATTTACGAGATTTCAAGAATTTTAAGATCACACGGCATGGCCAGAGAAATGAATGATAAAAAATCAGAAAATAAAATTATAAAAAAAAATCCCAATTTATCACCAAATTTTATTTTTTTATATCCAACTTTAAACTTTAGAAATAATGAGTTAGGAGCAACAATAGGTATAAACCAGTTAAAATCTTTGACAGAAAATAATAAGAAAAGAATTGCAAATTTTGAATTTTTTTTAAAAAATTTAGATAGTAAAAAATATTGGGTTGATTTTAATTTAAATGGAAGCTGCAATTATGCTTTTCCAATAATATTGAAAACAAACAATAAAGAAAAAAGAAATTATTTTGAAAAATGTCTTAAAAAAGCTAAAATAGAGTTTAGACGGGGTAACGCGGGTGGTGGAAACCAATTACGCCAACCTTATTTGAAAGAATTTATTAAAAATATAAATATTTCGAATTTTAAAAATGTGGAGAAAATACACTCTTTTGGTTATTATATTGGAAACTATCCAGCTTTAAAAAAAAGTAAAATATTTTTAATTTGTAAGTTTTTGAATAATATTAAATTTTAATAAGGTTAAGAAATGATTGACTGTTGTTTTTTAGTAACATCGAGTTCTGCTAAATCCTATCAAAGCTTATCGTCTAAATACTCAGCAATTGAGCCACCAACGTGGGCTCTACTACTAGCGCAATCGGTGCGTTCAAAAGGATTTAAGGTTAGCATATTAGATGCAAATGCAGAAAATTTATCTGATAATCAAATATACGAAAGACTTAAAGATATTAGCCCAAAAATTATTTGCTTTGTTGTTTATGGCCAAAATGTAAATGCTGGAACAGCCAATATGAGTGGTGCAGTCTATATTGCTGATTACTTAAAAAAAAAAGATAAAAATTATAATATTTGCTTTATTGGATCTCATGTACAAGCTTTACCCAAGGAAACTCTTCAAAAAGAAAAAAGCATAGATTTTGTTTTTACTAATGAAGGAGTTTATGCTTTAAGAAATATTCTAAGTTTAATAAATTTTAAGTCTGAGAATTTAAAAACCATTAAAGGTATTGCTTTTAGAAATAAGGATAAAATTGTAATTAATCCACCCGAAAAGGTGGTACCTAATGAGCTTATGGATCAGGACTTGCCTGGTTATGCCTGGGATCTTTTGCCTTTTAAAAGTAAACCGCTTGATTTATATAGATCTCCTATGTGGCATGCTGAGTACGATTTTGAAAAAAGATCACCTTATGCAAGTTTACAGACCAGTTTAGGGTGCCAGTTTAAATGCAATTTTTGTATGATTAATTTAGTAAATAGAAATGATAATGAAGAGATTGGTGTTGCGTCAAATTATAGTGGAATGAGATTTTGGTCGCCAGAATTTATCATTAAAGAATTTGATAAATTGATAAAGATGGGGGTAAAAACTATAAGAATAGTTGATGAAATGTTTTTGTTAAATCCAAAATATTATGTCCCACTTTGTAAACTTTTAGCAGAAAGAAACAAAGACGACTCGCTTAGGATGTGGAGTTATAGCAGAATTGATACGGTAAAAAGACCTGAAGTATTAGACCTTGTGAGAAAAGCTGGTATTAAGTGGTTATGTTTAGGAATAGAAAGTGGAGATAAAAAAGTAAGATTGGAGGTGTCAAAAGGAAAATTTGAAGATGTGGATGTCAAAAAAGTAATAGAAAAAATTCATGCAGCAGATATAAATGTTATGGCTAATTATATTTTTGGCTTACCAGGTGACACAAGCGAGACAATAGAAAAAACATACAAATTGAGCGAGGAGCTGTGTACTGCTGGCTGGAATACTTATGCGGCTATGGCTTTACCAGGAAGTCAATTGTATAAAGATGCAAAAGAAAAAAATATTAAACTTCCTGATAGTTACGAAGGTTATTCTTTTCACTCTTATGAGACATTGCCTCTTCCAACAGATTCTTTATCAGCAAAAGAAATATTAAAACTTAGAGATGAGGCATATGTTAGATACCACAACTATAAGCCATTTCTTAAGCTTATTGAGAATAAATTTAATTCTAAAGCATCTGAAAATATTATAGAGATGAGTAAAATTAAATTAAAAAGAAAAATATTCGGAGATAAATTAAATGAAAATTAATGATCTTGATAACCTTTCAAAAAAATACAGGAAACAGTTATTTGAAAAATTTCTTTTAACAAAGCAAGGACACCCAGGGTCAATTTTTTCAATGATGGAGATTGTAGTAACTTTATATTATGGTGGTTACGTAAGATTTAATAAAAAAAAAAAAATTTTTAAAGATAAAGTTTTAATTAGTAAAGGACACGCAACAGCAACATTGTATCCTATTTTAAGAGATTTTGGATTAATTAAACAAAAAGATTGGAACAATTGGGGTAGTAAAAACTCATTGCTTAAAATTTTTGGAAATATATCCATACCCGGCATAGATATTACCTCGGGTTCCTTAGGGCATTGTATAGGTGCGGGTGCAGGAATGGCCTTACATTATAAAAGGAGTAAAATTGATAAAAAAGTTTATGTAATTATAAGCGAAGGCGAATTATATGAGGGATCGACTTGGGAAGCCCTTTTATTTGCCAAACACCATGAGCTGAGTAATTTAATAATATTTATAGATGTTAATTCACTTATAATTCTTGGTAGTACCGATGAATGTTTAAAATTAGATCCTATTCAAAAAAAAGTAGAAGGTTTAGGAATTGAATGTTTTTCAATTGATGGTCACAATATATCAGAAATAACAAACTCACTTGACGATATTGGGTCGCAAAAAAAATTATGTTGCATTATAGCAAATACTATTAAAGGAAAAGGATCTACTATAATGGAACATAAAAAAAATTGGCACTATTGGAACCCTATGAGCAAAGAGGAAATAAAGAAAACTAGAGAAGAACTAAAAGAATAGTTTATGTTTCAAAGAGATATTTTTATTGAAGAAATCACAAAAAGTTTAAAAAAAGATAATAGTATATATTTTTTGAGTGCTGATTTTGGCGCTAAAGCGCTTGATGGATTGAGGGAAAAATTTCCTAAAAATTTCATTCATTGTGGAATTTCTGAACAGGCAATGCTTGATATTGCAACAGGTCTGGCAATTGAAAAAAATAAAGTTTTCGTTTATGCGATGGCACCTTTTTTATCATTAAGGGCAATAGAGCAAATAAAATGTGGACCTGGATTAATGAAACTGCCAATAAGTATAATATCAGTTGGAATAGGCTTGGGATATGCAGATGCTGGACCAACACATTATGCAAACGAAGATTATGCTTGCATAAGATCAATTTTAGGCAATTCGATATACACTCCTTCCGATAATTTTACGACAAAACTAATAGCTCAAGATTTACTTAAAAAACCAAAATTTGCTTATATAAGGTTAGATAGAGACATAACTCCAAATTTGAAACCAAAAGTTAGTAATAAAGACTTTTATAATGGATATAAAATTTTTGGAAATATTGCAAACGATAAAATAATAGTTATTAGCCATGGAAAAATATTTCATGATTGCTATTCTCTTAAAAAAAATTTAAAGGATAATGTTGTTTTTATCAATCTTTTTAGATCCAAACCATTCCCTAAGAGCTTGTCTAAAAAGTTAAAAAATGTAAGAAAAATTCTTGTTGTAGACGAGCAAAGTCCAGGTGGCAACCTTGGATCATGCGTATTTGAAAATCTTAGTGAAAATAAAATATTTCCAAAGATTATTATTAAATCTATAGATAACATTTATGTGTTTGAAAATGGTGGTAGAAGATATCTTTTAGACAAGTATGGTTTATCTAAAAAAAATATATTAAATTCTATTAATAGTTTTTAAAAAAATGAAAAAGGTTTTAATAACGGGTGGTGCTGGTTATATTGGATCAATGCTATCTACTGAACTTGTAAAATTAGGATTTTTTGTAACTGTTGTTGATTTACTTAAATATAATAAGAATGCTTTAAGTCATTTATATTTTTTTAAAAATTTTAAGTTTATATATGGTGATGCAAGAGATAAAAAAATCTTGAAAAAATTAATAGAACAGAATGAATTCATTATACCACTAGCTGGTTTGGTTGGGGCTCCCTTGTGCAAAAAATTCAAAAAAGATGCAATTAGCACTAACTATGGTGCAATTAAAAGTATACTGGAACTGGTAAGTAAAAAACATAAGATTATTTATATGACTACAAACTCTGGGTATGGCATTGGAGAAAAAAATAAATTTTGTGATGAAAATAGTCCTTTAAAGCCCATTTCTCTTTATGGGAAAACAAAATGTGACGCTGAAGATTTATTTAAAAATTATAAAAACTCAATTTGTTTTAGACTAGCTACCGTTTTTGGTTGTAGCTTTAGAATGAGAAGTGATTTGCTTGTTAATAATTTTGTTTTCCGATCAGTCAAAGATAAAAAGTTAGAAATATTTGAACCACATTTTAGAAGAAATTTCATTCATATAAGAGATGTTGTTAGTGGAATAATTTATGCATTAAAAAATTTTAAAAAATTAAAATCTAATATATTCAATTTAGGTCTTTCAAGCGCTAATATAAGTAAAATTATGTTAGCGAATAAAATTAAGAAACAAAATAAAAAAATAAAAATTAAAGTAATTAAATCTAGAAAAGATCCAGATAAAAGAGATTATTTTGTTAGTAATAAAAAAATAGAAAAAAAGGGATTTAAAGCAAAAATAAGTCTTGAAAATGGTATAAAAGAACTTTTAATTTATTTTAAAAATAATCCAGATAAAATAATTAATAATTATTAAATTATTGATTTAACTTGATTATAGAAATCTTTTTCAGCATAATAAAATTTTAATTTACTTTTTTTAGCTGCTAAAAGATCTGTTTTTTTATCTCCAATCATGAAGCTTTTACTTCTTTTTACATCCCAAGACTTAAATATAGATTCTATCATTAAATTGCCTGGTTTTCTAAATTTACTATTCTTTTTAAAATGCGATATTTTTGCGTTTTTATGATACGGAGAAAATTTAACTTCATTAATGTTTATTTTTTGATTTATAAATTTTTTTTTTAGTTCAAGATGTAATTTTTCAAAATTTTTAATATTAAAAATATTTTTACCTATACCTGCTTGATTAGTGATTATGAATATATAGAAATTGCTTTTTGTTAAAAGTTTAAGACCCTTGATAACTCCTTTTCTAAATTTAAATTTTTTTATGTTATGAACATAACCATAGTCGTGATTAATTACACCGTCGCGATCAAGAAAAGCTGCCCTTTTTGAAAAGTGTTTAGAAAGTAGTTTAGGTGCTTTTTTAAAAAAACTCCGACTTCCTATATCTATAAAAAAATTTTTAAAAATTTTACCTGAAATTTTTTTTTTAATAATTAGATTTGGGAGTACTTCATTTTCAAGTGAACTTTCACCGTTGGGAATATATTTAAGAAATCTTTTTTTAAAAAAATATACTCCCCCATTCATAAGTTTACCATATTTACTATAATATATATTTCCTCCTTTCAATTTTAACCTGTTCAATTTTTTACTTTTTTGGTTATTATTTATTTTTAAAGCGATTGCACCAAGACTATTTTTTTTTATATTTTTAATAAGCACTGAAAAATCAATATCAAATAGTGTATCACCATTTAATAGAATAAAATCATTGACTTTATTTTTAATAAGGCCTAATGCGCCACCTGTTCCCATTTTTTTTTTTTCTTTTATGCACTCAACTTTAATAAAGTTAAAATTTTTATTATTAAATTTTTGGTGAATAATTTTGTGCCTGAATCTTGTTAAAATTATTATTTTATTAAAATTATATTTGCTAACATTGTTAATTATATAATTTAAAAAATATTTATTATTTAATTTAACCATTGGCTTTGGTTTTCCCCTAAGATATTTTTTAATACGTGAACCAACACCACCCGCGAGAATTACAAGGTCAATTTTATTTTTTTTTAACAAATTAATCTGACTTATATTTTTTAATATCTTTTATAATATATTGATGACGATTTTTCGTTTGATTAAATATTTTACCAATATAAATTCCTACCACCCCTAAAGAAATTAATATATTTCCTGAAAAAAATGATACTGCTATCAATACTCCTGCAGCACCAGGGACTGATAAATTATTAAATTTAAGATATAAGGAGTAAACTATAATTATAATCGACATTAATATACCAAGTAGTCCAATAATAATAGAAACATAAAGAGGTTTTGTTGAGTAAGATGTAAGTCCTCTTAAAAACTCCATAACTGGACCCTTGCTAAAAATACTAAAATGTGTCTTTCCTGATGATCTTTTATTTCTTTTATATTTTAAAAACGTTTGCTTAAAACCAACCCATACTGAAAGACCTCTAACATATGGGTCAAATTCCCTTTGTTCTAATATAATATTTAATGCTTTTTTTGAGATTAGTTTAAAATCACCAGCCTCTACTGGCAGATTGATATCTGAAAAGAATCCTATTATCTTGTATGCAATTTTCGTAATTAGCATTTTCAACTTATTTTCACCTTCTCGAGTTTCTCTTATAGTATGTACTACTTCATTTCCATTCTCAAACTCTTTAACTAGATCAGGTATTAACTCTGGAGGATCCTGTAAATCGGAGTCCATATAAATAATACAATCACCAGAAGAATTTTTAAAACCAGCCAAGACACAAGGTCCAACTCCAAATGTTCTACTCATGTTAATAATAATTATTTTATGTTTTTTTTGTAAGTCTAAAAGAATTTCTTCAGAATTATCTGTAGAATTATCATTAATAAATATTAATTCATAATCCCAATTTTTAAGTTTTGATATAGATTTAATAGATCTATTAACTAATTCAACGAGATTGTCTTCTTCATTCTTAAAGGAAAAGACTAATGATAACAATTTCATAAATTTAAACTTTTTTATAACCTATAATAAGTATAATTTTTTCCAACTAAAGTTTTATCTAGATTTAATTTCCAAGAGGATGGCAATATTAATCCATTTAAATTGTATTTTTTTGCAATATTCTTCCATTTCTGCATACTTCTGTCTTCAAAATTTTTTTTGTAGGATCTGTCATACCAGAGACCGCCGTGATTCTTTTCTGGTGGATTCGAAAAATCAATTTCATAAACTTGCTCAATTATTTCACTTACTGGATTAATTAATTTTGGGAAGTAGTTTAAAAGATCTATATTTTCAATACAAATAAGCAATGGTTGATTTGTTTCTTTAATAGTTTTACTACAAATGTTTACTGAAGTAAGTAAGTATCCTTTTTTAAATTTTTGACTATTAAGTGATACCCAAAACTTTTCATCAAAGCGATCATTTTTTAATACAATTTTTTGATATAAGTTGATAAGTATAGGAGATTTATTGGCATAAATAAAACATGGAAACAAAAATAAGATAAAAATTATAAGTATTAAAAAATTTTTTCCCTTTCTCATATTAATAATGCTTAGTTGTAATAAAGAAAAAAAAATAAATAAACCAAAGAATGAATGTAACAAAAAGAATCTCGTGGGCATTAATTGTATTAATTTTTCATGAAAGATATTAGGGAAGAATTTGTAAATAAGATAAATGACTGATGAAAGGGCTAAGTGAATTTGTAATAATTTTAACATTACAACAGTTCCATGATCAAGATTTTCTTTTTTAAAATTCAATACAAAATATACATTAATGAAAAGTAAAATAGAAAAACTTAAGTAATAAAAATTAATTTTTGTTTCAAAATTTCTGTGGTGTTCCCAATTTTGTAAATAAGTTTTAAAAAGCTCATTGTTTGCTTCATATGGAATATCAATTCTATTAAAATAAAAATGTGTAAAACTAACCAAAAAAATTATTAAAAGAATAAATAAATATAAAATATTTTTTTTATTTATATACGAAACTAAATCGGTCTTATTAAAAAGAAATAAAGATACAAAAGTAATAAATGTAATCCATAATCCGATTACTATGTGAGATGAAAGGCAAATAAAGCAAAATAATATTGCTAATTTAAAATTTTTGTTACCAATTAGACCAAATATGAAAACAACTAATGAAGATCCTAACATTCCATTAGTGTGTTCCGATAAAATTAATACCGGGTAATCAAGGTCACCAAGGTTTAATGCTGAAATTATTGCTAAGATTGATGTAATTAAAGATAATAAATAATTTCTTGTAATTGATTTAACTATTAAAAATATTCCAAATGAATTGAAAAAAAAACTTAAGAAAATTAAAATATAATTTAAAAAATTAACTGGAAAACCTGCTCTGAGAATTATCTCTGAAAATTGATGAATAGTTGTGTAACTATTTGAATAGAATAGATTAAGCAAGTTGTATTCGTCAGTTAAATTTAATAAATCTGATAGGTAAAGACCTGAATTAACTGCTCTTTGATCAATCCCTGAGTTTAGCAAAAGTGAAGAAATTAAAGAGAAAACTAAATAAAAAAAAAAACTGTTTGAAGTTGTAAATTTTTTTTTTTTTAAATTATCCAACATTCGTTAACTATGCTTAAAATGAAGTATCATACTTAACAAAAATTTTGTCCATTTGACATATGATAATATCATTAATCTATTAAGTAAATTGATATGGAGTTGGAGCGCTGTTTTTATTTAGGTCAGAACATTCTTTTCCATAATCCTTAATCTGTTTAATAAAACTTTTTTCAGTGCATAAATCAAGCCAATTGAGCTATTAGTACTGGTCAGCTACATGCGTTACCGCACTTCCACACCCAGCCTATCAACGTGGTGGTCTACCACGGCTCTATTGGAAGAACTAGTTTTGAGGTGAGTTTCCCGCTTAGATGCTTTCAGCAGTTATCTCGTCCGTACTTAGCTACCCGGCACTGCAGCTGGCGCTACAACCGGTCCACCAGTGGTACGTCCATCCCGGTCCTCTCGTACTAGGGACAGCTCCTCTCAATTCTTCTACACGCATAGCAGATAGGGACCGAACTGTCTCACGACGTTCTGAACCCAGCTCACGTACCACTTTAATTGGCGAACAGCCAAACCCTTGGGACCTGCTCCAGCCCCAGGATGTGATGAGCCGACATCGAGGTGCCAAACACTGCCGTCGATATGAGCTCTTGGGCAGTATCAGCCTGTTATCCCCGGCGTACCTTTTATCCGTTGAGCGATGGCCCTTCCACTCAGAACCACCGGATCACTATGACCGTCTTTCGACTCTGCTCGACTTGTCAGTCTTGCAGTCAGGCAAGCTTATGCCATTGCACTCTACGAACGATTTCTGACCGTTCTGAGCTTACCTTCGCACGCCTCCGTTACTATTTGGGAGGCGACCGCCCCAGTCAAACTACCCACCATACAATGTCTTGATACCGGATAACGGTGATCAGTTAGATGTCAAGAAAAACAAAAGAGGTATTTCACTGGTGACTCCACTAAAGCTGACGCCTCAGTTTCAATGTCTCCCTCCTATGCTAAATATGTTTTTCCTAACACCAATGTAAAGTTGCAGTAAAGGTGCACGGGGTCTTTCCGTCTAACTACGCGAACTCCGCATCTTCACGGAGAATTCAATTTCACTGAGTTGATGTTGGAGACAGCGGAGAAATCGTTACGCCATTCATGCAGGTCGGAACTTACCCGACAAGGAATTTCGCTACCTTAGGACCGTTATAGTTACGGCCGCCGTTTACTGGGGCTTCAGAAATGAGCTTGCACCCATCGCATTAACCTTCCAGCACCGGGCAGGCGTCAGACCCTATACATCCACTTACGTGTTAGCAGAGCCCTGTGTTTTTGATAAACAGTCGCTTCTCCCTGGCTTGTGCCACCTTTTTATAGTTGCCTAAAAAAAGGTCTTCTTTATTCCGAAGTTACAGAAGCATTTTGCCGAGTTCCTTCAACATCATTCTCTCAAGCGCCTAAATATACTCTATTAATCCACCTGTGTCGGTTTAGGGTACGGTCTTATGATGGAGCTATTTCCTGGGACTTTTTCGCGGCAAGTTCAATCCATTAAGAACTTACAACTTACAAAATCCGTCACTACCATCTGGTCAAGGAATATTAACCTTGTTCCCATCGACTACGGCTTTCGCCCTCGCCTTAGGGGCCGACTAACTCTGCGCGGATTAACCTTGCGCAGAAACCCTTGGATTTTCGGCGATAAAGTTTTTCACTTTATTTATCGTTACTTATGTCAGCATTCGCACTTCTGATACCTCCAGGATCCCTCGCGGGTATCCCTTTACAGGCTTACAGAACGTTCCGCTACCGCTTATAAAACTCGAAAGTTTTATAAACCCACAGATTCGGTATGTGATTTTAGCCCCGTTACATCTTAGGCGCAGAAACTCTATTAGACCGGTGAGCTGTTACGCTATCTTTAAAGGATGGCTGCTTCTAAGCCAACCTCCCGGCTGTTAAGGAATTTCCACATCCTTTCACACTTAATCACAATTTTGGGACCTTATCTGGTGGTCTGGGCTCTTTCCCTCTCGACCATGGACCTTAGCACCCACAGTCTGTCTGTTGAAGAACAATATTTAGCATTCGGAGTTTTATTAGGTTTGGTAAGAATCTCTTCCCCCTAGCCCATTTAGTGCTCTACCTCTAAATATCTATTTATTCAACGCACTACCTAAATAGTTTTCGCGGAAAACCAGCTATCTACGAATTTGGTTGGCCTTTCACCCCTTACCACAAGTCATCCAAAGACTTTTCAACGTCAACTGGTTCGGTCCTCCAGCAAGTGTTACCTTGCATTCAACCTGCTCATGGTAAGCTCATTCGTTTTCGGGTCTAATTCATTAAACTAATCGCCCTATTAAGACTCGCTTTCGCTGCGCCTACACCTAGATGGCTTAAGCTTGCTTAATAAATTAAGTCACTGACCCATTATACAAAAGGTACGCCGTCACTCTAAAAAGAGCTTCGACTGATTGTAGGCATGCAGTTTCAGGTTCTATTTCACTCCCCTAATAGGGGTTCTTTTCACCTTTCCCTCACGGTACTAGTTCACTATCGGTCACTGAAGAGTATTTAGGCTTAGAGGGTGGTCCCCCTATATTCGAGCAAGATTTCACGTGTCCCGCTTTACTCAAGAAATATATTAAACATTACTCCTACGGGACCATCACCCTCTTTGGTAAGCCTTTCCAGACTTTTCAGATTTTTTTAATATATTTACAGGCCTATTCCGATTTCGCTCGCCACTACTAACGGAATCTCAATTGATTTCTTTTCCTCTGGTTACTTAGATGTTTCAGTTCTCCAGGTTTTCTCTTTAAACCTATGTATTCAGTTTAAAGTACCACATAAAGTGGTGGGTTTCCCCATTCGGAAATTTTCGGATCAAAACTTGCATACAGTTCCCCGAAACTTATCGCAGTATACCACGTCCTTCATCGACTTTCAGTGCCAAGGCATCCGCCACACGCCCTTAAACGCTTGATTTATGCACAGAAAAAAATTCTGTGTTGAATCAAATTTTGTTGGAATGTTCATCTATTCGAACATTCATTGATTGTTCATCTATTCGAACAATCGGATATAGATATTGATAATTTAAAAAAATATTTACAAATAAAATAACTAAGTGTTTTTTGGTGGAGGATAGCGGGATCGAACCGCTGACCTCCTGAATGCAAATCAGGCGCTCTCCCAGCTGAGCTAATCCCCCAAATACTGGTGGGCCGAGAAAGACTCGAACTTTCGACCCCACCCTTATCAAGGGTGTGCTCTAACCAACTGAGCTACCGGCCCTTTTTAGTCAAAGTGAACACTGCTTTAAGAAGAGAAATGAGGACGGTCAACATTAACCTGTTAATTTTTTAGATTAAGAAAATTTTCTTAATCATCCTTAGAAAGGAGGTAATCCAGCCGCAGGTTCCCCTACGGCTACCTTGTTACGACTTCACCCCAGTCGCTGACTATACCGTGGTCAAAGGTTTTAAGCTTTGCCTTAAGGTAGAACCAACTCCCATGGTGTGACGGGCGGTGTGTACAAGACCCGGGAACGTATTCACCGCGGCGCGCTGATCCGCGATTACTAGTAATTCCAGCTTCATGCACTCGAGTTGCAGAGTGCAATCCGAACTGAGGCATCTTTTTAGGATTTGCTTGATGTCGCCATCTTGCTTCCTATTGTAGATGCCATTGTAGCACGTGTGTAGCCCAACACGTAAGGGCCATGAGGACTTGACGTCATCCCCACCTTCCTCCAGCTTATCACTGGCAGTTCTTTCAGAGTGCCCAACTAAATGATGGCAACTAAAAGTGAGGGTTGCGCTCGTTGCGGGACTTAACCCAACATCTCACGACACGAGCTGACGACAGCCATGCAGCACCTGTGTTTCGTCCGGCCGAACCGAAAACTTTAATCTCTTAAAGTCGCGACGAACATGTCAAGTGTTGGTAAGGTTCTGCGCGTATCTTCGAATTAAACCACATGCTCCACTACTTGTGCGGGTCCCCGTCAATTCATTTGAGTTTTAACCTTGCGGTCGTACTCCCCAGGCGGTGTGTTTATCGCTTTCGCTGCGACACTGAAAAAAAATTTCCAACGTCTAACACACATCGTTTACGGCATGGACTACGAGGGTATCTAATCCTCTTCGCTACCCATGCTTTCGTTCCTCAGTGTCAGTAATGATCCAGAAAGCTGCCTTCGCAATTGGTATTCTTTCTAATATCTACGAATTTCACCTCTACACTAGAAATTCTGCTTTCCTCTATCATACTCTAGCTAAAAAGTTTTGATAGCAGTTCCAGAGTTAAGCTCTGGGATTTCACTACCAACTTTTTTAACCACCTACGAACTCTTTAAGCCCAGTAATTCCGAACTACGCTAGGTCCCTTCGTATTACCGCGGCTGCTGGCACGAAGTTAGCCGGACCTTCTTATTCGGGTACAGTCATTTTCTTCCCCGACGAAAGAGCTTTACAACCCAAAGGCCTTCTTCACTCACGCGGCATCGCTGCATCAGAGTTTCCTCCATTGTGCAAGATTCCTTACTGCTGCCTCCCGTAGGAGTTTGGGCCGTGTCTCAGTCCCAATGTGGCTGATCATCCTCTCAAATCAGCTATTGATCAAAGTCTTGGTAGGCCATTACCCCACCAACAAACTAATCAAGTGCGGGCTCATCCATTGGCGCATAAAGCTTTCTCCGTAAAGACTTATGAGGTATTAGCACAAGTTTCCTCGTGTTATTCCTCACCAAAGGGAAGATACCCACATGTTACTCACCCGTCTGCCACTAAGTATTGCTACTTCGTTCGACTTGCATGTATAAGGCGTGCCGCCAGCGTACGTTCTGAGCCATGATCAAACTCTCAAGTTTAAAAACGGCGCACACTAGCTTCTATATAAATTCTAAGAATAAAATTTATATAATGTTGAAGTGTGTACGACAAATTTTGGTAACCTTAACCGTCCACACTTCTCTTCTTAAAATTAACAATTTAAATAGCTAATTAAGCTTCACAGCTTAATGTTCACAATATTTTTATTGAGAAAGTGTGACGCTTATAGTCTAAAACCAGAGTAAATCAAGCCGTTAGGTCAAAAAAAAAGTATAAAAAAACTAGTAAAATTGCGGTTTTTTCGTAAATTAGGTATTAAATTAAATTATTAATTGTAAAACCATGAAAATAGTTCTTAAATTTTTTCATTCTAAAATAAGCAAAAATCTTGAGTTTTTATTCGTTTTACTTCTGATAGTGATCTCTATAGCAATCACTCAAATTTATAATTCAACAAAAAGTCATGCTCAAAAAGAGTACGTAAATTTAATTAATAATTTATATTTTCAAAAAACATTCACAAATATTTTTAACAATTTTGCTCCGAAATACTTGAATGTAAAGCATACCGTAGCTCCAAATGAAAATCTGAATAGTATTTTCAAAAACTATAAATTGAGTGAAAAAGAAATAGAAATCGTTACAAAAAGTATCGATTCAAAAATAAAAAAAAAACAATTAAAAATAAATCAAAAAGTTGCTTTTACAATTAACCAAGAAGTAAATAAAATTTCAAAATTGACCTTTCCGATAAGTAAAACAAAAAAAATCATCTTTATAAGAGATTTTAATAAAGATAAATTTACATCATCTGAAATAGTCACGAATTTAAAAAGAAAAGTATTATATAAAGAGGGAAAAATTGTACAAAGTCTCTATAGGAGCGCTGTTAAAAATAAAATTCCACCAAATATTATTGTTGAATTTGCAAGAATTTATGGTTTCCAAGTTGACTTTCAAAGAGATATTAGAAGAAATGATACTTATCAAATAATCTATGAAGTTTTTGAAGATGCTGATAAAAAGATTTTTAATTCAGGAAATATTTTATTTGCAGATTTAAATTTAAGAAATCAAAGTAATGCTTTTTATCATTTTAATGATAATGGAGAAGATGGACATTATGACATTAACGGTAAAAGTGTTAAAAAAGCTTTGATGAAAACTCCAATTAATGGTGCGAGATTATCCTCAAAATTTGGAATGAGAAAACACCCAATAGACGGTTATACTAAGATGCATAGAGGTACAGATTTTGCTGCTCCCATGGGAACTCCAATAATGGCATCAGGCGATGGTGTGGTCACAAAGGCCTCATGGTGTGGTGGTGGAGGTAATTGTGTGAAGATCAGACATAACTCAAGCTATACAACAGTATACGCACATATGTCTAAATTTGCATCAAGTATTAAAAAAGGGAAAAGAGTTAAACAAGGTCAAATTATAGGCTATGTTGGTTCAACGGGCAAATCTACTGGACCTCATTTACATTATGAAGTTATACATAACGGAACAAGAATAAATTCTCAAACTTTAAAGCTTCCTTCTGGAAAAGTACTTAAAAATAAATCTAGGGAATTATTTGAGGTAAGTAAATTGAAAATTGACGTATTAAAATCCGAAATTATAGCAGGGATTAACTAGTTGCTATTTTTTTTTCTTCAAACTTATCTTGTTTAACTTCACTTTGCTTTTCACCATTTTGCAATGAGGTATTATTTTTTTCTCTCTCATTTTGAACTCTTAAAAAATGGTCTGAGTATTGAAAATAACTTTCAGATAATATTTTATCTCCATTTGATAATGCTTCTCTTGCAAGATTATTATATTTTTCAATTAATCTAGATGCATTTTGATTATTTGACCTATGTGATTTTCTTTGAAAATTTCCCTTAGAAACTAAAGACTGAGTATCTAGAACCCTATTCAAATTTCTATCATTATTATTTCTAAATTTTTGTCTTTTGTGGTTATTTTTGAACGGTCTCATTTATTATATTTTGTAGCAATTACACATCTATAATTATTTGCATAATCTTTTATTAATTTATTCACGTAAAATCTCTCATCTTTTAAACATTTAATAACTTCGTATTTTTGATCATATCCTATCTCCAAAATTAGTTTTCCACCTGCCTTTATTAAATCTGAAGATCTTTTAATCACCTTTTTTAAAACCGAGAGTCCGCTATATCCTCCTCTTAACGATAATAACGGTTCAAAGTTAATAATATCCCTATCCAAATATTTTAAATCATAATTATTAATATATGGAGGATTAGATATTATTAAATCATATTTACCTTTAAAAAAATTGTCAACAGATGATTGATAAAATTTTATTCTATTTTCACATTGATGTATTTTTGCATTTATTTTGGCTACTTTTAAGGCAAATTTAGATATATCGATGGCACTCCCCATCAATTTAGGAAACTCTTTAATTAAAGTTATAATAATGCAGCCTGATCCAGTGCCAATGTCTAATACTAGTTTTCTGTCATTTCTTTTCAAAAATCTAAGTGATTCCTCAATTAAAATCTCGGTATCAGGTCTTGGTATCAATGTATTTCTATCCACATAAAAACTATTTTTCCAAAACTCTTTGCTCTTTAAAATATATGCAACCGGTTCACCCAATGATCTTCTTGTAATAAGATTTTTATAATTAAAAATTTGATCTTGAGTAACTTCGTCCTTATCATTCAAGATTAGATATTTTAAATTTTTTTTGAGTACATGAGCTAGAATTAATTCTGAGTCAAGTTTTGAGGATTTGATAGAAGATTTTTTTAAAGTTTGAAAACCTTCGTTTAAAATATTATTTATTTTTGTCATCTCAGTTTAAGGTCATCAATTCTTGCTGTGCCTGTAGATTTAAGTTTTCTATCATTTCATCGAAAATCTCTCCTTCCATAAATTCATTAAGTTTGTGCAATGTCAAATTAATTCTATGGTCAGTTACTCTTCCTTGAGGGAAATTATAGGTTCTTATTCTTTCAGATCTATCACCTGTTCCAATTTTACTTTTTCTATCCTTTGAACGCTCATCTTCCTTTTTTTTTCTTTCAAATTCATAGATTCTAGATCTTAAAATTTGTAAACCTTTTTCTTTATTTCTGATCTGTGATTTTTCATCTTGTTGACTTACGACAATCCCTGAGGGAAGATGTGTAATTCTGACAGCGGAGTCTGTTGTATTAACGCTTTGTCCACCTGGGCCGCTACTTCTAAATACATCAATCCTCAGATCTTTGTCTTCAATTTTAACATCAATCTCCTCTGCCTCAGGCAAAACCGCTACTGTTGCTGCTGATGTATGTACTCTACCTTGTGTTTCTGTTTCTGGAACTCTTTGAACTCTATGAACACCACTTTCATATTTTAGGGTTGAATAAATATTTTTTCCTTTAATTAGTGCTATGACTTCTTTTAATCCTCCAGCATCACTTTTCGAAATACTAATAATTTCAAGTAACCAATTTTTTTTAGTGCAGATTTTTTCGTACATCTTAAATAAATCTGCAGCAAAAAGACTTGCCTCGAGACCTCCTGTACCAGCTCTGATCTCTAAAATTGCATTTTTTTTGTCAGCTTCGTCTTTAGGTAATAAAAAAGAAATCAATTTTTTTTTAACTTTTTCGTTTCTTGCTACCAATTCTGATAACTCTATATTTGCTAAATTGATTATTTCTTTGTCACTTGTCTTATCATAAATTATTTTCTCTAACTCTTTTTTCACTCTTTCAAAAGAAACATAAAATTTTGCATCATCAACAATCTCGCTTATCTCTGAATACTCTTTTGACATCTCTATAAATTTTTTTTTATCAATATTGGATGAGGATAGATCAATTTCTAATTTTGAGTGTTTCTTTATGATGTTTTTTACTTTATCTAAAGGTATCATTTATTTTTATTTCGAATTTCCTCAGCCTTTTTTTCTACTAAATCCACTACCTTAGATACGATTTCCTTATTGACTAATTTTTCAGTTTGAACCCCGTTTATATAAAGCATGCTACTATCTTTGCCTCCACCGGTTACACCAATATCAGTAGATGCCGCTTCCCCTGGCCCATTCACTACACAACCAATAATCGATAAAGTAATTGATTCTTCAATATGGGAAAGTTTTTCCTCCAAAATTTTTACGGTATCAATCACTTGAAATCCTTGCCTTGCGCACGATGGACAAGAAATAATTTTTACCCCTCTATTTCTTAACCCAATAGATTTTAAAATTTCATTTCCAATTTTTACCTCTTGGATTGGGTCATCTGACAGTGAAACTCTTATTGTGTCGCCAATACCTTGCATTAGTAAATTACCTAACCCAATCGCAGATTTAATGCTCCCTGGAATATAACTGCCTGCCTCGGTAATACCTAGATGAAATGGATAATTGGTTTTTTTCGATAATTCTATGTAAGATTTAACTGATAAGAAAACATCTGAAGATTTTACACTTATTTTAAAGTTATTAAAATCTAAATCTTCTAGAATTTTTATATTTCTTAAAGCACTTTCAACTAGAGCATCAGGACAAGGTTCTTTATATTTTTCTAAAATATCTCTTTCTAAAGATCCTGCATTAACTCCAATCCTTATTGAACAATTATTATTTTTTGCAGATTTAATCACTTCTTTTATTTTTTTTTTATCTCCAATGTTACCTGGATTTATTCTTAAACAATCTGCTCCACTTTCGGCGGCTTCTATAGCTCTCTTATAATGGAAATGAATATCTGCTACCAAGGGAATATCAATATGTTTAACAATTTCTTTTAATGATTTTGAAGAATCTTCATCAGGGCATGAAACTCTAACAATATCCGCACCTGCTTTAGAAATTTCTTGAATTTGTTTAATTGTACTTTTAACATCTTTTGTAATTGTATTGGTCATCGACTGAACGCTTATTGGACTTTCTCCGCCAACATTTACCTTTCCAACTTTAATAACTTTAGTTTTTCTTCTATTAATAACTCTGAAGGGTCTTATGTTCATTTTTCTAAATTGAATTCTTTATGAAGTGCATTTATAGCTTTTTTGACTAAATTTTTATTTATTAAAACTGAAATTTTAATTTCTGATGTAGAGATTACCTGAATATTAATCTTTTTTTTAGATAGTGCTTTGAACATTCTGTATGTTACACCTGGCGTTGTTATCATCCCTACTCCAATAATTGAGACTTTTGATAAATTTTTTTTTATCAAAATATTTTTATATTTTATCTTACTATTTTTTTTTAAAAGTTTTTCTGTTTTAAGTATATCTTCATTTTTAATTGTAAATGTTAAGTCTGTCTCTTTACCATCTGATGAAATATTCTGAACAACCATATCTACGTTTACAGAATTTTTTGATAAAGGTTCAAATATCGATGCTGCAACACCAGGTTTATCAACAACACCTAATAGTGTTATTTTAGTATCATTTTTTGTAAAAGATACTCCAGTAATAGTCTTATATGTTATAATATTTTTTTTTTTTGTAATTAACGTTCCTTTTTTGTTAATAAAAGATGATTTTACGTCTATATCGATCCTATTTAATCTAGCATCTTGTATTGATACAGGCTGCATTACTTTTGCTCCCAAGGAAGACATTTCAAGCATCTCTTCGTAAGAAATTTTATCTATTTTTTTTGCTTTCCTTATGAGATGAGGATCACTTGTATAAACTCCTTCAACATCTGTATAAATTATGCATTTTTTAGCTTTAAAGTATTTAGCAATCATTATGGCGCTCGAATCTGATCCTCCTCTTTCTAATGTTGTTATACGATTTTCTAAATTTATTCCTTGAAAACCAGTTACAATTGGCACTCCTCCAGATTTTAAATAATTTAAAATTCTATTTCTATGAATATTTATAATTCTTGATTTTTTATAATTTCCTTCTGTGACTATTGGTATTTGCCAACTAAGCCAAGATCTAGATTTTATACCCAGGTGGTTTAATCTACCTGATATTAATGCACAAGATATTTGCTCTCCTGCAGAAACTAGTACGTCATATTCAGAGGATTCAAAGTTATTACTTATTTTTTTTGACTTATTAATAAATTCATTTGTCACACCACTCATTGCTGACGAAACAACTATGACTTTTTTTTTTCTTTTAACATATTGGTTTATTATTTTTGCGACTTTTTTGATTCTATTAATAGAACCTACAGATGTACCCCCAAATTTTAATACAACAATTTCCATTGATTACTCTTTAATTTAATTTAAAACTAGATTGAAAAATAACATATTATTAAGTTATAAATAATGAAAATTAGCACAATAAATAAAAAAGAAATAGAGAAATTTTCGAAAATAGCTAATGAGTGGTGGGATCCTGAAGGTAAATTTAAACCTTTACATAAATTTAATCCAGTAAGGATTAAATATATTAAAGAAAACTCAATAAATCATTTCAAAATAAAGTCAAAAAATCTACCATTTAAAAATCTCAAAATTTTGGACATTGGTTGTGGTGGAGGATTGCTTTCCGAACCAATGAGCAGACTGGGGGCAAATGTAACAGGAATAGATGCATCATTAAAAAATATTAACATAGCAAAAGTACACTCTAAAAAAACAAAGCTTAATATAAATTATATTTGTTCATCACCTGAAAATCTAAAAACTAAAAATAAATTTGATATTGTTTTGAATATGGAAATTGTGGAACATGTGGATGATGTAAATTCTTTTGTTAAAAATAGTTCAAAATTCTTAAAAAAAAATGGATTAATGTATATAGCTACTTTAAATAAAACTTTAAAATCCTATATCTTTGCAATAATTGGTGCTGAATATATTCTAAAATGGTTACCAATTGGCACACATGATTGGGACAAATTTGTTAAACCCTCAGATTTAATAGGTTATGCAAAGAATAGTTCATTAAAATTTAGAAAGTTGGACGGTGTAACCTTCAATCCTATTAATCAAACCTGGAATATTAATAAAGATGCCGGAGTAAATTATATAGCTCAATTTAGAAAAGTTTAGTTTTCTTTCTTCTCTATCCAAGGGATAGTTTGGGTTTCAATTCCTTCATCATTTAGCTCCTTAATTTGTTTAATAGTTGCTTTTCCATAGATACCTTTATTTTTTTTTTTTGAATCATAATGTATAGATCTTGCCTCATAAGCAAAATTTTCCCCTACGTATTCAAGATTTTTTTTTATAAACTTTTGGTATTCCTTAATCTTATTTCTCAAAAGCCTTAGCTTTTTGTCTTCCATTTTGGATTTATTATTTTTTTTGGAATTGTTGATAACGTTTGGAGCCATTAAGGATTTTATAACTTTTAAAGAGTTACAAAAAACACAGTTAAGAAGTTTTAATTTTTTTAATTTATCGTACTCTTTAGAATTTGAAAACCAACTGTCAAAATTTTTCTTACAACTATTACAAAATAATTTATATTTTATCATAAACTTATTTAAAAATTATTTTTACCAAATTATATCAACTTCTGTAATCTGAATTTATTTCAATGTATTTTTTTGTAAAATCCATTGTATACGCTGTAAATTTTTTGGAACCCATTTTTAAATCAATATTAAGGTCTATCTTTTCATTTTTCATATAATCAGTTAGCTTCCCTTCATCAAAATCTTGTGACAACTCACCCTTTTCAATTATTTTATTATTCCCTAAAGATATACTTAACTTATTTAAATTTATATCTATTTGAGATTTTCCAATTGCCATAATAATTCTTCCCCAATTTGGATCCTCGCCTGCAAAAGCAGTTTTAACTAATGGAGAATTTGCTATTGAAAATGCAATTTGTTTAGCATCATTTTCATTTTTAGAATTTTCAACACTTATAGATATAAATTTTGATGCCCCTTCTCCATCTGCAGTGACGCGCTTAGCTAAATTCAACATCACAGAATGAAGACTTTTATCAAAATTTAATATTCTCTCATCATTAATATTATTAATTGCCTTATTTTTTGCGGCTCCAGTTGCAAATAAACTTACCATATCATTTGTGCTCGTATCTCCATCACAACTTATAGCATTAAAAGTTGTCTCTATATTTTTCTTTAATAATTTTTTTAAAACTTTTGATGAAATATTGGCGTCTGTGAAGATGTAGCCAAGAGTTGTTGCCATATTTGGGTAGATCATTCCTGAACCTTTGGCAATTCCATATATTTTACAATTTATATTTCCAACTTTACATTCCTCCATTGATAATTTTGGAACTAGATCTGTTGTAGTTATTCCAAGAGCGGCCTTAACCCAAATATATTTATTTTGATTATATTTTATTTTATCTACCAATTCTGGAATACAATTCTTGATTTTTAATGTTGGAAATTTCTCTCCAATCGTACCCGTACACCCAAATAATATATCTTTTGATTTAATTTTTTCAACTTTATCGTCATCGGTTTTTTTTTTTAATGTAAGATTTAAAGATAATTCATCTGCAATTTCTTTTAATCCTTGAAATCCAGTTTTGCCGGTAAATGCATTTGCATTTCTTGTATTGACTAACAATGCTCTGATTTTTTTACTATTCATTTGTAAGTTCCATTTTATATTTTCTGAGATAATTTTTGATTGTGTATACACCGAAGCAAAATTGGCTCCATCTCTAAAATAAAATAAAACTAAATCGTCTCTAGGTGGATTATAAAGTTTCGCATTAACTACTGAAATAGATATACCGTCCAAATGGTCTAAATCTTGAAAGTCGCTTATTTTGGAGTTTTTATTTTTTAAACTAAAAAAATTGCTTAAATTGATAACCATGCTATTTAAATTGTTTATTTAATTCTTATATTATTAACATGTTAATAATTAATATATATACAAATAAGATCAATGCTAAATCCCTTTAAGATAATATCAAAAATAATAAGGTCTGATAATCAAAAAACTTTGGATCAACTTAAATCTGTGGTGGAAAAAGTTAATAATCTTGAGAGTGAAATATCTGATTTAAAAAATGATGAATTCCCAAAAAAAACAATTTTACTTAAAGACAAAGTCCAAAAAGGTGAAAAAATGGAAAATTTATTACCTGAAGCTTTCGCTTTAGTAAGAGAGGCTTCAAAAAGAACAAGGGGAGAAAGACACTTTGATGTTCAGATAATGGGTGGGATTGTGCTCCATAAAGGAAATATTGCTGAAATGAAAACTGGAGAAGGTAAGACACTTACTATAGCATTAGCAGCTTACTTAAATGCACTTGAAGGAAAAGGTGTTCATATCGTAACAGTAAATGATTATCTTGCCAAAAGAGATTGTACCAATATGAGCAAAATTTATAATTTTTTAGGAATAACATCGGGTTATATCAATAATGATCAAAACGATGAGGAGAGAAGAAAAAATTATGACTGTGATATTACTTATGCGACTAACAGTGAATTAGGATTTGATTATTTAAGAGATAACATGAAATTTACAAAGAAAGAATTTGTCCAAAGAGACAAAAAATTTGCAATTGTAGATGAAATTGACTCTTGTTTAATAGATGAGGCGAGAACTCCTTTAGTGATATCTGGAGCTGCTGAAAATAAAGAGGGTCAATATTTAGCGATAGACAAATTAGTAAAAAGACTAAAAGAGTCTGATTATGAAGTAGATGAAAAAGATAAAAATATCTTCCTAACAAATAATGGCATAACAAACGTGGAAAAAATTTTTGATGATGCAGGGTTACTTAAAAATAATAATTTATATGATCCTAACAACCTTTCGTTAGTACATTTTGTAAATCAAGCTTTGCGAGCAAATCACTTATTCAAAAAAGGTAAAGATTACATAATAAGAGATGGGGAATTAAAAATTGTCGATGAGCTAACAGGTAGAATTTTAGAGGGAAGAAGATATGGAGATGGTCTTCATCAAGCTTTAGAAGCAAAAGAAAAAATTGATATACAAGTAGAAAACCAAACTTTAGCATCTATCACTTATCAAAATTACTTTAAGCTTTATGAAAAAATATCGGGTTGTACTGGAACAGCTTTAACTGAAGCTGAAGAGTTTCAAGAAATTTATGGTCTTTCAGTTACTGTAATTCCAACTAACAAAAAAATGATACGAAAAGATTTAAATGATCAGATATTTAGAACTGAAAGCGAAAAAAATCAGGCAATACTTAAAAAAATAAATGAGTGTTACTTAATTGGACAACCAATGTTGGTATTTACATCTAGTGTTAATAAGTCGGAAGTTTATTCTGAACTTTTAAACAAAAAAGGCATACCCCACACTGTTTTAAATGCCAAAAATCATGAAAAAGAAGCAGAGATAATTGCTGATGCTGGAAAATTAAAATCAATAATTATCACAACAAGCATTTCTGGTAGAGGAGTTGATATTAAATTGGGAGGAAAGAAGTTGAATAATAATGATAAAGAACATGAAATTATTAAAAATAACGTTAAAAAACTAGGCGGCTTATTTGTTTTAGGTACTGAAAGAATGGAGTCTAGAAGAGTTGATAATCAAGCCAGAGGTAGATCGGGAAGACAGGGTGATGAAGGAAATTCAATATTTTACGTTAGTTTAGAGGATGATTTAATGAGAATATTTGGCTCTGAGTCAATGACAAACGTTCTAGAAAAATTAGGATTGAAAGATGGGGAAAGTATTGACCATCCTTGGATCAACAAAGCTTTAGAAAGAGCTCAACAAAAAGTTGAGTCAAGAAACTTTGATATAAGAAAGACACTACTAAAATTTGACAATGTGCTCAATGATCAAAGACAAGTAATTTTCACCCAAAGAAAAGATATTATAAATTCCAATTCTATTTTTGATTATTCAAATAATTTTTTAGAAGAGGTCACTTTAGAATTGCTAAAATTAAAAAATATCAAGGATTTTGAAACTCACTTACGGGCATTATTGGGAAAAAGTTTTGATGACAATGAAATAAATCATTTAATTAAAGATGATGAAAATGATTTTAAAAAAAAAATCATAAAAAAATTTTCCCAAAAAAGAGAGGAAAGAATAAACTTAATTAGCAAAGAACAAGCTATAGAAATTGAAAAAAGAATACTTCTACAATCGATTGATATAAATTGGAAACTTCACATTCAATATTTAGAGCAATTAAGGCAAGTTATAGGATTAAGATCCTATGGTCAAAGAGATCCTTTAATTGAATATAAAAAAGAGGCTTTTGCTCTTTTTGAAAATTTATTAATTAAAATAAAAAATGATCTAATAAAAATTTTAATTAATTTAACTATTGTTGAAAAAAAAAATGACTACGAAGAAACTAAAAAAACTAACAATATCGTTAATAATCCAAAATGTCTTTTGATATTAAATAAAGGTCAAAAAATATCTCGAAACGAAAAATGTGAAGCAACTGGTAAAAAATACAAGAATTGTTGTGGAAGACTTTAAAACTTTAAACTAACAAACCTAATATAGCTAAAAACGATAAAAGAAAAAAAATAAGTATATATTTTTTTTTATTAATTTTAATTTTTTGAACTAATTTATCTAAAGTATTTGTTTGAAGAATTAACTTATCTTTGTTATTCCCACTTGTGTACAAGCCCTTTGTTCTTCCAATTGACAAAAATTTATTTTTCCTTTTTTCTAAAATCTCATCACGATTTAAATCTGCAAATTCAATTAAACTTTTTTCAATTGAGACTTTTACATTTTTCAATACTTTTTCTCTGTCTCTATGTGCTCCACCAGTTGGCTCTTCAATAATTTCATCTATAATATTTAAATCTAGCAAATCTTTTGAAGAAAGTTTCATTGCAGTTGCTGCTTCTAATGTTTTCTTTGGATCTCTCCATAAAATTGAAGCACACCCCTCCGGTGAAATAACTGAATAAATTGCATTTTCTAACATTAAAACTTTACTTGATGATGCGAGAGCAATTGCTCCGCCTGATCCACCTTCACCAATTATTATTGATATAGTTGGAACCTTTAATTCCATACAACATTCTATTGATTTCGCAATAGCCTCTGCTTGCCCTCTTTCCTCTGCGCCTACACCAGGATAGGCTCCAGGAGTATCAATAAAGAGAATAATAGGTAAATTAAATTTATCAGCAAGTTTCATTAATCTCACAGATTTTCTATATCCCTCTGGTTTCATCATTCCAAAATTTCTTTCTATCCTAGTCTCCAAACTATCTCCTTTTTGTTGACCTATTACCAAAACAGACAAATTTTTAAATTTTGCAAATCCAGTTATTACTGATTTATCTTCTCCATAATACCTATCGCCACTTAAAGAAATGAAATCTGAAAAGATGTTATCAATGAAATATTTTGATTTAGGTCTATCCTCATGCCTTGCAACCAATGTTTTTTGCCATGGATCAAGATTAGCGTAAATATCCTTGAGTTTAGTATCTATTTCCTCCTGTAGCTTTGAGATTTTACTTGTATCAACTTCGGAAAGGCCTTCTTTATTATAAGGATCTTTCAAGTTTTCTAACTCTGCCTCTAGATCTTTAATATTTGTCTCAAAATTTAAGTAATTTTTCATAATTTAAAATATATTTCTTTATCAATTTTTAATAGTTAATAAAATACTTAAATAAAAAATCTACAAATTTTTAATTTGAACATGAAAAAACAAGAAAAATTCGTAAAAATATTTGAATTATCGGTATCAAAAATATTATTTGATTTCGTAAACAATGAAGTTTTGAGAGGCACAAGTATTTCCTCAAAAAAATTTTGGAATGGATTTAATAAAACAGTTCATCAACTTGCCCCTATAAATAAAAAACTAATTCAAACAAGGCATAAAATGCAAAGATCGATTGATAATTACCATCTCACTAGAAAAAATCAAAAATTCAAAAAAAACGAATATAAAAAGTTTTTAAAAAAAATTGGATATTTAAAAAATACTGGTCCTAATTTTAAAATACAAACTAAAAATGTTGATAATGAAATTTCAAGTATTTGTGGACCACAATTGGTTTGTCCTGTTTCGAATGCAAGATTTTTACTTAATGCTGCAAACGCAAGATGGGTAAGTCTATATGATAGCTTGTATGGTGCAGATATAATTCCAGAAACAAGAGGAGCTCTTAAAGGAAATACTTACAACCCAATAAGAGGAAAAGAGGTCATTTTATACTCGAGAAATCTTTTAGATAAGATAATTCCTTTAAAAAATAAAAGTTGGATGGATTTAAATGAAATACCAAAAATTCTTAATAATAAGCTTAAATTAGACTTGTTAAATCAAAATCAATTTATTGGATATTCAAAAGTATCAAATAAAATATCTTCCATATTATTCAAAAATAATAATTTGCATATTGATATATTATTTGATCAGACAGGAAAAATGGAGGTTAATAATCCAGAAGGAAACCAAGACCCATTGAAAATTCATGATATTTTTTTAGAATCAGCAATAACAACAATCTGTGATCATGAAGATAGCGTAGCGGCAGTAGATGCTGAAGATAAAGTTCATGGCTATAAAAATTGGTTATTATTAATGAAAGGTAAACTCAAATCATCATTTATTAAAAATGGCAAAAAAACTTTAAGAAAATTAAATAAAGATAGAAACTATATTTCATCCAAAGGATCTAAGTATAAATTGCACGGAAGATCACTCTTATTAAACAGAAATGTAGGTCATCTGATGACTACCCCAAGTATCCTATTAAAAGATGGTTCAGAATGTCCCGAGGGTATATTAGATGCTTTTATTACTTCAGCTAGTTGTTTACATGACTTTAAAATAAGAGGAAATTCAAGAGAGAAAGCTATTTATATTGTAAAACCAAAAATGCATGGACCAGAAGAATGTTCTTTTACAGATTTAATTTTTAAAAATGTGGAAAAAGTTTTAAAGCTTAAAAATAATCAAATTCTTTGTGGAATAATGGATGAAGAAAGACGAACCTCTTTAAATTTAAAAGAATGTATAAGAGCGTTAAAAAAAAGAGTTTTTTTTATAAATACTGGATTTTTGGATAGGACTGGTGATGAAATTCATACATCTATGGAATATGGACCGATGATATTAAAAGGAGATATGAAAGCTTCAAAATGGATACGGGCATATGAAAACAATAATGTTGATGTTGGATTATCCTGTGGATTTTCCGGTAAAGCACAGATAGGCAAAGGGATGTGGGCAATGCCCGATCTTCTTAATGACATGATGAAGCAAAAAATTTCTCATCCAGAAGCTGGGGCAAATTGTGCATGGGTGCCATCACCAACTGCTGCAGCTATTCATAGTTTGCATTATCATCACGTTGATGTTTTTTCAAAACAAAAAGACATAATGAAAAGAAAAAAAGCGAAGTTAGATGATTTACTTGAAATCCCTATTAATTCACCAAAAAACAAATGGTCAAAATCCCAAATATCAGAAGAGCTTAAAAATAATACACAAGGTATTTTAGGCTATGTTGTTAGATGGATTGATCAATCTGTTGGGTGTTCAAAAGTTCCAGATATAAATGGTGTCGGATTGATGGAAGATAGAGCTACTTGTAGGATAAGCAGCCAGCATATAGCAAACTGGTTGCACCACGGAGTATGTAGCAAAAAACAAGTTTTGGAAATTATGAAAAAAATGGCCAAAATTGTTGATAATCAAAATCTTAAAGATAAAAGTATGAAAGGGCAAGATCCATACCAGTCTATGGGAGCAAATTATTATCAATCAATTGCTTTTAAAACTGCATGTGATTTGGTTTTTCACGGCAAAAGTCAGCCCTCGGGTTACACTGAACCATTGCTTCACTTTAATAGAATAATGAAAAAGTCAATCTGAGTCGACGTCCAATCCAGTTCTATTTATAAAGGCTGAATGAAGAGTACCATCATCAAGATTTTCGATTTCACCACCAATTGGAAGGCCTTGACCTAATTTTGAAATTTTAACATTAGAATTTTTTAGACTATCTCTAATGTAGTATGCTGTTGTTTGACCTTCTACTGTCGCGCTTGTTGCCAATATCACTTCTTCAATTTTATCTTTATTTACTCTTTCTTTTAAAGAATTAATCAATAAATCTTCTTTCCTTTGTCCCACTGATGATATTGTGCCTCCTAAAATATGAAAATATCCTTCAAATATATTTGAACTTTGTATACTCCATTGATCAGAGATATTTTCAACAACACATATTTTATTGTATTTTTTTTTAACTATTTCACAACTGCTATAGCTACATTCAATTAAATTTGGTTTTAATGTTCCACAAATATTACATCGAACTATATTTTTACATACCTCGGTTAAAGCTTTGGCCATTGGCTTAGCGAGTTTATCCCTGTTATTAATTAATTTTAAAACAATGCGTTTTGCTGATTTTGGACCAAGCCCAGGAAGCTTTGAAATTATCTTAACTAAATCTTCAATTTCACTAATATTTTGCATTTCTTAAAGAGGCCATTTAAAACCTGGTATACCAAAACCACCAGCTGCTTTTGATATCTCTTCAGATGTTTTGGCCTTAAGTTTCTCTTTTGCATTATTATGAGCTGCAGTAATTAAATCTTCAATAATTGATTTGTCCTCTTTAAGTATTTCAGGAGAAATATAAATTTTTATCATTTCTCCATCTCCATTAAGTGTGACCTTTATCGACCCGGTGCCAGATGTACCTTCAACAGAAATTTTTTTTATATTCTGTTGGCTTTCTTTCATTTTCTCTTCTAGCTCTTTAGCTTTATCTAATATTTTTGAAAAATCATTCATCTTTTTTAATTTCAATATCAATTAATTCCGCATCAGAAAATGTTTGTAAAATTTTTTTATAAGTTTCTGTTTTTTTTGCATTTTCGAAAAGTTTATTTTTAGCATCCTCATCACTTTCCTTTTTTGATTTTTCTCCAGTTTTTTTTGAAAGAGTGATCATCCATCTTTCTTTAGTCCACTCTAATAACTTAGCTGAAAGAATTTTTATAAAGTCTTTTTCTAATTTTTCGTTAATAGAAATTTCTATTCTACCATGCTCAAAGCTTACCAAATTAACATTATTTTCAAGTTCATATTTTAATTTAACCTCCTTTTTTACATTACATAAATCAATTAAATCACTAAGACTTTTTATTGATATATTCTTAGTTTTAATTTTATTTGTTTCGATATCACCAAGACTTTTTTCTTGTACAATACTTTTAATTTGATTTATAGGATCCTGCTTTTTCTGTATTTTGGTTTCTAATTTTTTTTCATCTAATTTAATATGAATATCGCTGTGATCTTTAGAATCTTTCATTTTGATAGATTTAATATGAAGCAACCTAATTAAAAACATTTCTATACTTATATTTTGATCAGCAACAATATCTAATTCCCCTAAAGTATTAATTGTAAACTGCCAAAATAAAATCAACGTTTCACTATTTAAGTTCATTGCAATTTCTTTAATTGCTTCAAATTCATCATTGTTTAAATCAAAGTTTTTTGTACTTTCGTTTAGAGAGTTTATATTTTTGAAATAATAAAGAATTTCTAAAAAATCATTTAAAAATATCTTAGGCTCAACTCCCTGATTATAAATATTTTTATAAGCTTCCAATGTTTTATTTTGATCCCCTTTTAAAATATATTCAAAGATTTTTATTAAATGTGATTTATCAAAATATCCAAAGATTTTTTGAACATCTGATAATTCTAATCTTTTTTCTTTATCATTCGATAATAAAGCTCTATCTAGTAAAGATAATGAGTCTCTGACTGAGCCCTCCGAAATTTTTACTATAAGTTTAAGTGCTTCATCAGAAATATTACCGTTTTCTAAGTTACAAATTTTTTTTATATACATTAATAATTCCTCTGATCTAACTCTTGATAAATCAAATCTTTGGCACCTAGACAGAATAGTTACAGGAATTTTTTTTAGTTCTGTTGTCGCAAAAATAAATTTTAAATATTCAGGTGGTTCCTCTAAAGTTTTTAAAAGCGCATTAAAGGCTTGTTTACTTAACATATGAACTTCATCAATAATAAATATTTTATATTTTGATGATGTTGGACCATACCTTGAAAACTCAATTAAGTCTCTAACATCATCGACTCCAGTTTTGCTAGCTGCATCCATTTCTAAAACATCTATATGATTTGATTTTGCAATAGCTTCACAATGACAATTTTCACAAGAGTTTTGATTGCCAATATTATCTATTCCATTTTTACAATTTAAAGCCTTTGCGATTAACCTTGCGATTGTTGTTTTGCCTACTCCCCTTATTCCTGTAAACAAGAATGCATTTGGGATTTTGTCATATTTTATAGAATTATAAATTGTATCACTTACTACTTCTTGACCAATCAGATCACTAAATAGTTTTGGTCGATACTTTAATGCTAGTACTTTTGAATTTGTGCTCATATTTTATAGGAGACTAGAACCTGAAAATCTGTCTTTACGACTGCTTCTGTTAAGATCTGATCGGGTTCAAGCAGAATTCACCTCTAGCCTCCAAAATCTATTATATCAGTAATAAAATTCAATCTTCAACTATCAATATTTAAAGTTTTCTAAATTTACTTGCTTTATAGACCCCAAGTATTTCAAGGCTTATAGTGTGAAAACCTAGCTCCTCCAAAGATTTTTGAACCCTTGGATCCTCTATGTGTCCTACGATGTCACATAAAAATAAATACTGTTCAAAACTGCTTTGATCGGAAAAACTCTCTAATTTACTCAATGAAACATCATTTGTAGCAAATCCTCCCAAACATTTATAAAGAGCCGCAGGCTTATCCTTAACTTTAAATATACAGCTAGTAATATAATTATCTTTTATAAATTCTGGATGCTCTATTTTTTTTCCCATAAATAAAAATCTAGTTACATTTTTTTTGTCATCCTCAATATTTTTTTTCAAAATTTTTAATTTATATATACTTGCAGATAAACTTGATGCTATAGCAGCCTCCTCATTTATAGAATTTTCGCTTATAAATTTTGCACTTCCAGCCGTATCAGCAGCAATAATTGGCTCTAGGTTAAGTTCATTAATAATTTTTTGACATTGTGAAATGGCCTGAGCATGTGACCTTACATATTTTAAATCCTTAATATTTACTCCTGATTTTGCTATTAAATTATGAGAAACTTTATGAAAGTGTTCTGCAAATATTTGTAATTTATATTTATTCATTAAATGTTGTATGTCGGCAACTCGACCTGCGATCGAATTTTCGATTGGTATAATTGTTTTTAATTTTTCGTCTTCACTACATTTTTTAAAGCATTCCTCAAATGTTTTACACGAAACTAATTCAGCATTTGGAAAATATTCCAAAGCAGCTAATTGTGAATATGCTCCTTGAATCCCTTGATATAAAATTTTCATCTAACTTTTATATTTCATTATTTTTTTTAATTCCATATAATCTTGCTTAGTATCAATTCCTATAACTTTCTTTCTAGCCAAAATTACGCTAATTGGTAAATTGTTATCAAGAGCTCTCAATTGTTCTAGATTATTTTTAATTTCATTTTTGGTTCTTTTCAATTTACAAAATTTTTCTAGAATAGATACGCTATATTGATAAATGCCAATATGATGGTAAATGTTTTTATAACTAATATTACTATTTCTAAAAAAATTTGTTGCCCTAGCAAAATTTTTAGAATTTATTTTTTTTTTAGTAACTACTTTTACAATGTTTTTATTTAAATATTTTTTTTTATTATTTATTTTAATTGCTAGTGTGCCTATATCAATCTTATTTTTAGTAACAATTTTATTTAGATTTCTAATATCCTTGATATCAATTAGAGGTTCATCACCTTGTAAATTAATAATATATTTAATTTTTTTGTTTTTTATTTTTTTAAAAGCTTCCCAAATTCTATCTGTCCCTGATTTAGGCTTTCTTGAGGTCAATATAGTATTACCTTTATGTTTTTTGATTTCATCAATTATTTCCATATCTTCTGTTGCAACAAATACATTTCCAATGTTACAATTTTTTGCTTTTTTTAAGACCTGAGATATTATTGATTTACCATTTATTTTAAGTAATGGCTTCCCAGGAAGTCTTTTGGCTGACATTCTTGTAGGTATTATAATTAAAGTGTTGCTCATAATTTTCGTTTTTTATGCGTCTAACAGACGCAAAATCACCAATTTAAAATTAGGTAATTTCTTAATTTACATGTTATACGTTCAAACATTATTTTACAAAATGGATTCGTTCGAAATAAACAAAATAGTTGCAGCAGTGTTAGTTACTATACTTGTAGTTTTAGGTATTGGAAAAATATCTGATTTAATGTTTAAGGTAGATAAACTCTCAGTTGCAGCTTACAAGGTCGATCCAGTGGATGACGGACAGGTAAATTTGGCGAGTACTGAAAGTGATGTGGATATATCTGCACTTTTAGCACTTGGCAATGTTGAACATGGTCAAAAAGTTTTTAAAAAGTGCAAAGCTTGTCATAGTATAAAACAAGGTGGCGGTAACAATATTGGTCCAAAACTTTGGAATGTAATGTTTAGACCTGTTGGGGCAATATCAGATTATAAATACTCAAAAGCACTTGCAAATTATAAAAAAGATTGGAGCTGGGAAGAGATGAACGGTTTTTTAATCAAACCATCAAAATGGATAAAAGGAAATAAGATGGGATTCGCAGGATTAAAAGATGAAAAAGATAGAGCATCAGTAATGTTATACTTAAATCAAAATAGTGATCAGCCTAAACAATTACCTTAATTTACCAAAACAATACATCAAAATACTTTTTTGAACATGAACTCGGTTCCTAGCTTGTTGCCAAACATGTGATTTTTTTCCCAAAAAAACTTTCTCTGAAACTTCACCGCCTCTGGGTAAGCAATGTAAAAATATACTTTTTGGTGCTGACTTTATTAAATTTGAATCAATGTAAAACTTTTTAAAATCTTTAATTTTCTTTTTTACGTCAACTTTATCATTTAAAGAAATAACTTTATCAGAAAAAATAACATCTGCATTTTTTACAGCATTTTTTGGATTATGAAATATTTTAATATTTCTTTTGTTTTCTTTTAACCAATCCATTATAAACTTTTTTGGTTTATAATTTTTGGGACAAGCAACACTCAAATCAAAAGAAAATTTTACTGAAGCTACTATAAGACTATTAAGCACGTTATTGGAATCTCCTATCCAGCAAATATTTAATTTAGATATTGGTTTTTTCTTTATTTCCTCAATTGTAAAAATATCAGAAAGTATCTGAGTTGGATGAGATGAGGGGCTTAAACCATTAATCAATGGTATTTTTATGTGTTTTACAAATTCATTAATTTTTTTATCACTATCTGTTCTGAGCATAAATCCATCTCCATATGTAGAGAGAATTTTTGCTGTATCTGCCAAAGTTTCTCCTCCTTTACCAAGATGAAGTTCATTTGATCTTAAGGTAATTGTTCCTCCTCCCAGCTGTCTAATTGCCAAATAAAAACTAAGTCTAGTTCTTAGGCTAGGTTTTTCAAACATTTGAATTAAAATTTTTCCATTTAATGGTGCGCCCTTATCTATATCAAGTGTATTTAAATTTTTTCTTTTTGATTTTCTTTTTTTTGCATCCCTTAAAATTTTTTTGAGATCTTCTGTTTTGATATCTTTTAAATTTATGAAATGTTTCATTTTAATTTATACTCTTTGCATACCTTTTTAATAATTTTAATTGACATATTTATCTCTGATTTTTTAACATTTAATGGTGGAAGTATTCTTATAACATTATCCGCCGCTCTAATTGTCAATAATTTATTTTTTTCAAGTTTTTTAATGAAATTTGTTTGGTCTCTATAAAGTTGAAGACCAATTAATAATCCAAGTCCTCTTACATCTTTAATAATTTTTGGGTATTCTTTTTTAATTTTATTTAACTCAATTATAAAATGGTTCGAAATTTTTTGAACATTTCTTAAAAATTTTTTGTTCATTATTTTATCTAAGACAGCATTCCCTATTTTCATGGCTAAAGGATTGCCTCCAAATGTTGATCCATGCGTCCCTGGTGTCATGCCAGTAGAAACTTTTTTAGTCATAAGAACAGCTCCAAGTGGAAATCCTCCTCCAATACCCTTTGCTATAGGCACAATATCTGGCTTAATACCCGAATATTCAAAAGCAAAAAATTTACCTGATCTGCCTATTCCACACTGAACTTCATCACATATAAGTAATATGTTTTTTTGATCGCATATTTTTCTTAAACCTTTTAAACACCATTTTGGTATCACTTTAATTCCTCCTTCGCCAAGAACTGGCTCCACCATAATTGCAGCTGTTTTTTTTGTGATAGATTTTTTGAGAGATTTATGATCTCCAAATATGAAATGATCAAATCCTGGGATTTTTGGCCCAAAACCCTCAGTCATTTTTTTTGATCCACTTGCATGTATCGCTGCAAGTGTTCTTCCATGAAAGGAATTTTTAATACATAAAATTCTGTTTTTGTAAGGTTTTCTTTTTGAGTAGAAATATTTTCTTGCAACTTTTATTGCAACTTCGGTTGCCTCTGCTCCTGAATTTTGAAAGATAACATAATCAGCAAAGGTATTTTTAGTAAGTCGTTTTGCAAGCTTTTCACCTTCAGGAATCTCAAATGCATTTGATACATGCCAAACTTTTCTTGACTGATTTAATAAAGCTTTGTTTAAGTAAGAATTTGAATGACCTAAAGAATTTACTGCTATACCTTGAATAAAATCCAAATACTTTATACCTTTTGATGAATATAGAAAACTACCTTTTCCCTTTTTAAAAGATATTTTTCTACGATTATAATTGTTTGCAAGTGAAGACATTTTAAGATTTTATCTTATAACCATTTTTATATAAAATATACGCAATGAACCAAGCTACGAAAGAAAGCAAAGGTAAATAAATCATACCAAACGATATGTTCCCATCTGATACACCGAGAAAACCATATCTAAAAATATTAATAATATGAAAAAAAGGATTAAAATAACTTATGTTTTGAAAAACTATAGGTAATTTATCTATAGTGTAAAATACTCCTGATAAAAAAGATAGTGGTGTAATTAAAAAATTTGTAATTGTAGCAGTATGATCAAATTTTGTAGCCCAAAGACCAGTTATGAAACCTAAACTTCCAATAAAAAAAGATCCAAAAAAAGCTGCATAAAAAATATATCCAATATTTAAAATTTTTAAATCTACTATAAAATAGAATACTAATGTAGATACTATTCCAATAACAACACTTCTAGTTACCGCGGCCAAAATTATAGAAAGAGATACTTCTGCTGCAGAAAGAGGTGCATATAAAATATCAACTATATTACCTTGCATTTTTGAAATCATCAAAGAGCTGGTTGAATGTGAAAAACTTTGTAAAATCATAGATTGCACAATTAAACCAGGTGCTAAAAAAACTATAAATGGGTGGCCTAAAACATCTCCTCTTTCATTTCCAAGGGCTAAACTTAAAACTGATAAAAAAAGCAAGCTTGATACAAGAGGGGATAAAAGAGTTTGAGCCCAAACAACAAAGAATCTGCTGCACTCGCGCAGATAGAGTGAAATTAGTCCAACGTAGTTAATAGAACCAAAACTTTTTACGTTAATCTTATATTTTTTATGTATTTCAACCATAGATAAATACTTCTATCTCTTTTTTTTTTTATTTGTTGAAAAAACAGAATTTTAACTTGTTTTTTAAAACCTAATATGTGTATTTATATAGTATATTTATTAGATTATAACACTATATGTAGTATTTATGTGGACTGAAGAAAAAGTAAAAATTTTAAAAGATCTATGGGGCAAAGGTAAAACGGCAAGTCAGATTGCAGAAATAATTGGTGGTGTTAGTAGAAATGCAGTTATAGGAAAAGCCCATAGGTTGAACCTTTCTGCCAAAATTAAAAATAAAAGTATTTCAGTATCATCAGAGAGAAAATTGGATACCGATTCAAAAAAAGTAGGCAAAAAAAGATTGTCAAAATCTAGGTTTAGATCTCTTTTGATAGAAAAAGATTTTGAACCTGAAAATCCAAAACAGTTAGAAGAATTAGATGAAAACTCATGTAAGTGGCCCATTGGCCATCCTAATGAAAGTTCTTTTTATTTTTGTGGAAGAAAATCGCTCAAAGATTTTTCTTACTGCAAACTGCATTTATTATATGCATTTCAGCCGAAAGGGAAAAAAGAAGATTTGGTTGAAAAAGAAGATGATGTTCCAAAATTTATTGAAAAAAAAATCAAGTCTGCCTAGTTTTTTAAAATTTTTTCTTTAGCAATATTAAATTCTTTTTTGTTTATTACACCTGATTTATAAAGTTTATTTAATCTTGATATCTCGTTGGAAAAACTTTTTTTTCTCTTTTTAGTTTTGTTAATATTTCTTCTTTTTTTAGCATCGATACCAATTGCTGCAGCTTTTAAACCAATTGATATTACAAAAATTAGAATAACAATTATAAGAATGTAAATTAAAATAATCATATTTTTTAATCAATCTTTAATTTTTTTTGAGAACTGTCCACCTTCTCTCCAATTAAATGAATATTTCATCACTGTATCTTCAAAAAATAGCTTGCTTGGGCATCCAATATCATAGTTTGTCAAACTATTTTCCGATTTTACATTATCATACTTTAATAGTTTGAGCTGATCTAACGTAATTAATGGAGTTGGCAATAATTGAAAAAAAAATGCCGAAAATTTTGCGAAAGGCAATGGTAGAGGTAAAAGAATTCTTTTTTTATTTATACAATTCATTAGCTTAATAATAATTTCTCTAAAACTAATAACCTCAGGTCCTACCGCCTCAATTTTTTTTGAATATATTTCTTTTGAAACAACAAAGAAAATAAGTTCAGCTAGATCAGAAACATGAATAGGGGTAAATTTTGTATTTCCTTTATAGTATAATGGAAATATTGGTAAAAGACTAAGTATACTCATAAACTTTGTAGTAAGGTTGTCATCAACACTGTAAACTAGCGAAGGTTTTATTATAGTTGCATTAGGTGTGAATTTTTCAATTTCTTTTTCTCCAGAAATTTTACTTTGAGCATATCTACTGTCTTGGGCTTTATCTAATCCTAGAGCTGATAAATGGATTAGGTGCACTTTTTTATCATTGCAAATTTCTGCTAATTTTTTTGGAAATTTTTTATGAATATTTTCAAAAGAATTCGCTCTACCACTTTCATACAAAATGCCAATTAAATTTATGCATACATCAACATTTGAAATTAATCCCTCTAATTTTTTAAAATCAAAAATATTTTCCTCAACTATGTCTAAATATCCAATCGGAGCTTGAGTTTTAAGTATATAACCTTTTTTATGTAAGTTTCGGGTAACTGCAATTACTTTGTAATTGTTTTTGACAAATCTCCTAATGCAATATCTACCAATCTGCCCACTTGCTCCAAATATAAGTATTTTTTTTGTTATCATGTATCAAAAAATAGACAATATCGTTTTGTATTTATATATATAATTTATAAATGAATAACATTAAAGTTTTTGAAGGTGATTTACCAGATATTGATTTATCTAATGAAAAAACAATAAGTTTGGACTGTGAGGCACTTGGTCTTGTATTGGGTAGAGATCCTTTAACTCTTGTTCAGTTGGGGCTTGAGTCTAACAATTTTTTTTTAATTAAGCTTAATAGAAATTCCTATGAAGCACCGAACTTGGTAAAACTTTTATCTAATTCTAACTCAGAATTTATTATGCATTACGCAAGACAAGATCTTTTGTGGTTAAGATATCATCTCAAAGTAAATGTAAAGAAAATTTTTTGTACTAAAGTGGCATCTAAAATTGCAAGAACTGCAAGTACAAACCATGGCTACAAAGATTTGGTCAAAGAGCTTTGTGGTAAGGATATTTCAAAAAAAGAACAACAAAGTGATTGGGGCAATCCAAAATTATCTTCTAAGCAAATTAGCTATGCAGCACAAGATACTGAGCATTTATTTGAAATTAAAAATAAACTAGTTCAAATGCTTGAGAGGGAAAAAAGAAAAAATTTGTTTGATAAATGTATGAAAGTGATTCCAATTTTGGTAGATATGGAAATATCAGGATTTAAGTTAAATATATTTGAACACTAATTTAAATGACAACGAATAAAAAGATTGCTCATCAAGTAATTGATCTAGAGATCAAAGCTCTTAAAAAACTCAAAAGATCAATTAGTGTATCTTTTGATCAGGCTGTGAACGCAATAGTAAAATGTCAATCAAAAGTAATACTGTGTGGAGTTGGAAAAAGTTACCTGATTGCATCTAAGATAGCTGCTACTCTATCTTCTGTGGGATGTCCATCTTTTTCTATTTCGGCTAATGATTGTTCGCACGGAAATCTGGGAAGTATTTCAAAAAAAGATTTATTAATACTGATAAGTAATTCTGGCGAAACACAAGAATTAAAACCAGTGATAAAATATGCAAATAGAAATAAAATTACTTTGATAGGAATAGTTTCAAAAAAAAATTCTCTTTTACATAACGCATCAGACATAAAACTATCTATTCCTGAAGTAAAAGAAGCTGGGCTAGGTATCGTACCAACAAGCAGCACAAGCGAACAGTTGGCAATTGGAGATTGTTTGGCGGTAGCTGCTCTAAATAAAAAAAGATTTAGTAAGCAAAATTTTAAAGAATTTCATCCAAGTGGATCATTGGGTGCAAAATTAAAAACTGTGGAAGATTTAATGATATCAGGAAATAAAATACCTTTTATAAATGAAAATACCAAAATGACAAAAGCTCTTAACGTTATTACAAAAAAAAAATTGGGTATATTAATTGCAATAGATAATAAAAAATTTACAACCGGGATCATTACAGATGGTCAAATAAGAAGAAGTAGCCAAAAAAATAACTCACTATTTAACCTAAAAGTAAAAAAGGTTATGACAAAAAATCCTATCAGCGTAGACAAAGATATGCTCGCAGTAAAAGGTTTATCAATAATGTCGGACAAAAAAATTACAAGTCTTTGTGTACATAAAAATAATAAATCTAAAAAAACAATAGGTGTGCTTCATATACATAACATATTGGATGGCAATATATCCTAATGAACAGATTGCAAATAATTCAAGGTAGTATTTTAATATTAATACTTGTTATTGGCTATTTTACCTATGATTACTTAAATAAAGAAAATTTTAACAATTCAAATAGGATAGACAGCTTAGAGGAAAAAGAAATTAAGTTTAACAAAGGTAATTTTATAACTGAGGGATCAAATAAAATTATAGATTTATCTTACAAATCAATAGATGATAATGGCAACATATATGAGATTAATTCAAGTTCTGGATCAATTGATGCAGATAATGAAAACATTCTTTTGCTTGAGAAAGTATATGCAAAAATATTTATCTATAATTATGGAACAGTATTTATTAATTCTGGATATGCAAGATATGACAAAATTAGTTTAGATACGCATTTTTTTGAGGATGTGGGACTTAAATATTTAAATCATAATGTTGCAAGTAATGATCTATTTCTAGAGTATAGTAAAAAAGAAGTAAAGATTTCAAATAATGTAAAATATTTTGATGAAAGTAGCTATTTAATTGCAGACGAAATGAAATTAGACTTAATAACAAAAATATCAAAAATATATATGAATAATAAAGAAAAAAAAATTAAACTCTTAGTAAAAAATTAAATGGCAATTATAAAAAAATTTAGAATTAAATCTTTCAAAAAAAGCAATCCTTTGCTTGAGGTAAAAAATATATCTATAGCTTTTGAAGAGAGAAAAATTTTAGATAATATTTCATTTAAAATAAATCCTGGAGAAATCTTAGGTTTGTTAGGACCAAATGGAGCAGGTAAATCAACAATATTTAATCTTATCACTGGCTTATTAAAACCAGATTTTGGCAAAATAATATTTGGTGATAAAGATGCAACAGAATATCCAATTTATACTAGAACAAGAGAGTTCAAGATTGGTTACGTACCTCAGTATGGTGGTTTTTTTGGTGAACTTACGACGTATGAGAATCTAAAAGCTGTCGCACAAGTTTTAATAAAAGACTCAAAATCTCAGAATACAAGAATCGAATATTTAATTTCTAAATTTGAACTTGATTATTTGAGGAATATAAAAGCATCAGTATTATCAGGTGGGCAAAAAAAAAAGCTTGTAATTGCATTGTCTTTGCTTGGTGATCCAAAAATTCTTTTATTAGATGAATGCTTTGCAGCACTAGATGTTCTTACTATTCAAATGTTACAAAAGATTATTGTAAATTTACAAACGGAAGAAAGAATTGGTATAATAATATGTGACCATCAAGCCCGAGATCTTTTATCTTGTGTGGATATTGCGATGATTTTATCAAATTGCAAAATTATTGCACATGGGACACCAAAAGAATTGATAAATAATCCAATTGCTCAAGATGCATATTTTGGTAAATCATTCAAAATAAATTAATTAACATGGGCACAAATTTTATAATTATCCAAGATAAGTTGGTAAAATTTAAAAAAAATATCACTGTTGATGGTGACAAAAGCATTTCAATTAGATGGCTGTTGCTTTCATCTCAAGCACTTGGAGTTTCAAAAGCTAAAAATATTTTAAGGTCCGAGGATGTTATGAGCGCAATTGATTGCTTAAAAAGACTAGGGGTTAAAATAAATTTTTTTAAAAAATATTGTTTTATTAAAGGAGTTGGGATAAATGGATTTAAATTCAGAAAAAATATAGTTTTAAATGCAGGTAACTCTGGAACAGTTGGAAGATTAATCTTACCTCTTCTTATAAAAACTCCTTACAAAATAAAAATTTTAGGTGATAAGAGTCTATCAAAAAGGGATTTCTCAAGGGTTATAAAGCCTTTAAGTGAGCTGGGAGCAAATTTTTTTCCAAAAAATAAAACTAAACTTCCAATTTCAATCCTTGGAAGCAAATATTTAAGGCCCATAAATTATTTTGAAAATAAAGGCTCCGCCCAATGCAAAACTTGTCTAATGCTTGCCTCTCTAAATTTACCAGGTGAGGTAAGAATTATAGCTAAGAAATCACGAAATCATACTGAACTGATGTTTAAAAAACTAAAAATACCTATTAAAATAAATTCTAAAAAAAATTTTGATCATATAAAGACATCAAGCCCAATTAGAATAAACAAATTCAATTTAAATATACCTGGCGACATAAGTTCAGCAGCTTTTTTTATTGTGATGACGCTTCTCTCAGAAAATTCTGAACTAAATCTAAAAAATATTAATTTAAATCCATCAAGACTAGGGATAATTAAAATTTTAAATAAAATGGGTGCTAAGATAAAAATGAAAAATTTAAAAAAATACAACGGGGAAATGTGTGGGGACATATTCTTAAAAAGTGTAAATAATCTTAAAGGTATAAATTGCGCTCCTTCTTTGAATAGTAGCGCTATAGATGAGTTTTTAATTATTTTTTTAGTTGCAGCAAAATCAAATGGTGTTTCATATTTCAAAAATTTATCGGAATTAAATGAAAAAGAAAGTCCTAGACTAAAACTTGGATCTAAAATACTTAATATGATTGGTATTAAAACAAAACTAACAAATAGCTCAATTAAAATTTATGGTAATCCAAATCTTAATTTGGACGATAGTAAAAAGTTTGAAATTAAAGATTACTTAAAAGACCACAGAATAATGGCAATGTGCACAATTGCTGCACTTACATTGGGGGGGAAATGGAAAATACACGATTCGGATTCAATTGAAACGTCTTTTCCCTCCTTCTTAAAAATTTTAAAAAATAATTTTAGAGCAAAATTCAAATGAGGAGAAAGCAATTAATTACAGTTGCGATAGACTCGCCGGCTGCTGCAGGTGCTGGTACGCAGGCTAAATTAATTGCAAAACGATATAAACTTCTGCATCTGGATACAGGAAGAATTTATAGATTTATAGGAAAAATGAAATTAGAGAGTCCAAAAAAATTTAATATTAATAATTTAAAAAAAAAAATTAAAAAGTTGAAAATTAAGGATTTAAAGGATAAAAAATTATTATCCGATAAAGTTGCTACAGCAGCATCAATTATTGCTAAAGAAAAAAAAATAAGAAATATAGTAAAAAAATTCCAGTATAAATTTGCATACTCACCACCTAATAAATATTCTGGATCAGTTCTTGATGGTAGAGATATAACGAGTGTACAAATGAGAGATGCTATGTTTAAGTTTTACATTACTGCTAATGTAAAAGTTAGAGCTATGAGGAGATACAGAGAATATAAGGCTTTAAAAAAAAAAATAACATTCGATGAAGTATTAAAAAGCCTTAAAAAACGTGATAAATTAGACAAAAACCGACGTTATGGACCTTTAAAAAAAACAAAAGATTCAATATTGATTAATACAACTAAACTTAGTAGAAAACGATGTTTTTATAAAATTAAAGCAATAATGGATAGGAAATTAAGTATTAATGGAAATTTATAATAACCTTGAGACCAAAGCTTCAAAGGAATTCAAAGAACTTCTAAATAGCCAACTTTCTAAGACTAAAAATCTCGCAGAGGGAAAAATAATTGAGGGCAAAATAACTAAAATTACTGAAAAGTTTGTATTTTTATTTATTGAAGGTCTTAAGTCGGAGCCAGTTATTGACATTAACGAATTAAAAAGTATGGGATTAACAGATAATGTTAAGCTTGGTAATAAAATATCTGTACTTTTGGAAAGAATTGAAGATAAAAATGGGGAAGTTGTTGTTTCAGCTTCAAAAGCTTTAAAAATAAAGGGTTGGGATAAATTAGTTGAAGCTTACGAAAATAATAACCCAATCATGGGAAAAATTACATCAAAATGCAAAGGTGGGGTAATTGTAGAGCACATAGAAACTGGTTCACTAATGTTTTGTCCTGGGTCGCAAATATCTGATAAACCATTAAAGGATATTTCCCATTTGATGAACGAACCGCAAAAATTTGCATTAATAAAACTTGATAAAGTTAGGGGTAATGCATGTGTTTCAAGAAGACAAATAATTTCATCAAATAAAAAGGAAGATAAAGCTAAGATAATTGAAAAGTATAAAGTAGGGGATGTTATCAAAGGAGCAATAGTAAAAGGGTACAGCTCATTTGGATGTTTTTTTGATGTAAACTCTGAACTTGATGTACTTGTTCACCTACAAGAAATTAGTTACTCTAGAGTAAATCACCCTGAGGAAATTTTTAATATTGGAGAAAAACACGACTTACTAGTAATTTCGGTTGACAAAGATAAACAACAAGTTGGTTGCTCTATTAAGCAACTTTCTCCTGATCCATTTGAACATATTTCAAACTACGAATTAAATAAAACCTACAATGTTAAAGTAGTAAAACTAATGGATTTTGGAGCGTTTTGTGAACTTGAACCTGGTTTAACAACACTATTGCATTCTAGTGAATTAAGTTGGACAAAAAAAAACCCATCTTCCAAGAAAATGTTTAAAGTTGGTGATGAAATTTCATGCAAGATAACTGAGATAGACAAAGAAAAAAGAAGGGTTTCAATCTCACATAGATTAACAATAGAAAATCCTTATGAGACTCTTCAAAAAAAACATCCTGTTGAGTCTATTGTCGAAGGAAAGATTACCACTATTAATGATTACGCAATATATGTAAAAATTGATGGATTTGATATTGATGGGTTTCTTCATGCCAACGATTTAACTTATGATAAAAAACCTGATGAAGAGTTAAAAAAATACACAAAAGATCAAAGGTTAAAGGTTAAAATTCTAGAAATAAAACCAGATCAACAAAAAGTAAGAGTGGGCTTGAAACAGACACAAAATGATCCATTTGAATGGTTTATAGATAAAAAAGTAAACGAAGCAATTACCGTAAAAGTAGTTGATACAGATAATAAGGGCCTTACAGTGATCCCTGAAGGTAGCAAAATTGAGATACAAATTAAAAAATCTCAAATTGCGATAAATGCTGCAGATGCTAGACCAAATAGGTTTATAAAGGGTGATAGAATAGATGCGGCAATATCAGAGTTAGATTTAAAAAAAAGAAATGTTTCATTAAGCATTAAACTTTTGGAGGAGCTACAAAATAAAGAGGCGGTATCTAAATTTAGCTCGCCTTTATCTGGTAAAAATTTACCATTTTCATCTCTTTCTGATAAACTAGAAAATAAAGAAACAAAAAAAAAGAAAGAATAATATAATTGGGTATAGTAAAATCAAAATTACTCCAAAAAATTTATACAGACTATCCAAATTTATATAAAAAGGATTTAGAAAAATTCTTTGATATTATTTTGAGTGAAATCAAGGACTCCCTTAAGCGTGGGGATAGAGTTGAATTCAGAGGCTTTGGTACTTGGTCATCAAATATTCAGAAAGCGCGTATATCTAGGAACCCGAAAACCGGAGAAAAAGTTAGCACACCAGAAAAAAAAACAATTAACTTTAAAATGTCTAAAGATTTGTTTAAAAAAATAAACAATGAAGAAGAATAAAATATTTGTTGCTTGTGATACTACAAATATTAAGAAAATAAAAAATATAATCAGTCAAACAAAAAATTCAAATATTAAAATTGGATATAAATTTGGACTTCAATTTCTAAATTCAAAGCATGGAAGAAAGTTTGTATCTAAACTTAAAAATAAAATAATTTTTGCTGACTATAAACTTCATGATATACCAAATACCTGTGTATCAACAATCAAGGCAATTAAAGATTTAGATATAAATTATCTCACAATTCATATTAGCTCTGGTCTAGAAGCCCTTAAAGCCACAAAAAAAGTATCAGGAAAAATTAAACTTGTAGGTGTGAGCATACTTACTTCTTTAGATGATAAATCAGTGAAACAGGTTGGTTTTAGCAAAAAAGTAAAAGATCTTGTTAAGAGCCAAGCAAAATTAGCCTCCAAAGCAAAATTAGATGCAGTGGTATGTAGTCCACTTGAAGTGAAATTAGTAAAAAAGATATTTAAAAAAGAAATTATAACTCCTGGTATTAGATTTACTTCAAACTCAGACGATCAAAAAAGAATAATGAGTCCGAAAAAAGCTTTCAAAAATGGAAGCGACTGGTTAGTGATTGGAAGACCTATAATTAAAGGTAACATTAAAAATAATTTAAAAAAGTTAAGTGATCATTTGAAAAAATGACACTTGAATGTAAAATATGTGGAGTTTCTGATTCTAAAATTTTAAACTTTATTGTAAATCATAAATATTCACCGCAATTTATTGGTTTCATTGTAAATTACCCAAAATCAAAACGTTATATCGAATTTGATAAACTTAAAGAATTAATTAACATTGATAAAAGAAATACACAATTTGTAGCTGTTTTAGTTAAACCAAATGAAGAAATATTAGAAAAAATAAAAGATTTAAAGTTTGATTATTATCAAATTTACGACACCAGCCCAGAAAAAATTAAATCTATAAAAAGCAAATATAATAAAAAAATAATTTCTGCTATTACAGTAGAAACTAAAACAGATATAGATAAATATAAAGAATTATTACCCTTTTCTGAAATAATATTATTTGACTCAAAGGGATATGAAAAGTCTATAGGGTTTGATCATAGTATGCTAGAAAATATACCAGATAATTTTAAAAAAATGATTGCTGGAAATATTCAAATCGAAGATATTTTTAATTATAAAAATAAAAAATATATAATTGATGTTAGTGGAAGTCTTGAAGATACTAGTGGAAGAAAAAATATAGATAAAATTGATAAATTTTTGTCTGAAATAAATAAGGTATGAAATTAAAAAAAAAAATATCTGTTTTAGACCAACATGATAAATTTGGTTTTTGGGGCGGTAAATTTGGTGGAAATTTTGTTCCTGAAACTTTAAAAAAACCTATTCATGATCTTGAATTATTGTTTGATAAGTTGAAAAAGGACAAAATATTTTTGAGAGAGAGAGATAAATATTTTAATAATTGGATTGGGGCACCCACAAGATTTATTAAATTAAATAATCTAACTAATTTTATAGGGAGTGCTCAAATCTGGTCTAAAGTTGTATCTGATGCAAATGGTGGTGCTCATAAAATTTACAATGCTACAGTTCATTGTTTATTGGCAAAAAGGTCTGGAAAAAAAGTAATCTGTGGAGATACAGGCGCAGGATATGCAGGCAAGATGCTAAGTATGGCTGCGAAGAAATTTGGACTCAAATGTAAAATTTTCATGGGTGCAAAAGATATAGAGCGACAACAACCAAATGTAAAAGCAATGAAAAAGAATGGAGCAGAGGTAGTCCCAGTTTATACTGGAAGTCAAACCTTGGTTGATGCAGTTTCTGAATGTATGAGATTCTGGGTCGCAAATTGCGACACAACTGCGATGTGTGTAGGTTCAACAGTTGGGCCAAATATTTTTGTTAGAATATGCGGATGGTCAACCAGCCAAATTTCGAGAGAACTCAAAGCACAAATTTTGGAAGAATTTGGAAACATTCCAAAAAAATTGAAGCTTTACAATTGCGTTGGGGGAGGAAGTTCGAGTTTTGGTTTTTGGAATGAGTTTATGGATTATGACAAAAAGCAAGTAGAGTTTATTGGTGTTGAAGCAGGAGGACCAGCTAAAAGTAAAAAACATGCAGCACCACTAACTTATGGTTCAAAAATTGGTGTACTTCATGGTGCAGCTCAATATGTTAATCAAAATTCTGATGGTCAAATTGAGGAAACGGAATCAATTTCTGCTGGTTTAGATTATCCCGGAGTATCACCGCTTCATTGTTTTCTGAAAGATACTAAACGCGCAAGATATACCGCGGCAAGTGACGAAGATGCCTTACGAGCTTTTAAAGTAGTTTCAAAATATGAAAACTTAAGACCATCGTTAGAACCCTGCCATGCATTTTCTGTGGCTATTACTGAGGCCAAGAAACTTTCTAAAGATACTATTCTTGTAGTCAATAGTTGTGGAGATGCATATAAAGACAGGAAAATATTAAAAAAAAGATTAGGCATTTCATTATGATTAGTCCAATAACTAGAGCGTTTAATATTGCAAAAAAACAAAATAGACCCGCATTGTTGACTTATACAGTTGCAGGAGATTACACAAAAAAAAAATCTTTCGAAATTTTAAAGTCAATTTCAAGACATGTTGATATTTGCGAGTTAGGATTTGCGCATAATACTCCCATAGCAGACGGTGGACAAATTCAAACAAGTGCTTATAGAGCCATAAAAAATGATACAAAAATAAAAGATGTTTTTCAAATAGTTAAAAAATTTAAAAAAACTAAATTTCCTAAACCAATTATTCTTATGGGGTATTTTAATATGATATTGCAATATGGAGAAAATAAGTTTTTAAATCATTGCAAGAAAAATAAAGTAGATGGTTTAATTGTGGTAGATTTACCTTGGCCAGAAAATAAAAATTTTGCTAAAAAGTGTAAAAGTAGATCTATTTGTTATATTCAACTTCTTTCACCAACAACGTCATCCAAAAGACTTAGATCTATAGTAAAAGATTCTCATGAAATGATTTATTATATTTCAATGCTTTCAACAACAGGTGGAAAGTTAAAAGTTTCACCATCTAAGATCATAGCAAATTACAAAAAAATAAAAAAAATCAATCCGAATAAAAACTGTGTTATTGGTTTTGGCATTACAGAGAATACTATCTCAAAATTAAAATCAGCTGATGGACTGGTCGTAGGAAGTGCAATATGTAAAGAAATTACCAAAAGTTTGCAAAAAAGACAAAATCCTGTCACAAAAGTAGACAATATGGTAAAAAAGCTTAAATCTAAAATAATATGAACTGGATAAAAAAAACTCTTCGAATTGGTGAAAAAATAAAAAGACTAATTAACAAGCATAGACCAACAAAAGAGGAAATGGAAAAGAGTGATTGGACATCATGCTGCAAAGGGCCAATACTTAAAAAAGATTTAGAAGACAATTTATGGTGCTGTAATTTATGCGGTAAACACCATCGTATTAATTCACGTCAGAGATTTGATGTTTTCTTTGGAAAAGAAAATTACGAAATTCTTAAAACACCAATGCCAATCGATGACCCAATTTCATGGAAAGATACAAAACCTTATACAAATAGACTGAAAGATGCCAGAAAGAAAAATGATCAAGAGTGTGGTGTATTAATTGCTAAAGGAAAAATAAATAATATTGAATTAGTTTGTGCAGCTATGAACTTTAATTTTATTGGCGGTTCTATGGGTACTGCTGAAGGAGAGGCAATTATATCAGGCATCCAACACTCAATTGATAATTCAATTCCATTTGTAATTTTTACCTCAACTGGTGGAGCCCGGATGATGGAGTCTGGTTTAAGCTTGATGCAAATGACAAGAACAGTATTGGCAGTTAATGAGCTTAAAAATAAAAAATTACCTTATATTGTATGTATGTGCTCGCCTACTAGTGGTGGGGTCACTGCTTCATTTGCAATGTTGGGCGATATTCAAATAGCAGAACCTGGGGCAGAAATAATTTTTGCTGGCCGTCGTGTAATAGAATCTACAATCAAAGAGGAATTGCCAGAAAACTTCCAAACTGCTGAACACACAATGAAATGTGGGTTTGTTGATACGATAATAGCAAGGAAGGATTTGCCTGAAAAAATAGGGACATTATTATCAATATTGCTTAACAAAAATTCTGAGGTAAATTCTACTTCAGAAAATGAAACTTCAGAAAATACTCAGCAACTTTCAAAAGTTGCATCCTAAAGAAATCGATCTAAGCTTAGTTCGTATAAAAAATCTGTGCGAAAAATTAGGGAATCCTCAAAACGATTTAAAATGTATTCAGGTTTGTGGAACCAACGGAAAAGGAAGTACAATTTCTTTTTTACACTCGATACTTAAGGAAGCTAAAATAAAGTGCAATGTTTATACATCGCCTCACGTAAGGTCAATTAATGAAAGATTTATTTATAATGATGAAATTATAAGTGATGATGAACTTGCAGAATTATTGAAAGATGTGGAGGATGTAAATGACGGCCAACCTCTTACATATTTTGAGGCTCTTACAGCTGCTTTTTTTTACGGATGTCAAAAATATAAGGATAATATCGTTCTTGCAGAATTTGGTCTTTTTGGAAGGGGAGATGCAGTTAATATCTTAAACAAAAATCTTTGTAATATTGTGACATCAATTAGCGAAGATCATTTAGATTGGTTGCCAGAAAATGAACGAAATATAGAAAGAATTATTTTTGAAAAGACTTCATCATTACTTGAGTCGAATATAATAATCGCAAAACAATCTTCTAGAGAAATTACTGAAAGTATTAAAAAAAATATTTCAAAAAATAAAGCGAATAAACATTTTTTTAATGAAGATTATAATTTTGTAATGAAAGAAAACGATTTTTTTTATTACGAAGATAAGTATGGAGGTTTAAAAATACCAAGACCAAGCATGAAAGGTCAATTTCAGTTAGAAAATGCATCTTCAGCAATTGCATCATTGCGAGTTTTAAAAAATTTAAATATCAAAGATAAACACATAATAAATGGAGTAAAAAAGGCCTATAATTCAGCTAGGATTGAGGAAATTAAATCTGGCAAACTCAAAAATTTAGTAAGAGATAACACGCTAATTGTAGATTCATCTCACAATCCTGGTGGATCCAAATCTTTAAATGAGTATCTTCAAACTTTAAATTGCAATAAGCACGTTATTATTGGAATGATGGAGAACAAAGATCATGAAAAATTCATAAGCTATTTTAAAGATATTTCATCTTTGACTGTTATTGACATACCCAATCAAGTAAATGCAATCAGCGGAAAAAATTTAAAAGAAAAATTTAAAAATTTTTCAAATGTAAGTTTTAGTGAAAACATTGAGCAAGCTTTGAAAAATTTAAGGTTAAATCAAGATGATATTGTTATAATAACTGGATCTATTTATTTAACAGGAGAAGTGCTAAATCTTAATTAAAGATTTTCTTGTAAAAAATCTCGCATTTGTTGTTCAGGTAATCCACCAACTTTTCTTGCAACTTCGACACCTTTTTTGTAGACGACTACTGTAGGTACTCCACGCACTGCAGCAGCAGATGCTGAATTAATTGCTTTCTCGTCTATATCTGCATAGTAAAAATTTGCTTTATCTTTAAACTCATCTGAAAGCTTTTCCATAATCGGTTTAAGAACTTTGCAAGGTCCACACCAAGAAGCTGAAAATTGAAGAATTGAAACATCTTCATTTTTTACTTTACTCTCAAAGTCGCTGTCTGAAAAATCTATAAGCATTTAATTTGTTTAAATTATTACAGTCGAAAGTCAACTAGGCATTTTTATATTTTTTTTCAATAGATTTTGCAAATTGATCATGCTCATCAAGCTGTTTTAGCTTTTCTTTGTCATTCTCGTTATCAAATTTATCTCTAAGAGTATCTATTTCACTATAAAGTTGTCCAATTGTAATCCATTTCTCGTTTGTTTGACTTAATATTCTTTTTGCTATTTTCCTTTTAATTGATTTATACATATCCTCGGGAAGGACCTCTGGTGCCTCTTGATAAATTAATTTTTGAGCAAACCAATGTAATCGCGTATCTTCGAATTTTGGTATTAATCTCAATTTATCTTTCCAGCTTGCTTCGTGAAATGCTGGAAAAAGGGTAGTATCTTTATTTGAGGTAAATTTATTATAAATACTCTCCTCTGGATGAATGTCCTCTTGAGACTCAGACTGCATTTTGTCTTCAGCAATTTCTTTAACTGCAAAGAGAATATTTTGAGACAATTTTTCATTTTCTTTAACTAATTTAATTTTTTTCTCTATTTCTTCAGATGTCATCTGACTATAAGGCTTTTGTTGTTTTGCAAATTTAGGATCAAGCAATATCGGCGCTTTATTACTGCGTATTGTACGTAAAAATTTTGGCACCGCTTTCATCTGAGCTTTCAATTCAGTAATTGACATATTTGTTAAAGCTTCAATATCTGATTTGACATCAATTGCGAGAGACCATTGATATATTGGGTGAATACAATGATTCTTGTGTAGTGGAATAACTAAATAGTTATGAACACGACCATAAAAAAATTCGCTTAGAGTTAAAAGATTTTGACTTTTAATTATTGTTTCGGTTTCTAATTTACTAGATGTTTTAAAAAAACTGTCCCAATTTTCAGGTTGTTTTTTTTTTATTAAGCTCAATATACGAGCGGTATTAGATGCATCTGTAAATGCTGTATGACTTGTTGATGTATCAAAACCCTGCATTCGGCTTAAACTTTCAAGCTTAAAGACTGGGTTGGACTTGTGATTCAGTTCAACTTTTAAAATATTTGGATCTATTCCATAAGCCGCACGAGCTATATTCAAGCCGTCGTGACGTTTATTTGGTGAGCTATTTAATAAATACGGATACCTTAAACCTCTAAAAAATTCTTTGCGAAGCATTTCATCATCAAATCCTTTTTTTAAAGCCAGTTCCCCTTCTAGTTAAAGAAGGGGAAACTGGCCCTATGTTGGACCAGCCTAAAAATATTGTTGGCCCTTCTCGGCCCCACCGTTGAAAAATCTTCTCTAATTCACTTATCAATTTATAGTGGCTAAGATTTACTTGTGTCAATTGATTTACTGATGTTCCGTTGACTAATAAGGCCATACTTTGAAATAACTCCCCCTCAGGTAATCGTCCTCGCAAATTAAATCTATCTATCTCCTTAAAATTCTCGTCGACCAAAATTCCTCCGGCCTCTAAAATAAATCCAAAAAAAGTATCTGATGAATTAGTCTCTAAATCCCAAATAGCATAACGCATAAATTTTTAATTTAGTTTATTTGGGCTGTCATCCTGGTCAATTTCATCTAAGGTTTTCTTTTGATCAAGATCTAGATTTAAGATTTTAGAACTATGTTTTTGTATCTTTTCTACAGAAGTTCTGGACTGTCTAAATAGTTCGGAGATTTGAGAATGTTTTGTATCTGCATCAGTAATTCTTTTTGCCAGTCTACCAATATCTTCGTCTAGAGCGGAAACCTCTTTTTGAATAATTCCAGATAAAATATACATTTCTCTATTTTGGATTAAAAGTCTGTAAGTTCTTAAAAATCCAAAGATTGTATCTGGAGAAACAATTACAACATTCTTTTCTCTTGCTTTTTTTATAAAATTATGTCGATGCTTTGAAATATCTCTAAAAACCTCCTCTGCAGCTACAAACATCAATGCTAGAGGAGCTGTTTCACCAATTATAACATATTTGTCAGCAACCTCTTTTATATGCTGCATAATATCTTCTTTAAAAGCCTTTGCATGTGTCTTTCTTATTTCTGGATTTTTTTCTTCATGCATTTTTTTGTAGTTTTCCCAGCTAAATTTAGAGTCTATACAGACGGATTCCTCTGGACTACCAAAAGTAAGGAAACAATCAGGCCTTTTACCGTTTGATAAAGTATGTTGGAATTTATAATGTTTTGTGTTCAGAGCATCTCTAACTAAATCTTCTAGGTATTCTTCTCCAAATTTTCCCCTATCAGATCTATTATTAAACAAATTTTTGAAATCAACCATATCTCCTTGTAAATCTTCCATTGTTTGCTTAGTTTCAGCAATAGTTTGAAGTTTGGTATCTATATTATTTAAAACAGAATTATCCTCCTTCTCATTGACCTTTTGATAAATTAAATAAGCTAAAACTGCTATAACAACTAAAATTACTATTATTATATATTCAATCATTTTTAATTTTTTACAATTTACAGTTTAGGGGAAGTTTAATTTTAAGAAACTAAACACCATCTAAACAAGTAGGTGTTAGTTAACATATATGTTTAAAAAAAAATTTGTCAAGGAGTCTTTTATAATTATTATAATTTATAAATTTTTGATATATTAAAATATAATCATTTATGCAAAATATATGGGACTCCAGTATTGAAGTTGAGGAAAGTAATTACTATTGGAAAGACAAACCAATTATAAAATTTGGAGACAAAAAAAAAAATACTGACTATAGACATATAGACTTATTTTCAGGATGTGGAGGTTTTTCTGAAGGGTTCATTCAAGCAGGTTTTTCTTCAGATATTGCAATAGATATTCATCCACCATCTCTTAAAACCTTGCAATTTAATCACCCATCAACAACTACTATTTGCGGTGACATCAAAAAGGTTTCGTCAAAATTAATAAAATCAAATGAAGAAAAATTTTAGAGAATATTTGGAACTTCAAATTCAAAAAAATAATATTAAATGGGAGAGTAGAAGCGAAATCATTCGTGCATCTGGAAATAATCAAAATGGTCATACAGCAAGAGTTTTAAAAGAGTATGAAAACAAATTTCAGTTTGGGGCAGTCGCTGAAATTAAAAACAAGGAAATAAAAAAATACTTTGATAAACAACCTAAAGGTAGTTATATAAGTGTTGAGGGTGCAGCCAATCAAATACAAAAAGAATTACCAAAGGGAATTATAATTGGGGAAACAATTATTTATAACAGACTGAAAGATAAGTCTTTCAACACTAATAATTTAAAACCTCAAACATTAGATAATCAAGTATCTAAAACAGGTCTTTATGATGTTAAAATTTCTATGGGGTTTAAGGACAAATTAAATAAACTTAGAGAACCTGGTATTTATCTTTATATTGAACTTACTCAAAGAGGTGGGCAGACTTTAAGACTTAAGACTAACAACAAATTTCATAATTTAGATAAATCTTTTCCTCCAAATGAAAGAAGTATTAAAACTCTAGAAAAAATTATTAAAAGGTTAAAAAAAAATAATTCTGATGCCTAGTAAATACACAAAATTATCTCCAAAACAATTTAAAGAAGCATATGCTAATAGAAAAACATCTTCCAAAACTTTACAAAAAGAAACCGAGATAAAAAAATTATTTGATCATATTTTTAAATTGAAAAATTGGGGAGGTATTAGAGGAAGTAGAAGGAATACTGGAGGAGTTTTCCCAGATGACTGGTTTAGAAAACATATTTCAAATGCTATCAAAGGTGATTTAAAGACTTTAAAAGAACTTTCTAGAATCACAGGAAGAAAAATTAATGAATTAAAAGACGCTTTTGAAAAAAGAGAGATTTCTTTATTAAAGACAAGATCCATAGCAGCTAGAAAAGATTTTTTCAAAGGAAATAAAGATGTAATAAATAATTTAGAAAATAAAAAAAAAAATAATGAAAAACATTTGAAAATTACTGAAAGAATTGAAAAAAATATTTACAAAATTACAAACAACAAAAATAGTAATACTAAATACAGAGTAAGGATTTGGAGTGAAAAAGCTCCTTTAGAAAGAGGCGATATTTCAAGTCTTACTGAGGCAAAAAATATAAAATCGAGACACCTTAAAGATAATCCAGAACTAATACCAATTGGTCGATCTAAATATAAAACAATTGAAAAGGATATTAAATTTAATGGATATAATTATATAGTTCAGGTATCTAGAGGAAGTAATAATAATCAGAAAATATTTTATAAAGGTAATATTTCAAAATTAAATATCGCACGAGATGTCAGAAATAGATTTGTTAATGATAACCCAACTATAATAAATAAATCTAAAATAGGGACTGGTAAAAATAAGTTACAAGATTTAAACAGAGAAACAAAACATCAATATAATGAAGGAAAAGTTGATTTTAATGTTTACAAGCCATTAAACTCAGATCAAAAAAGAAAAGTGAGAGATAAACTCAAATAAATTTACTTTTTATTTAATTCTTGAAATTTCTTGAGTCTTCCTAAAAATAAATTTTGGTACATTTCTAAAACATCATTTTGTATAACAAATTTTTGAAAATAATTATCTACTGTACACATTAATATCACTCCCTGCTGAATATTGGTCTTGTAGACATAATTATGTGCAAGGCTATATGCTGAAATCTGAAGAAAATAGTCTTGAATATAACTTTCCTTTTTTGGTTTATTTGCTTGTTTCAGATCAAGAATTGACTCAACACCATCGTAAACCCCAACGATATCTGCCTGTCCTCCAAATTTTTGTGGATAGTACAAATTACATTCAACACCCCATATCTCTGTTAAGCTTCCTTTAATTCCATTAGTTATAATTTGATTAGCCATACTTTTGTATTGTTCATCACTTTCAAAAAAACTCTCATTTACTCTGCCCCTTAAAAAATCTTCCACATAAGCATGAAGTGCGCTTCCTCTAGTTGACGCTTCGTTCTTTATTTTTTTTGCATTTACTTCACCAACCCGTTGTTCCCACAATTTTAAGGAGGCTAATTCTTCTGGACTCCTTGTTGCTGAAAGCACAGAAGTCACACTTGGGAGTTTTTCGTTATTAATTTCATATTTTCTAACCCCATTTTCAAAAGATCTTGTTGTGCGCGGATAACTAAATTTATTATTCCAAATCATTTTAAGTTCATTTTAATTAATATATTATTAATTCAATGGAAATAAGTATTTTTTTTTATCTTATAATGTTAATTACTGTAAGTATCGGTCTTTTTATATTTATTAGAAATCTTGACGTAATAAAAATTATTATGAGGTATTTTATTGAAAAATTACTTGGCAAGTAATTTTATAATATTTTTTACAATATTATTACTTTTATAAGCTTTTGAAACAAATAAACTTGCTGATGTTTTTAAAACTGAGTCTATTGGTTTAAGATTATTTTGTAGTAGTGTTTGGCCTGTTGAGCTTAAATCACAAATTAAGTCTGCTTTTCCTATTATATGAGAGTTTTCTGTTGCTCCTAATGAGGAAATAAGCTCATATTGTGTGATGCCTTTTTCATTGAACCATTCTGAAGTTAGGTTTTTAAATTTAGTAGCAACTCTCATTAATCTTCTCTTTTTTTTATAAAATTCAAATGAAATTTCTTCCAAATCAGCAGAATTTACACAATCAATCCATTCAGTTGGAACAGCAACAACAAGATCAGATTTTCCCCAATCATATTCTTTGACTAAAGATATTCTAGATTGAATTCCTACGTCACTTTCACGCCAAATATCTTTGCCACTTATTCCTGCTGCGCAAACTCCCTTTCCTAATGCTTCTATTATTTCTGTTGCATTCATATACATTACACGAACCATAGGATATTTTTTTATAGAGCCAATTAAAGATCTTTCGCTTATTTTAGAAATACTTAAACCACATTTTTTGAAAACTTTTTCAGCCTCGTTTTTAAGTCTACCTTTTGATAAAGTTGCTATATTAATTATTTCATTTGTCATAATAAATCTGTATTGATTGCAGCGCCGACTGCAGTTGTATCTTTTTTGCTTCCAAGATTTTTAAGTAATTTATCGTAGCGGCCGCCAGAAATTAGAATATTTTTTTTTCCCTTTTTGATCACAGAAATATTAAAAACCATTCCTGTGTAATACTCTACAGAACGATTGATATTAGGTGAAAATTTGACTTTTAAATTTTTTTTTAAATTAGAATTAATTGGAAAGTAATTTTCATAAATAAACAAATTCAGTTTATTTTTTTTAAAAAATTTATTAAGTATTTCAGGAGCACGTTCAATAGGGCAAGATATTTTCAAAAAATCTTTAATAATTTTTACATTTTTTTTGTCTGTTTCTAATCTGGGTTCTATATAATTTTTTAAATCAAAACGATCTAAAATATCCTTTAGCGATCTTCCTGAATACAAAGTACTAGGATTTAGTTTTCTTAACTTGTCAGCAATTTTTTTATCTTTTTCAACTATGATAGGACTTATATCAGTCTTACTTGAAAGCTTGTTTAGCAGTTGATTAAAATACTTTTCTCTGCAAAAGTGTCTTTTTATTCTTTCCTTCCAACGAACCTGTAAAGATAATCTATCCACCAATGCATTAAATATTTCAATATTACTCAAATTAATCTCAGCTTTGTTGAATTTTGATTTTTTAAATATTTCTAATGAAGTTTTAACAATTTCATGGTCATCTTTAACTTTATTCTTTGATGCAAATATTTCAAAACCAGTTTGATTTATAATAGGAGAATTTTCATTTTTATTTTGTTTTCTATAAGCTTCCCCTGAATAAAACCATTTTGTTTTACTTTTAATATTATTTTGAATAAATTTGACTACACTACCTACTGATAGGTCGGGAACCAATGACCATTCTTTGAGGTTTTCATCATAAAAAGAAAATAGAAATTGTCTAAAATTTCCACCGGATCTTTTAAGAACGTATTTTGACTCAATGATATTTTCTAGTTCAATATTCTTAAATCCTCTTTTTATAAGAATTTTAAATAAGTTTTTTAATTTCATTTACTAGATTTTCTTTTGTAACAAATATTTGGTCGTTTTCTTTTTTTGATTTTAATTTTTTTAATAAAATCTTATTTTCTTTTATTTCGTTTTCTCCTATTATGATTGCCAAATCTGTATTTTTACGGTCACCATATTGAAGTTGTTTTTTAAGATTTTTATTTTGATCGAGATAAATTTCAGAATTTATTCCTTTTTCCCTTAATTGATTAATAATTTCATAACAATTTTGAATATATTTTTTATCTAAAATACAAACTAATACTGGTGATTGCGGTTTTACCTTTATTTCCTCAATTTGGTTTAGTGCATATAATAATCTATCAATTCCGATGCTCATACCAGTACCCTTGTAATCAGCTCCTTTAAATCTTGAAATTAAACTATTATAACGCCCCCCCGATCCACAAGATCCGCTACTTACCTCTTTCCCCTTAGCATTTTTAATTTTAAAATTAAGATTTGTTTCAACTATAAAACTACTATAGTAAGACAATCCGCGAGTAATATTTATGTTTGTTTGAACACTTGCTAGGTTATTACCGAAAGAAAGTATTTCATATAATTCCTCTAATTCTTTAATACCTTCAATGCTTAATTCGTTTTTCAAATTAGACTTCAGTTCATTTAAATTATTTGAATTTATTGTAGCTTTAATTTGACTAACTTGATTATCAGATAATTTACATCCTGTAATAAATGCTCCAGAACCATCTGTTCGACCATCTTTTAATAACTTTTCTACGCCCTCAAAACCTAGTCTATCTAATTTATCAATAGTTTTTAATACTTGATATTGCTTTTCCTCTGGTATTTTTATCTCTTTTAGTAATCCTTGAAGTATTTTTTTGTTTGAAATGTTTATTACAAACTGATCTTTTTTAAGACCACACTCTAAAAATGAGTCTGCAATTAAATTACAAATTTCAGCATCTGCTTGAGCTTCATTTACATCGCCAATTATATCAGCATCAAATTGTGAAAAAGATCTAAATCGTGCCACATCAGCTTTTTCTTGTCTAAACACATCTCCATACGCATATCTTTTAAAAGGAAAAACTATATTCATATAATTTTGGGCAATAAATCTAGAAAGAGGAGCGCTCAAATCGTATCGTAATGTAAGTGATTCTTTCTTATCGTTAAAAGTAAAAACATCGCTCATTGGATTGTTGGGATCATCTGCCAGAAATGAGCCAATATTTTTACTGATTTCAAGCGCTGGCGTTTCTAATGGTTGGTATCCATAATTTTTGAAAATGTTTTCTATTTTAGAAACAATTTTTTTTTTTGTTTCAAGTTCGGAACCATACCTATCTTTAAAACCCTTAGGTAGATTTGGTATTAATTTTTTTTCTTTATCCATTTGGTGTACTCCCGAGTTGAATTGAACAACTACCTTTTCTTCCACAGAGAAACGTGACTACCATTACACCACGGGAGCGTCTCCTTTTAATGTTTTATACTAATTGTCGTTAATTTTAAATTTATAATATGATTAAATTGCTAGCTTGCAGCCAGCATGAAAATGATGTCTGTGAGTATTGCTAATTTTGTAAATCGTTTTAATCATGTTTAAGTTATTTACATGAAAAAATTTTAAATGCAACATTTAATTGTATAGGGATATGGGTTTATCCATTTATCCCTATAACAATTTTTTTTTTAGAAAATTAAGATTGCTTAGATAATTTCACTGCACTTGGTCCCTTGGGACCGTCCTCGATCTCAAAAGTAAGATTATCACCTTCATTTAAAAAACGAAGTCCTGCATCTCTTACCGCAGAAGCATGTACAAAAACATCTTTTTCCTTATCTTCTCTCTCTATAAAGCCATAGCCTTTTTTTCCGTTAAACCACTTGACTTTACCCTTTAGTTGACTCATACTTGTTTACTCTTTCTTCTTATTGTTTACTTATAGCTAAATTAGCTGAAGCTTAACTATTAGATTTTAAAATTTATTGCAAGCGTTTATTTTCAATAATTTAAGGTGGGTCCCCGCAGACTCGAACTGCATCCTAAAGTTTTTCAAACTCTTGTGCGCACCCGCTACACCAGAGACCCATAGACTAAAATCTAAAAATTATTCTTCCCTTAGTTAAATCATAAGGTGTTACTTCTACTGTGACATTGTCACCTTGTAGAACCCTAATTCGGTTTTTTCTAAGCTTACCCGCTGTGTGTGCTGTAACTATATGATTGTTCTCTAGCTTTACTCTGAACATAGCATTTGGAAGCAGGTCAATAACTTTACCTTTAAACTCCAATAAATCTTGCTTTGACAAACTTAGTTTCTCCTTATTCTAGATTTTATACTTTGAGTATGACCATGTAATTGTTCAAACTCGGAAAGAGTTATAGCCGGATTTGCAATTTTTTCTACCCCTAATTTACTTAATGTTACAATTGATATTTTTTTAATAAATTCATTTAAATTCAAACCTGAGCTAAATTTTGAAGACCCAGAAGTCGGCAGAACATGATTGGTTCCAACCGTGTAATCTGATGCACTCATTGGAGTATTTGGCCCATTACAAATACTTCCCGCATTTTTAATCTTTTTTTCGTATTTTTTAAAGTTTTTTACATTAAGCTCAAGATGTTCTGGCGCTATTTCATTTATTGTTTCAATTATTTGTTTATCACTCTTTACTAAAACAAATAAGCCATTTTTTTTTAATGACCTCGAGGCTATTATTTTTCTTGGTAAATCTCTTAAAATTTTTTTTACTTCTATCAGCACTTTTTTTATCAAATTTTCGTCTTTAGTGACTAATATACATTGACTATCAGGGTCGTGTTCCGCCTGGGAGACCAATGATGTTGCGACTTGAGATAAATCTGAGTTTTTATCGGCAAGAACACATATTTCAGATGCACCAGCATACATTGTTTCTGTTCCCATGATCTTTCCAGATAATTGCCTTTTGGCTTCTGCTACATATTTGTTTCCTGGTCCAATTACTTTATTAACTTTCTGAATAAATGCTAAACTTGCAATTGCTTGTGCCCCTCCCATTGAGAAAATTTCTTTGATACCTAATTTTTTTGCTGCATATAAAACAGCGGGATTTAATAAATTGTTTATTTTTGGAGTTGCTAGCACTATTCTTCTTACTCCTGCAATCTTAGCAGGTATACAATTCATTAGTAAAGTTGAGGGCAAATTTCCAGGAACGTATACTCCAAGTGAGTCAATTGGAATAGATCTATATTCTAATTTATTATTGTATTTATCTACAAACTTAATATTTCGTAGATTTTTAATCTGAAGTTTATGAAATTTAAAGATTCTTTCATAAGCATAATCAATAGCTTTTCTAACATCTTTATCTAAATATTTTATTGAATTACTAATTTTTTTTTGTGAGAGTATTATCTCTTTATTTTTAGAATATCTATTCTCATATTTTTTGAGTGCTTTAAACTTATTTTTTTTAACATCATTAATAATTTTATTCACAAGATCAATATCACTATTATTTGAATTTCTTCTTTGATCTAAAAAACTAATTAGTTTATTGTGTCCAGATCTATAACTATATTTTATAATTTTAATCATTTATTTTATTTTGATCCTCTAATACTACCTCAACTATTTCTGCAGTTAATGTTATAATTCCATTATTTGAAAATAATAGTGTTATTTCAAAATTTTTATTATTTTTAAATAGCTTGATTGCGACTAATTCTACAAAAGAGTTAACCTTACTGCGATCAATGTTTTTTGATTTTGATTTTTCAATATATTCGAATTTAACAACGCTTTTTACTTTTTCTTTCGAGTTTTTTTTTTCTCTTGAAATTCTCTCGATTAAAAATAGAAAAATTTTGTTTTCAGGCAAATATTTAATTTCATTAATTTTTATTTTTCCTCCTTCGCAACATGCTGATATCACTTGTAAATCTTGTGGTGATTGTGCAATGATTTTCTTAAGATATTTTTTAACCATTAAGATAGTCTTTTAATATTTACGCCCAATTTTTTAAGTTTGTCTTCTATATTTTCATAACCTCTATCTAAATGGTATATTCTATTTATTTTAGTTTCACCTTTTGCAACAATTGCTGCAAGAACCAATGCCACTGAGGCTCTTAAATCACTAGACATAATTTCTGCACCCAAAAAATCTGTTTTGCCCTCTATTGTTGCTTTATTGTCCTTAACAATAATTTTTGCGCCTAATCTTCTTAGCTCAGCAACATGCATAAACCTATTTTCAAAAATATTCTCAATAATTCTACTACGTCCTGTTGCTTTGCATAACAACACCATAAACTGAGCTTGCAAATCGGTTGGAAAATTTGGATACTCTTTTGTAACTAGTTTTGAAATATTTTTAATTTTTTGTGGGCCTTTAATTCTTATTTCATTTTTTCCTGTCTGTATTTTTGCGCCTACTTTTTTTAGTAAGTTTATTTCTGTCTGAATTAATCTTGGATTAAAATTTTTAATTTTTAAGTTTCCTTTTGTAAGAGTCGCTGCAACACAAAATGTGCCAGTTTCTATTCTATCGCCCATTATCGAATAAGTTGTTTTATTTAAGGAATTAATACCAATTATTTGGCAAGTCCTTTTTCTAATCCATTTTATATTTGCGCCTGCTGATTTAAGAAAATTTACTAAATCTTTTATTTCTGGCTCAATTGCACAATTTTCTAAAATAGTTTTTCCATTTGCAAGGCATGCTGCAATAATAGAATTTTCTGTGGCACCAACACTAATTTTAGAAAATTTTATTTTTGTACCTTTAAGTTTTCCATTTGAGCTTGCATGAATATATCCTTTTTTAATTTCATATTTCATTCCAAGTTTTTTAAGTGCATTTAAATGATAATTAACTGGCCTTGCACCTATTGTGCAACCACCGGGTAGAGATGTTATTGATTTTTGGAATTTTGCAACTAAGGGTCCTAGCACTAATATTCCTGCTCTCATCGTTTTTACAAGCGAGTAAGAAGCAAAGTATTTTTGTTCTTTTGTCTTATAAATCTTTACAACTTTTTTATTTTTGAGAAATTGAATTTTAGAACCAAGAGATTTTAGAAGACTCAACATTGTATCAACATCTTTTACTTGTGGAAGGTTTTGTATAATTACCGGTTTATCAAATAATAATGTTGAAGCCAAAATTGGTAATGCAGCATTTTTTGAACCGCTAATAAAGACTTGTCCCTTGATTTTACAAGGACCTTTTATCAAAAACTTATCCATTTTATTTTATTTTTGCTACCTGGATGGTTGTTTGGCCTTGATATTTACCGTTCTTAGATTTGTATGTTGTATCTGGTTCGATTTCCGATTTAAAAAATAAAAATTGCGCTATTCCTTCATTAGAATAAATTTTTGCAGGATTTGGTGTAGTGTTGCTTAATTCTATTACAATATTTCCCTCAAACTCATTTTCAATAGGAGTTACGTTACAAATAATACCAGTTCTTGCATAAGTACTTTTTCCAACGCAAATACAAAGAACATCCTTTGGAATTCTAAAATATTCTACAGTTTTAGCTAAAACAAAAGAATTAGGTGGGATGATACAGAAAGGACCCTTTCTCTCAATAAAGTTATCGTCAGAAAAATTCTTTGGATCTACTAAAGAATTGTTTACATTAGTAAAAATTCTGTATTCATCTGAAATTCTAACATCATAACCCATGCTACTTAACCCGTAAGATATTTTGCCCTCTGAAACTTGATGATCTAAAAATGGCTCAATCATGTTATGGTCCTCACACATTTTTTTTATCCAGGAATCTGGTTGAATAGACATATCTATTTATTATTTTTCTTCTGTCTCTTTTGAAAAATTTTTCTTTTTTTTAGATTTTTTTTTAATGCAATTTCAAGTCTGTTGAGCTTATCCTTCTTAGAGATCATTAAATTACTTTTTATCAGGACTCGTTAAGTCTTCTAAGGTAATGGTTTTAGAAATATCATGCATTTTTGTTTCTTCTTTCTGCTTGATTAATCCTTCTTTTGCCGCTTTTTTTGCTCTTCTTTCTGCAAGCTTTTTTTCTCTTTTAGCCTGCTTTTCCATTTTTTTTGCACCACGATTTGCCCCGTATGTATAGTGAATCCCCATGACATTACCTATATTTAAATATAACTTATTTTTGTAAAAAATTAAGGCAATAATTTGAAAAAAATTTATTTATACACTATTTATCATCGTGTATTGCCCCTTTAACTCAGGTAGTAGAGTGTTTCCATGGTAAGGAAAAAGTCGTCCGTGCAAGTCGGGCAAGGGGCACCAAAATTATTTCCTATAAAATATTTTTCTTAAAAAAATTGTAACAATAATCAAAATAAAAAAGGCTCCTAAAGGCAAATAAATATCAGATGAAGATAGAATATCAATCAACCCAGGTGGTTTTAAGTTTTGGCTAATTATGATTTCTAAACCACTTCCAACAGAAACAACCAGAAAAACTTGTGGTATAATGCCTATTAAGGTCGCAAGGAAAAAATTTAAAATTCTTACGTCAAATAGAGTTGGCAAAATACAACTAAGTTGCCAAGGAATACCACCAATAAATCTATAAATTAAAAGATATATAAATTCAGATTTTTTAAAATTTATATTCAAATTTTTAAATTTAGTTAAAAATTTTTCTCTAATAAAATCTTTTAAAAAAAAATTTGCAAAGATATATAGACAAGTTGCTCCAATGCTTAAACCTAAAACAACTAGTATTGTTCCTAACCATTTTCCAAAAATAAAGCCTGCTAAAAGAGCGATTGGAGAGCCAAAACCCAAGAGAGGGAATACCCATAAAACTGTAAACAACAGAAAAAAAAGTGATAATAAAAAAATATTAGTTTTTTTTACTGTGTTAAAGTAATCAATATTTTCTTTTATAAATTCGTATGAGGAAAGCTCTTGTAAAGTAAATTCTGAAAAAAGATAGTAAAGAAATATTCCTACAACAGCAAGATAAAATAAACCGATATATATTTTAATTTTTTTTACTTTTTCCATAATTTTTAATCGTAATTATAAAATCTTCTATTTGCTATTTATATATTTAATTATTATAAAGAGCGAAATTTATTAGAAAATTAAACCAAAATTTATGAAAAGAACATACCAGCCAAGTAGATTAGTCAGAAAGAGACGCCATGGTTTTAGATCTAAAATGAAAACTAAAGGGGGAAGAAAGTTACTTGCTAGACGAAGATCAAAAGGAAGAAAGAAACTTACAGTTTAATGAAAGTAATTATTTGCTCGTTAAGCAAAAATGAAGATTTTAAATCTTTACTAAAAGGAAAAAAAATTAACAATAAATATTCAACAATTTTTTTTAAAAAATTGGATCATTTAAATCCAAAGCAGTTAAATATAAGTTTTATAGCAAAAAAGAAAATAGGAAACTCAGTAATAAGGAATAAAATTAAAAGAAGGTTAAAAAATATTATGAGAGATTTGGTTAAACAAATTAAAATAAATTATAAGTATTCTTATCTTATAATTGCAAAAAAAATTGTTTTTAATGATAAATTTGCAGATATAAAGAAGGAATTATTTTTAGATTTTAAAAGAATTAAATGATCAATGAAAAACATCTTAATATTTATAATAAAAATTTATAAGAGATTAATATCTCCTTACTTAGGAAGTACCTGTAGATATCTACCTACATGCTCGGATTATTTTATAGAAAGTTTAAAAGAGTATGGAATAATTAAAGGTTCTCTTATGGGTGTAAAAAGAATTTTAAGTTGTCACCCAATAAAATTTTTAGGTGGTGGTGATGGTTATGACCCTGTTTTAAAAAAAAAAGGTAAATAAAAATATGGATACTAAAAATGTAATCGCAGCTATATCCCTTAGCGCGGCAGTAATTATATTATATGGCTTATTTTTTGCACCACCTCCAAAAGAAATTAGTAATTTAGATCAAGAAAAGACCACCTTAAATTCAGAAGCACCTACAATCGATACTAGCGAAGAATTAATAGAAATGTCCAGAGAGGAGGCAATTAAAGAGAGTGAAAGAGTTAAATTTGAAAATGAAAATATTAAAGGTTCGATTTCTTTACTAGGTGGAACAATTGATGATTTAGTTTTTAAAAATTATACAGAAACTTTAGACAGTAAAAATAAAATTACACTTCTACATCCAAAAAAATTTGGTCAAGGTTACTATGTTGAAACAGGATGGGTCAGTAGTAGTAAAAATATTGATTTGCCTGGTTCTCAAACTGTTTGGAAAGTTGAAGGTAATGAAAAACTTGCTCCTAATCAACCAGTAACCTTAAGTTGGAGCAACAAACAGGGTATTAATTTTAAAAAAAAAATTACAATAGATGAAAAATTTTTATTTTCTATTAATCAAACAGTCATAAACAAAACTGATAAATCTTATGATTTTTATTCATATGGTCAGATTATTCGTAATAAAGCACCTGAAATTACTAATTTTTATATTCTTCATGAGGGACTTATCGGCGTTTTTGATGAACAATTAGTGGAAGAAGATTATGAAGATATAAAAGAAAAAGAATTCTCTAAAAACGCAAACTCTGGTTGGCTTGGAATCACTGATAAGTACTGGATAGCAACACTTATTCCAGAAGAGAATAAGTCTTTTAGAGCAGATTTCGATTTCAAAGACAAATTTAGGGCGAACTTTATTGAGACTAAACCTCTTGAACTGAGTCCAAATGCAACTGTTTCGAGCAATGTAAGGGTTATAGTTGCAGCAAAAGAAGTAGATGTAATTGATGGATATGCAGAAAGTTCAAAAATTGCAAAATTTGACTTGGCAATTGACTGGGGCTGGTTTTATTTTTTTACAAAAAACTTCTTCTTTGCAATAGATTATTTTTTTAAACTTACTGGAAACTTTGGAATTGCTATAATTTTAATTACAATTTGTATAAGAATATTATTTTTTCCATTAGCAAATTATTCCTTTAGATCCATGGCCAAAATGAAAGTTTTGCAACCTGAGATGACAAGACTTAAAGAATTGCACAAAGATGACAAAATGAAACTACAGCAAGAAATGATGGCATTATATAAAAAAGAAAAAGTAAACCCTGTTTCTGGTTGTTTGCCAATTTTTATACAAATACCGTTCTTCTTTGCAATTTATAAAGTTCTTTTTGTCACTTTAGAAATGAGACACCAACCATTTTATGGTTGGATTGAAGATTTGTCAGAAAGAGATCCAACATCAATTTTTAATCTTTTTGGTTTAATACCCTGGGATCCTCCATCCTTTTTGATTATTGGTATTTGGCCTTGTCTTATGGGTTTGACAATGTATTTACAGCAAAAGTTAAATCCTACACCACCTGATCCAATACAGCAAAAAATCTTTATGTTTTTTCCTTTATTTTTAACAATTATCTTGGCGCCATTTCCATCTGGTCTAGTTATCTATTGGACAATAAACAACGTATTAACTATGGCTCAACAAGTTGTAATCATGAAACAGACTAAAGTAAAAACTACATAGAATTGATGGACCTAAAAAAAATTTTACCTAAAAATGGTCCTCCAATAGATCAGGTTTCTAAATATATTGAAAAATATAAAAATGATTTGATAGTTATTAAATACGGTGGAAATGTTTTTATTGATAGAAATATTTTTAATAATTTTATCGAAGACATTTGTATTTTAAAAAAATTAGGCTTATCAATTGTGGTAATTCATGGCGGAGGTCCTCGAATAAAAAGAGAGCTAGATAAATCAAATATTACTTCAAATTTTATTAGAGGTTTAAGGGTTACAGATGCGAAAGTAATAAACATTGTTGAAAAAGTATTAATTGAATTTAATGAGGATATTGTTTCATCTTTAAATGAAAAAGGTGTTAAAGCTATATCTTTAAATACGAAGCAGAATTGTGTAATTGAAGTAATTCCAGAGGCTGAGGAGCTGGGATTTGTTGGAATACCAAATAAAATCAATATTCATATAATTAAGGACAAAATTGCAAATAATTTAATTCCAGTAGTATCTCCACTTGGACTTGGGACTAATAACCAAGCATATAATATAAATGGAGATAATGCTGCTGGAGCTATAGCGAAGTCTCTTAAATCACGAAGGTTATTACTAATGACAAATGTTGAGGGTGTATTAGATAAAAATAAAAAACTTATACAGGAAATATCTTCCTCTGACATTTTGGATATGGTTAAAAATGGAACTATAACTGAAGGTATGATACCTAAAATAAATACATGTTTAGATGCAATAAATAATGGTGTAACTGCTGTAGCTATTATTGATGGAAGAAAAAAGCACTCCGTTCTATTTGAAATTTTTTCAGATAAAGGTTCGGGAACATTAATTAGATAATTATTTAAAATGGAAGAGCTTAAAACTAAAAAAAATTTGTTATTAGATTTGGATGGAACTGTTTATCAAGATTTAGAAGCTGTTTTTGGACAGGTTTCTAGATTAATGACAAAATATATTTCTGAAAAGTTAAATATAGACTTAACTAAAGCCAAAGAATTACAAACTAATTATTTTTATAAATATAATACCAGTCTCAATGGATTGATGATACATCATGATATACCGCCTAAAGAATTCCTAAAATATGTTCATAATATAGATCTTTCATTTATGAAGAAAGATAAAGTTTTGAGAGAACAACTAGAAAATTTAGATATGAGAAAGTTAATTTTTACAAATGGAAGTACTGATCATGCAAAGAATGTACTAAGCCACTTGGGTATTGAGGATTTATTTGAAGGAATATTTGATATCAGCGATGCAGAATATAGACCTAAACCCGAACCGAAAGCATTTGATCTGATGGTAAAAAAATTTGGGATAGATCCAAATAATACAATTTATGTAGAAGACATTGCTAAAAATTTATCAATAGGTAAAGAAAGGGGTTGCACAACCGTTTGGTTAATAAATGATGAACAGTGGGGTAAAATGGAGTCCGATAAGGATTACATTGATTATAAAATTGAAAATCTATCTTTATTTTTAAAAGAAATAAGGTTATTAAAAAGTAAATAAACTATGACTATTGAAAAAATTATAAATGAAGCTTGGGAAAATAAAGATCAGGTTAATCAGGATTCAGATCAATCTTTAAAAGATGCAATTAACCAGGTTATAAGTGATTTAGATAGTGGTAAATCTCGTGTTGCAGAAAAGATTGATGGTGAATGGAAAACTCATCAACATCTTAAAAAAGCGATTATGTTAAGTTTCAGAATTTATCCCATGGAAAATTTAAATGGTCCATACAGTAGTTGGTATGACAAAGCTCATTTATTAAAAGGTAAAACTGCGGGCTGGACAAAAGAGCAACATGAAGCTGCGGGTTTTCGTATGACGCCAAATAGTCCCGTACGTCCTGGGTCTTTTATTGGAAAGAATGCTGTACTTATGCCTTGTTATGTAAACATAGGTGCATACGTTGGAGCTGGAACGATGATGGACACCTTCAGTCGTGCTGGGAGCTGCTGTCAGATTGGAGAAAATTGTCATATATCAGCTGGATCAGGTATTGGTGGAGTTTTAGAACCAGCTCAAGCTCTTCCAACTATAATTGAAGATAATGTTTTTGTTGGAGCAATGTCTGAGGTTGTTGAAGGTGTAATAGTTGGAGAAGGATCAGTTTTAAGTATGGGAATGTATGTAGGTCAATCAACAAAAATTGTTAATAGAAAAACTGGTAAAATATCTTATGGAAAAATTCCTCCTTATTCCGTAGTTGTTCCTGGATCTTTACCTGATAAGAGTAATCCAACTGCGCCATCACTAAGTTGTGCAGTAATAATTAAACAAGTTGATGAAAAGACTAGATCAAAAACATCAATTAATGATCTTTTAAGAGAGTAAAAATGCAAAAAATTAACGAGCTTCAATTAGCCAAAGAGCTAATAAGATTTCCATCTATAACACCAACAGATGCTGGCGTGATGAGATTTTTAGAGAAGAAATTAAAAAAACTTGGTTTTAAGACAAAAATATTAGAATTTAGAGAAAAAAAATCTAAACCAGTTAAAAATTTGTACGCAAGGTTGGGGAATAAAACTCCTAATTTTTGCTATGCCGGACACTTAGATATTGTGCCTCCAGGTAATATTAAGGACTGGACGGTCAACCCTTTTAAACCGTCTGTCAAACAGGGTCACCTAATTGGGAGGGGTGCAAATGATATGAAAGGTTCTGTTGCTGCTTTTGTTTCAGCTGTAAGTATATTTTTAAATAAAAATAAAAAATTTAAAGGATCAATTAGTTTTTTAATTACTGGGGACGAGGAAGGTGATGCAATTAATGGAACAACAAAAGTTATAGATTATCTTAAAAAGAAAAAGGAAAAAATTAATTTTTGTTTAGTGGGTGAGCCCACTAATCCAAATAGATTAGGTGAAATGATTAAAATAGGTCGTAGGGGTAGTTTAACTGGAATACTAACAATACTTGGCATTCAAGGGCATGTTGCTTATCCGCATAGAGCAAATAATCCTTCAACAACATTAATAAAAATTTTAAATGAATTAAAAAATATTAAACTTGATAAAGGAACAAAAAATTTTCAACCATCAAACCTAGAGGTTACAAAAATTTATATAGATAATAATGCTGATAATGTTATTCCGAGAATAGCTCAAGCCACTTTTAATATTAGATATAATGATAAACATTCATCAGATTCTTTGAAAAAAAAACTTAACAAAGTAATAAGTAAAATTAGTAAAAAAAACAAATCAAAATTTAAAATAGAATATAGAGTATCTGGTGAAGCTTTTTTAATAAAACCAAATGCAACAACATTTATGATTCAAAATATCGTAAAAAAAATAACAAAAATAAAACCAAAGCTTTCTACAACTGGGGGAACTTCAGATGCTAGGTTTATAAAAAATATATCTCCTTGTTTAGAGTTTGGATTGGTTGGTAAAACTATGCACAAAGTTGATGAAGCAGTATCTTTGAGTGATTTGAAAAAATTAACAAAAATTTATTCTTTAATTTTAGAAAATTATTTTTCGTGAAAACTGCAATAATTTCATCAGATACCTCTATAAATCATTTAACAGGTGATGGTCATCCAGAACAGCCAAAAAGAGTTTTAGCTGTAACTGAAAAACTTAAAAAACAAAAAAATTTAATTTGGGATAAACCAGGTTCTTTTGACCATAATATTTTAAAAAAAGCTCATGATGAAAATTATATAAATATGGTTCAAAAAAGTTTTCCAAATGAGGGTATAAAATTTTTAGATGCTGATACAATTATCTCACCAGGAAGTAAAGATGCCACGATAGATGCAGTTGGTTCTGTGATAAGAGCAATTGATGGAGTTGAAAATAAAAAATTTAAAAATGCTTTTTGTGCAGTGCGTCCTCCTGGTCATCATGCAGAAAAGGATAAAGCTATGGGCTTTTGTATTTATAATAATTGTGCAGTTGCAGCTCATTATCTTATTGATAAATTTGATTATAAAAGAGTAGCTATATTTGATCCAGATGTTCATCATGGAAACGGTACGCAAGATATTTTCTACGATAATGAAAATGTTTTATACCTATCAACTCATCAGTATCCATTTTATCCTGGAACCGGAAGTGATAAGGAAAAGGGAAATCATAATAATATTTTTAATGTGCCTTTGCCTGCAGGTACAAATACTGAGAAATATATGAGTGCATTAGATAAAGTTTTAGATAAATTAATAGAATTTAAGCCAGAATTTTTAATTTTTAGTATGGGTTTTGACGCAAATATAGCAGATCCACTTGCACAATTTGAATTACAGTCTGAGGATTTTTACGAAATAACAAAAAGAACTCTCAAGGCAACTAATAAGTTTACGAAAGGTAAAGTTATATCTGTACTGGAGGGTGGGTATGACCTAAATGCTCTTGCAGAAAGTGCCTTTAATCATGTAAATGCCTTATCTGAAAATACAAAATGAAGTTATATAAAATAAAAAAATCAAATATCGATAAAAAAGGTCTTTACGCTACAAAAGATATCAAAGTTGGTACTAGAGTTATTCAATATAAAGGGAAAATTATAACTAATAGCGAAGTTGAGCGAAACCCTAAATATGATAATGATAAAGACATATACTTATTTGATATTAATAAAAGATATTCGCTAGACGGTGATTTTTCGTGGAATGTAGCAAAAAATATAAATCATAGTTGTGATCCAAACTGTGAGGTTGATGGCACAGGATATAAAATTTACATAACGGCAATAAAAGATATAAAAAAAAATGAAGAACTTACTTATGATTATGGGTTTTCGTATGATGAAGATTATAAACAGTTCCCATGCAGATGCCGTGCAAAAAATTGTTGTGGCTATATAGTTCGATCAGAAAGTCGATGGAGAATTAGTAAAAAATTTAGAAAAGCTCCCAGGATTAATAAATAACTTTCTTAAGAAATAAGCCATAGGGTGGCGCCGGGGGCGCACATAATGTTCTTTTTTTTGATAAAGTTACATCTTTAAATTTCTTAAAATTCCATTTTCCCTCACCCAAATATTTAAGACAACCAACCATTGATCTTACCTGAGTTTGAAGATACGATCTTGATCTAAATTCAATAGATATTTGACTTCTCTTTTTCAATATATGCACTTTTTCTAGAGTCCTTATTGGACTTTTTGCTGAACATGTTGAGGCCCTAAAAGTTGAAAAATCTCTTTTTCCAATTAAAAATTTTGCGCCTTTTTTAATATTTTTTAAATTAATTTTTTTTTTTATATGCCAACATCTATTCTTATTAATAGTTGGAACACTTTCTCTATTAAAAATTATATATTGATAAATTCTTGCTTTAGCTGAGTATCTAGAATGGAATTTTTCATTTCTTTTTTTTTATGCTCAAAATAGAAATAAACTTTTTATTTAACAAATAATTTAATCTTTTAAGGAATTTATTAATATCTAAAATTTTATACTTAGTATCAAAGTGAGCAGACTGTGAAATTGCATGAACACCAGCATCTAATCTTCCTTGACCTACTACTGACGTTTTTTCTTTCAGGATTTTTTTTAAAGAATTTTCAATAGTTTTTTGAACTGATTTTCCTTTTGGTTGAGATTGCCATCCAATAAAACCTGTTCCTACATACTCGATTAGAATCTGATACCTAAAGATCATTTAGATTTGAACCTTTCATAATTTTAGATCCAAGTAGAAATTCTCCTGTTTTTTGAATTTTTTTTCCCTCTCTTTGAATTTCAACTATTTTAAGGGATTTTTCATTACATCCTATCTCTAGATTTTCACTTAAAACGATTCCTGGTTCTCCGCTAGCATTGCCTACTTCTGCTTTTAGAATTTTATGTCTTTCGCCTTTGTATATAAACCAAGCTCCTGGTGTTGGATATAAACCATTGATTAAACCTAATATTTCGTCTGCTCTATTATTCCAATTTATCTTACCTTCAGCTTTTTCAATCTTTCTAGCATAGGTTACTTTTTTAGTATCTTGTTCAACAAAATTTGCTTTTCCATCTATTATGGAATCAATTTCTTCAAGTATTTTTTCAGAGGCTAACATTGAAAGTTTTTCGGATATTGTTTCTGCATTATCTTGTTTTTTAATATCAACTTCATACTTGTTACATATTGGGCCAGCGTCTAATTTATTATTGATTTTCATAATGCTTATTCCAGTTTTATTATCCAAGTTCATTATTGCTCTTTGTATTGGTGCTGCACCTCTCCAAGAAGGTAGGATTGATGCATGTATATTTATAAAGCCTTTTTTTGCAAGGGGTAAAAAAATTTCAGGTAATATTTTCCCATAAGCGACAACTATTGCAAGGTCAGCATTAAGTTCTTCCAAAAAGTTATACTCAACTAAATTCCCTTTTAGATTTTCTGGAGTTCTAATATCTATATTTAAAGTCTCAGCCATATTATGCACAGGTGATTTTTGAGTCTTCATTCCTCTACTGGATTTTTTTGGAGGCTGTGTATAAACAACAGAAACTGGATATCCATTTTGATATAAAGATTTAAGTACAGGAACAGCAAAAATTGGTGATCCCATAAATATAATTTTTTTTAACATTTACACTAAGATTCTATCTGTATTTTGTTTTGTTTTAGATAGTTTTTTTATAATAAGATCCTTTTTTAATTTAGACAAAAAATCTATAATTAATTTACCATCCAGATGATTTATTTCATGCTGAATACATGTAGATAAAAGACCATCGCATTTCATATTTTTTTTTTTCCCATCAATATCTATATATTCAACAAGACATGTTTTTGGTCGCTCTATTTCTATAAATGTATTTGGTATAGATAGACAACCTTCTTCGTATTTAGATTTTTCATTACTTAGATTTTTAATTACTGGATTTATGAAACATAACGGATTATTTTTTTCATCTTTTTGTAATACATCTAAAACTATAATTTTTTTTGGTATACCCACTTGAATAGCTGCCAATCCAATTCCTTTATGATGATACATTGTTTCAAATAAATCTTTGACTAATTTTTTTTCGTCCTGACTTACTTTTTCAATTCTCTGCGATTTTTTTCTAAGGGTTTCATCAGGTACTGTTATTAATTTTTTAACTGTCATCTTTAAAATTACTATACTTTTACAGGAATAACTTGAAGAATAATATCATTTCTAATTTTATCAATGTTAAGCTTATTTAAAGTGCTAATTATGAAATATAAAGTTTCTGTACCAAGATCTTTCAAATTATCTTCTCCAATAATTTCTACTAATCTGAGTAAAATCATTGCAATTTCTCCATCATTGATCATTACCTCAATATCCGTTGGGATGTTAGACTTATTTAATTCCAACATGCTTTCATATTTTTCTGAGACTTTAATTCCATCTGATAATAATGACTCAATTAAAATAATATCTTTAGTTGAAAAATAATATTTTTTATTTTTTTTTTATTTTTTTCAACATTTTCTCTAAATCCTTCTCTATTTTTTCTTTTGAGATCTCTCCGGTAAAGTAATTGATTAATTTAGACTGGTGTAAAATTTTATTATTATATTTAATTTTAAATTCTTCATTTTCTATATTTGCTAGTTGTAATATGTAAAATTCACTAAACTCTGGCGAAATATTTTCTTTATCAATGGTCTGAATTAATCTAATAAGTTCCTTATCAAAAGCATTGCTTAAATTATCATTATCAAACTCCTTTTTTAGTAATTTTAACAATTTAATTTGTGTATTAGCATCTTTCGAAACTAAAAAAGCTTGGTACAAGAGTGCTCTTGCCTCATAATTTGGCAAAAGCTTGTAGGCATCAAAAACTGAGATAATTTGATAAATATTGAATTGAAATCTTGTGTAAAGGTCTAACAAATCTGTCTCCTTATAACTTCCGTTGTCAGTAGCTTTTTCAAAAGATTTAATTTTTTCTCTATCTTCTAAATCAATATCATTAGCTTTTGTAAGTAAGTTATTAGATGATAAATACTTCCAAATAATTTTTTTTGTCTTATCATTAGTTTCATAGTAAAAATTTTTTATTGTTAAATGAGATAAATGAAAATTCAATAAGCTATCTTCAGATAACTTCATATCTAAATTATTTGAATACCCCATTAAAAAATTAAAATTTTTATCAAAAAAACTATCCTCAAATCCCGACTCTTTAATTAAATCATATTGAAGTTGCGCAACTTCTTTTTGATCCTCGTGGATTAAGCAGTAAATTTTATATTTAAGAATGTAATTATCATCTGGGATATTTTTAATTAAAGAAAATAACTCACAAGCGCTATCTATTTTTCCAAGTGATAAATTTTTATCTAAAAAATATTTTATAAGTAAATTATTTAAATTTGCTTGATTATTTTTAATTATAAATTCTTTTATTAAATTCAAATCATCATTTTTAATTAACCATTTAATTTTTAAATTAATAAATTCATCTTTATTTATATTATTTTCAGGAGGGAAAGCATTTGTTAAAATAAGTTTTTTATAAATATTTTTTGCATCATCAGATAATTTAATCTTCTCTATCTTTTCAACTAATTTAATTATTTTTTCGCCATCAGAAAGCTCCCACATATTTAAATTAAGATCATTTTCAGCTGGATCATATAAGCCTACTAATTTCAATTCGTTTGACTCGATTTTTTCCTCCTCTTCAATATAAATTAGATTTGATTCATTAAGATTATTATTTGAAATAGTTTCAGTATCAAATGTCTTCACATTGGTTTCTAATTCAACGTCATCTTTTTTTTTTATTTTTTCTAAATCCCAGATGTCTATTGGCTCATTAGAATTAGAATTAGTAATAAATAAAATGGAAAATAAAAATAAATAAAAAAAGTTTTTATTTAATAACTTTAAGTGTCTCATTAGGTATTAATTTTTCAATTTTTTTATTTGGAGCAGGAAAATTAATTTGGTCTAACATAAGTAACAAGGCAATAAATAATATTAAAACTAGAATTAGTTTAATTAGTAATTTTATATAGTTATTAGATTTACCTATACTTGTTTTTTTATAAAAATGCATATAACGTTTATTAATTTCAAATTAAGACAAATTTGTGTTTTTTCAACACTGAAATGATTATATGAAAAAAAACCTAATATTAATAGGAATGATGGGTTCAGGAAAGTCTACAATTGGAAAAGAAATTTCAAAAAAAAGTAGCCTAAAATTCAAAGATACAGATCAATTAATTGAAAGTCATGAAAAAATGAAAATAAGAGATATATTTGATCAAAAAGGTGAAGTTTTTTTTAGATCTTTAGAAGAAAAATTGGTTTTAAAAATTATGAAATCATCTGGCCTAGTAATTGCACTTGGTGGAGGTTCATTTCTTAATAAAAAAATTAGATCAGAAGTTTTAAAAAATGGAGTTTCATTTTGGCTAAATTGGAAAAATGATATTATTTTAAAGAGGATCATTAATAGTAAAAAAAGACCCAAATTAGACTTTCTAAATGATAAAGGTGTTTTAAAATTGATAAATTTAAGATCAAAAATTTACTTTAAAGCAGATTGTAAAGTGAATTGTGATAATTTAAATAAATTCCAAATTGTAAAAAAAATTTTAAAGATTTATGAAAACAAGACAAATTTTAGTTAAAACTGCTGATGGTCAATATCCAATAGTAATAGGCAGAAACCTTAGTTTTAAATTGGGATATTATTTAAAAATAAATAATATCTCCTCATCAAAAATTTTATTAGTCATAGACAATAAAGTACCTGTTAAAATGGTTCAAAAGATTAAAAAATCATTAAAGAAAAAAATATACATAATTTATTTAGAGTCGAATGAAAAAAATAAATCACAGAAGAATGTAGATAAAATAATTGATGTTTTATTAAAAAATAATTTTAACAGAAATGATTGTTTGGTATCGATAGGTGGAGGAATTATTGGGGATTTGTCTGCATTTGCTGCAAGTATATTTAAAAGGGGACTTTTTTATATAAACGTTCCTACAACCTTGCTTGCTCAAGTAGACTCATCAATAGGCGGGAAGACTGGGATAAATTCAAAGTTAGGAAAAAATCTAATCGGATCATTTTATCAACCTAGGCTAGTTTTATCAGACATCTCATTTCTAAAATCATTGCCAAAAAGGGAAATACTTTGTGGATATGCAGAAATTTTAAAACATTCGTTAATTTTAGATAGAAAATTTTTTATTTTTTTAGATAAGTATGTTCATAAAATTTTAAATCTAGAAAGTCAATATATTGAAAAATCAATTTATAAGAGTTGTATAATAAAAAAAAAAGTAGTTGAAAAAGATTTTAAAGAAATTGGCCTTAGAAAAATCCTAAATTTTGGACATACGTTTGCTCACGCCTATGAGGCAGGTTTGGGATATTCATTAAAACTAAATCATGGTGAGGCAGTAATATTAGGTATATCAAGTGCTGCCAAATTTAGCAAAAAACAAAAATTATTACAGCATAGTGAATATTACTTTATTGATAATCATTTAAAAAAAATAAGTGATAAGTTACATTTAAAAAACTTCTTTAAAAAAAATAGTATAAAAAAAATAGTTAGATTTATGACAAGTGATAAGAAAAATTTTGATAATAAGATAAATTTAATACTAATTAAAAAGATAGGAAAAGTATCCTTTAACAATAAATTTAATGTGAGAATTATAGAAAAATTTTTTCTCAATTATTTCAATACAATTTGAATAGAATGAATATAGTTTTTTAATTCGTAAGCCAAGATTCCATAAATTTTTTTTGTAGAATCAATTTTACTCATATCAGACAGTTCGCTTGATTTGATAAATATTTTTAGGTTAAACTTATTTTTCTGAAAATTTTTGTGCTTTACATGTAAGTACGTTTTATCTTCTATAATAATTTCATCAATCTTGATTTCTTTAGAAATTTTTTTTTTAATTGTGTCATTTAGGTCATTTATATTCATAAAAATATATGTATTATTATATCATGAAAACTATATGTGATTGGAATAATTGTTTTGAGGCTGGAGAATATCGAGCGCCTATTGATAAAGATAATTCTAAAAATTACCGCCTTCTTTGCTTAAAACATGTCAAAGAGTTTAATCAAAATTGGAACTACTTTGCTGGCATGTCTGATTCTCAAGTAATAGATTTCTTAAAATCTGATATGACATGGCATAAAAAAACTCAAAGTTTTAGTTCATCTGATAATTTTTTTAAAGTTTTATGGAATAATGTTTTAAATGATGGCACTGAGGACAAAAGTCTAAGAGATCAATTTATAAAAAATAATAAAATGAATTTTACTCAAAACGATATTAAAGCATTTGGTATCCTTGGTGTTAAAGTCGGTCTAAAATGGGACAAAATTCAAGAGAAATTTAAAAAACTTGTCAAAAAATTTCACCCTGATATTAATGCGGGTGATAAAAGCTTTGAGGAAAAACTTAAAGTAATTACTCTAGCTTACACACAACTAAAAAACACTTATAGGCAAAAAATTGCAAAATAACCTTAATATTAAACCAGATATTAAAATATCAGTAAATCAAACCTTTGGAATAGATAGCGATATGGAGATAGAGGCATTTTCAAAAAAAAATGATTATGTTCCTGAATTAGATAAGAATTACATATTCGATAGAGATACAACTTTAGCAATTTTATCAGGATTTGCTTTTAACAAACGTGTACTGATTCAAGGATATCATGGAACTGGAAAATCTACACATATTGAGCAGATAGCATCAAGATTAAACTGGCCTTGTGTAAGAATAAATTTGGACAGTCATGTGAGCAGAATTGACCTTATCGGCAAAGATGCGATAACACTTAGAGACGGAAAGCAAATTACAGAATTTAAAGAAGGTATATTACCATGGGCTATTCAAAACTCTATTGCTTTAGTCTTTGATGAATATGACGCCGGTAGACCTGATGTCATGTTTGTAATTCAAAGAGTTTTGGAAGCAGACGGAAATTTTACCTTGCTTGATAAAAATAAAGTCATTAAGCAAAATAAATATTTTAGACTTTTTGCTACTACTAATACGGTTGGTTTGGGTGACACAACTGGACTATACCATGGTACACAACAGATTAACCAGGGTCAAATGGACAGATGGAATATAGTAAGCACACTAAACTATTTAAGCTTAGAAAAAGAAATGGAGATAGTTCTGGCAAAGAATAAAAATCTTAATAATAGCAAAGGTAAGGAAAAAGTAGCAAATATGATAAAAGTGGCATCTCTTACAAGAAAAGGTTTTGTTGCTGGAGATATTTCAACAGTAATGAGTCCGAGAACAGTCCTTCATTGGGTTGAAAATTCAGATATTTTCAAAGATACTGGATATGCTTTTAGAGTTACATTTCTTAATAAATGTGATGAAGTTGAGAAAAATATTATATCTGAGTATTACCAAAGATGTTTTGGGGAAGAACTGCCAGAGTCTATGATAAATATTCAGACTTAATGACCAAAGAAAGTAATATAAAAGAGAAATTTAAAATTGCATTAATCTCAACAGAAAAAGTTATTTCTGAAGATTATTTAAAAAAAAATCCAAAAAACAAGAAGATTACCAAAGATTTAAATTATTTCGAGATCGATTCCTTAAATTCAAAAGAAGAGTTTATAAAATATAGAGCAGAAAGTGATTCAAGAGCATTAATTAAAAAATTTTCAGAAACAAATATTTTTAAATCAAATTACCCAAAAAACTCCTCATGTAAAGCATTATATGAATTTTCTGAAAAAATTAGATGCGAATTATTAGGGTCTAAAATACTGAAGGGTACAAAATTAAATTTTATTGAAAATTATGAAAATACTTTACCAAAAATCAAAACTGAAGATATGAAAAATAAAGAGGATGTTAAAATATCTGAAGCTTTTGAAATTTATATGTTAAAAAATTTTTTTAATTTGGAACTTAATAAAAACTGTGAAAAAGTTTTAAGCTTTTGGCATAAGGAGCTTAAAGAAGCATTTGATCAACATATACAGTTTTTCAGAGATAATTTAGAAAATCAAAAAGTATATAATTCTAAAATATCAGAAATTCTAAAGGATATGGATCTCTTTGAAAATAATGACGAAACACAGGATAACAATAATCAGCAAGATGATGAAAACAAATCTGAAAATAATCAAGAGAACGACGAAAAAAGTTCAGACCAGGATCAAACTTCTCAAGAAGCTCAGGAAGATAATCAAGGAATTGATACTGATTATGATTTTACTGAACACCAGCTCGAAGAAAATTTGATAGATTCGGACAAAGAAAAAGAAAATTCTGAAAATTTAATGCAAAAAATCAACAATAGTTCTTCAGATTTGGAATATCAAATTTTCACAACAAAATTTGATGAGGTTTCAAAAGCAGAAAATTTAGAGACTTCAGATGAAATTATTAAATTAAGAAAAAATTTAGATCAACAACTGGTAAGTTTTCAGGATTTAATTACTAAATTGGCAAACAAACTTCAAAGACAACTGTTGGCTAGTCAAAAAAGAGCTTGGGAATTTGACCTAGAGGAAGGTTTATTAGATACCTCAAAACTTACAAGAGTAATAATAGATCCATACAGCTCTTTATCTTTTAAGAAGGAGAAAGATTATGAGTTTAAAGACACTGTCGTTACTTTATTGATAGATAATTCTGGTTCAATGAGAGGTAGACCAATTACAATCGCAGCAATATGTGCAGATATTTTATCAAGAACTTTGGAAAGGTGTTCGGTAAAAGTAGAAATATTAGGATTTACAACCAAAAACTGGAAAGGTGGTCAATCAAGAGAATACTGGAACAAAAATAACAAACCAAAATCACCTGGAAGGTTAAATGATCTAAGACACATTATTTATAAAAGTGCAGATACTCAATGGAGGATAAGTAAAAATAATTTAGGACTTATGTTAAAGGAGGGGTTGCTTAAAGAAAATATCGATGGAGAGGCAATTAATTGGGCATTTAATAGATTAAAAAAAAGAAAAGAAGAAAGAAAAATTTTAATGATTATTTCTGATGGTGCACCCGTAGATGATTCAACATTATCAGTAAATTCAGGTGATTTTCTTGAAAAGCACTTAAAAAAAACTGTAAAATTTATTGAAAATAAAAGTGAAATTGAAATTTTAGCAATTGGAATTGGACACGATGTTTCTAGATATTATTCCAAGGCAATTAAAATTACTGATGTCCAAGAGCTGGGGGATGTAATGATAGAACAATTAAGTGGATTATTTGTTAATAAGAAAAAACTTCACTAATTAAATTTTTTGAAGGTCTTTATTTTTCCATTCTATAATTACCTCAGCTCCTTTACTAGCCTCTGAATTTTGGAACCTAACTAAAGCAAAATTTTTTTCAAGAAGGGTTTTTCCAATAAATGTTCCTAACCCTAAACCTTGTTTTGAATTATTTAATTTATTTAATGTTCTAATATACGGCTCTCCAAGCTTATCTTTATTAATTAAGTCTTTTGGAAATCCAGATCCATCATCAACTATTTTTACAATTGTAGAATTTTTAGTATTAAATAAAAATATATTTACTTCTTTCTTGCTAAATTTATTTGCATTTCCAATAAAGTTTCTTAATCCATAAATTATTTCTGTTGATTTACTTATATTTATTTTATTTGTAAATTTTTCTAAATTAACATAAAAATTTTTTTCACTAATTTCCTCAAATGATCTAACTATTTCATTGACATAATCACCTAGATTCAAATTAGTATTTAAAAATTCATCATTAATGTTAGGATTTAAAGACAGTTTTTTTAATATATCACTACATCTATTGCTTTGAGATACCAATAAATCTAGATCTTTTTTCAGTTTTTCGTCATTTATATATTCTTTTTGTAGCTCTTTAACCGTTAAAAGTATTGTCGATAGAGGGGTCCCCAAGGAGTGTGCTGCTGCTGCTGCTTGCCCACCTAATGAAAGCAGTTCATTTTCTTTAGACATAATCTCTTGAATTTTATCATAAGCTTTTTTTCTTTTTCTATTCTGCTCTCCAAACTGAACAGCAAAATAAACTAGGAATAGTAATCCAATTAATATTGAAACTGGAATAGCATATAAATAATAGTTAGGTACATGAAAATGTAGTTCAGATGGGTGAGGTAATTCATAGAAAAAAAATGTTAAGAAGAATAAAATAACAATTGTTAAAAGAACTAGAACTACTGAACTCTTAATTGAAAGATATTGCGAGGAAAATATAGAGGGAATAATAATTAAAACAATAAAAGGATTTGTTATTCCACCTGTATAAAAAAATAATATTCCTAGTTGCGCAATATCATATAATAAATATCCTAATGATAAATTATTACTGATCTGATTATCCTTGATTTTAAACTGCAAATATATATTTGTAATAATTCCAATCATTACAAAACAAAGACAAATAATATAATTAAATTCAAAATTTAGGATAAATTGCACTGTTAAAATTGCAAAAATCTGACCAATAAATGCTATCCATCTTAAATTTACATATGTAGATCTGTTTAAAGTATACGCTTCTGAGTTATCAACAAACCTCATTATTAAATATCGAGATTTTGAACATCTATGGCATTAGAAACTATAAAATCTTTTCTTAAGGACACATCATTACCCATTAAAGTATGAATTATATTAAAATCCTTTTTAATATCTTTTGAGTATTCGACTTTTAATAAATTACGTGTATCTGGATTTAGAGTTGTATTCCATAATTCATCAGGATTCATCTCGCCAAGACCTTTGAACCTCTGTATATTTAACTTAGATTTTTCTATCTCATAGTATTTATAGAATTCTTTTGATCCTTTTTTTGTACTTTTAATGTCTTTAGAATTTTTTATAATAAAATTTTCTAGTTCTTTCTGGTCCTTAATATAAGTAACTTTTCCTCCTTTATTGATTTTAAAAAGTGGAGGTTGTGCTAAAAAAATATGTCCTTCTTTAATAAGTTTATTAAATGGTTTATTGTTAAAAAATGTAAGCAACAAAGCTCTTATATGAGATCCGTCCACATCTGCATCAGTCATTATAATTATTTTTCCATACCTTAAATTTTTTATATCAATCTCTTCATCTTTCGGGTCAAGACCTATTGCATTAATTAAAGTCATTATCTCGTTTGAGGAAACCATTTTTGATAATGTTTTTGTTCGAACTTCACTTTCTCCATTTTTTCTATTTCCATTTACATCTACATAAGTGTTGAGAATTTTTCCTCTCAAAGGCAGAACCGCTTGAAATTCTCTATTTCTTCCTTGTTTAGCAGAACCTCCAGCTGAATCTCCCTCAACTATAAATAACTCTGTGCCATCTTGATTTGAACTTTGGCAATCAGCTAATTTACCAGGAAGCCCAGTTAATTCTAATGCTCCTTTTCTTCGAACTGTTTCTCTTGCTTTTCTTGCTACATCTCTTGCTTGCGCAGCTTGTATTACTTTGGCTAAAATAATTTTAGAAATTGATGGATTTTGATCAAACCATAATGACAGTCTTTCATTAATAATATTTTCAACTAAATTTCTTACTTCCGATGAAACTAATTTATCTTTCGTTTGAGATGAAAATTTAGGGTCTGGAATTTTTATTGACAAAACACATGTTAATCCTTCTTTTATATCATCGCCAGAAATTGAAAGTTTATTTTTTTTCAATAAATTAAGTTCACTTGCGTATTTATTAATTACTCTAGTAAGTGCACTTCTAAATCCTAATAAATGGGTACCACCATCTTTCTGATAAATATTATTTGTAAACGGATAAACATCTTCACTATAGCCTGCATTCCATTTAAGAGAACATTCGATATCTAGATTGTTCTTTGAACCTTCAATTAAAATTGGTTTTTTAAACAAATCATTATCATTTTTGTTCTTTAGTTTTTCTCTTTTGTTATCTAGATACTCCACAAACTCTAGTATACCTCCGTCGTATTTAAACTCTGAGGATTTATTTTTTTTTGATGAAAAATCGTTAAGAATTATTTTTACACCTTTATTTAGAAAAGCTAGTTCTCTCAATCTTTTCTCTAGAATTGAAAAGCTAAACTTTGTGAAAGAAAATATTTCTTTTGAAGGTAAAAAACATATTTCAGTGCCATTGCTATCTTTTGTTTTTCCAATAAGTTTCAGAGGTGTCTTTGCCTCGCCATTTATAAATTCAATAAAGTATCTTTTATTGTCTTTGTTTATATAAAGTTTTAAATTTTCTGATAGCGCATTAACAACTGAGACACCCACACCATGTAATCCACCAGAAACTTTATAGGATTCATGGTCAAATTTACCGCCAGCATGTAACTGTGTCATAATTACTTCAGCAGCTGATTTCTTTTCCCCTTTATGAAGGTCGACAGGGATACCTCTTCCATCATCTTTTACATTGATAGATCCGTTAGAATTAATACTTACAACAATTTTCTTACAAAAACCTGCTAAAGCTTCATCGATTGAATTATCTACAACTTCATAAACCATGTGATGTAAGCCAGTCCCATCGTCTGTATCTCCAATATACATACCTGGTCTTTTTCTAACTGCCTCTAAACCTTTAAGAACTTTAATTGAGTCTGCTTGGTATTTATTATTTTTATTTTTCATTTATTTTTTGGAAAATAAATTTATATCATTTTTTATTGATTAAATAAAATCAGATAATTATTAGGCATTAAATAATGTAGGTAATACAAGGCTTATTTTAAATAAATCATTTTTTTTTTTTATTTTTTCTTTTATATCAAATTTATGCAATTATTTAACAATTAAGCTACATTTTTGATTTTTTGTATAAAAATTGAAATTTTAAAAAAAAATAGATAAATTTTATTACAGCTAAAATAGTCGAAATATTTTTAATAAAAATCTTTCGTCTAAAAATTAAAATATTAATTGGAAAAAAAAGAAGGTTTTGTAAAAACTGTCTTAATAATTTTAAAATTCTGAAATTTTTAGTTTTAAAATCATATATGTATTCACTATATTTAAAATTAAGATTTTTTAAGAATTCAATTTTAATACTTTTTTCTGAGGATTCGCCTACTGAATGGTTTGCAAAAGCTTTATTAATTTGAACCATTTTAAATTTACTTAAACTAATTTTTCTCATTAAAAAAATGTCTTCCCAATATAAAAAAAAATCCTCATCAAAAAAACCGATAGTTTTAGTTTTTTTTGTTTCACAAAGCATACATGAGGCATCTAATTTATTTTTATATATTACTTTTTTTTTATCTCTTTTTTTTTTAAATGATGGTCCAGTAAAAATTATATCTTTATTTAGCTTAAATGCCTGATAGAGATACTTTATTGATTTTTCGTTAATAATAATGTCGGGTTGTGTAAATAAGAAATATTTTGTTGTTACTTTTGAAATTAAAAAATTTGTAGCTTTGGATAGGCCTAAATTTTTATTTGAGTAGAAAAATTTAAATTTTATATCACAATATTTTTTAATATATTTTTTAAAATGTTTATCCGCTGATTGAACAAAGATTATGATTTTGAAATTTTTATATTGTTTAAGTCCTAAAATTTTTTTTTTGGGTGTTTTGAATAAAGTTAAAATAATAGTAATATCTTTTTGCATTGAAAAAATACGATAATACTAGAAAAATCTAAAATAACCATTTTTTTATTATGCATATCAGTTTGGCGGAGAGAGTGGGATTCGAACCCACGAAAGAGTCGCCCCTTAACACGCTTTCCAAGCGTGCGCCTTAAACCGCTCGGCCATCTCTCCTAATTGACAATTACATATTTATACATATCAATTTATATTCTGAAGTTATAAGATAATACACTAAGTATATGAAAAAAATTTTTTATGGAAGAGCTGTATATAATCAACTAGAAATTAATGCTGTTAACAAAGTGCTAAAGGAAGAAAGCTTAACTTTAGTGGACGGAAAAAATGTTAAAAAATTAGAGAAAGTTGTATCCAATATTTTTGGGAAAAGGTATGCTTTAATGGTAAATTCAGGTTCGTCTGCAAATCTATTAGCTCTAAGCTCTTTAGGTTTAAAAAAAGGAACTGAAGTTATTACACCTACACTTACGTTTTCTACAACAGTAGCTCCAATTTACCAATTGGGATTAATAGCTAACTTTGTTGGTGTTTTGGAAAATAAATTTATTGTAAATCCTGAACAAATAGAGAAGGCAATTAATAAAAATACCTCAGCCATTATGATACCAAATCTTTTAGGAAATATACCTGATTGGAAGCAAATTCATAAAATTGCAAAAAGACGAAATATTCCAATAATTGAAGACTCTGCAGATACTATAGGTTATACGCTTAATAAAAAAAATACGGGAAGATTATCAGATATTGTAACAAATAGTTTTTATGCCTCTCACATAATATCTGGTGCGGGTTTTGGTGGAATAGTGTGCTTTAATGATTATAAAAAATATAAATATGCTAAATTATTAAGAGGTTGGGGAAGATCCTCTGCTACATTTAATGAGTCAGAAAGCTCAGCTAAAAGATTTAATATAAAAATATCTGGGATAGATTATGATAAAAAATATATTTTCAAAGAATTTGGATATAATTTTTTACCATCAGAAGTATCTGCAGCATTTGCTTTAGAGCAGATTAAAAAGTTAAAAAAAAATATTAAGCTGCGTACATATAATTTTAAAAAATTAAAAAACTTTTTTTCTAAATTTGATAAATACTTTAAACTACCCGAAAATTACGAATTTGTGGAAACTCCATGGTTAGCTTTTCCATTAGTCATAATTCCAAATAAAAAATTTAAAAGAAAACAGTTGCAAATTTTTTTTGAAGATAACAATGTTCAAACAAGAACAATTTTTACAGGGAATATTTTAAAGCAACCTGTTATGTTTAAAAAAAAGTACAAAAAACAATCTGGGTCTGAGTCTGTTGCAAATGATGTAATGGAGAACGGAATTCTGATAGGATGTCATCAAGGATTAAAAGATAACGACATAAAGTATATATTTAAGGTTTTTACTAAATTTGTAAATAAATATAGTCTTTATTAATAAACATCTAAATTTCGAAGTGCTTAATTGGCCACAATTTATAATTTGAGTTTTTTTTAAACCAATAACTTAAAAATCTTTCTGCTAGAAAAGCATAAATTCTTATTCGACCATAGTCTTGCTTTTCATTAAAACCAAATTCATTTTCACATTTTTTTAACCATTTAAAAACAGTGCTATAATACTCATTTAATAACTCGTATGATTTACATATAAACATATTAAAAGGATTGAATGATCCTTGTGTCTCAACGAATTTTCTGAAATCCTCTTTATTATTTTCATCAAGTAGATCTATTGCTGTATTTAAATTTCCAAAACCATGATACATGTCAAAGTGCACCTTAACTGTCATTTTTTTTTTAGAAAAAAAAACAAAAGGGTTCTTAATTAGTTGTCTTTTTCCATGTTTCAAAATTTTGCTGAACTTTGTATTATTAACCAAATATTCATTACCAAGAATAACATCATAATTATTCCAAGATGAAGGGACCTCATGAAGAATATTTTCATTCAAATTTTGAAAAGTTAAAATCTTTGGATCGTTAACCCAATATCTTCTATAGTGGCAAAATCCAACCCATTTTTTATCAAAAGATTTTTTTAATTCATTTTTCCACAACCAAAAATGAAAAGTATTTTCTCCATAAAATTTATTTTTATTTGAAATATTTTCTCCTGTATTATCTCTTAACCAACCTTTATCAAACTCCCCTTTTCCTAAACCCACTGGAATATAATTCAGGAACTTTATTTTTTCTAAGTGTGAGTTATTCATTGATAAGCAATACATCCTCATAAACTATATTATCCATTCATTATATTTTTTCTTATTATCTAAAATATATTTAGGAAAAGTATCATCGAGATCTACAGTCTTATAATTTTGGTTTCTATTAAATAAATCATTTCCAGATATAATTTTTTTTTTAATATTTTCAATTTTAAGAAATTCATTTTTGTTATATTCATCATGAGCAAATGATTTAATTTTTTTTTGAATTTCATTTGGTTTCATTAAAAAGGAAAAATGCCATCCGCCATTTTTTATTATATTCCATTTTATTTTGTAAAATTTTAAAAATGAATATTTCTTTACTTTTTGGTCTCTAAGCCACTGCGGTGATTTCAAATATTTTTTTTTACATAATTTGGAACCAAACCAGTTTGGATATGATATATTTTTCATATTTAATTTGTAACAATAATTCGATTGTTGAAATGCCGTAAACTTATTCCTATCTATATTATTTAAATTTTTTAGATTTGGAATTTCATCTGCATCTGAGATTATTAAATAATCATCATCTCTTAAATTTTCCAAAGCTTTTGAAAGGTAGTTTCTTTGGAAATTTTCTCTTTGCCACGATCCAATTAATTCATCAGGAAATTTCTCTATCCTTAAATATACTATTTTATCTTTGTACTTTTGGAAATTATCAGGATTAAACAATTTTTCCTTTTTATTTCCTTGATGATCGTAGACCGACTCCACTAAAATAAATTTTTTAATATATTTGGATAAAACTTCTAATCTTAAATCTAACAACATTTCCTCATTGTTATACATAAAACAATCAAATAAATTCATTTTAGTTTTTATTTATTTTTAATACTCCGATAAAAGCTTCTTGTGGTATTTCTACTTTGCCAAATTGTTTTGCTTTTGCCTTTCCCTTTTTTTGTTTTTCAAGTAGTTTTCTTTTTCTATCCAAGGCACCGCCTCCATGAATTTTAGTTAGAACGTCCTTTTTAAAACCTTTGATTGTTTCTCTTGCTATAATTTTACCTCCAATAGCTGCCTGAACTGGTATCATAAAATTGTGTCTTGGAATTAAATCTTTTAGCTTCTCACAGACTTCTCTCCCAATTGACTGAGCAAAATCCTTATGTACCATCATTGCTAAAGCATCTACTGGTTCAGAGTTCACAAGAATGCCAAGTTTAACCAGATTTCCTTCTTTCTGACCAGTTATCTCATAATCAAAACTTGCATATCCACTTGTCATAGACTTTAAACGATCATTAAAATCAAAAACCACCTCATTCAAAGGTATATCGTAATTTAACACTGCTCTATTGCCTGAATAGGTTAAATTTGTTTGAACACCTCTTTTATTTTGACACAACTTAATTATAGATCCTAAATACTGATCTGGTGTAATTATAGTTGCTTTAATCCAGGGTTCTTCGATTAGCTTTATCTGGGTTGGATCTGGTAGACTTGATGGGTTTTGCAGGTCAAAGGTTTTACCATTATTTAAATGAACTTTATAAACTACCCCTGGAGTAGTTGTCAAAAGATTGATGTCAAATTCTCTTTCAAGTCTTTCAGTTACAATTTCCAAGTGGAGGAGTCCTAAAAATCCACACCTAAATCCTAGACCTAGAGCTGATGAGGACTCAGGTTCATAAGAAAAACTGGAATCGTTCAATTTTAGTTTAGCTAAGCCATCTTTTAATTTTTGATATTCCGAACTATCTACAGGAAAGAGTCCGCAAAATACTACTTGTTTACTTGGCTTAAACCCGGGTAAAGCTTTTTGTAAGGGTTTATTTGCATCACAAATAGTATCTCCAACCTTAGTTTCAGATAGATTTTTAATACCAGTAATAATAAAACCAATTTCACCAGAGTTAAGTTCATCTATGTCTTTTGCTTTAGGTGTGAAAACACCAACTTTTTCAATAATATATTCTTGATTTGTAGACATCATTTTTATTTTCATATTCTTTTTTAATTTTCCATCAATCACTCTTACTAGTATAATCACTCCAAGATAAGAGTCATACCAGCTGTCTACTAGTAAGCATTTTAATAATTCCTCTTTTTTTCCCTCAGGTGAGGGTAATTTTTCAATTATTTGCTCTAAAATTTCGTCAATACCTTCACCTGTTTTACCAGAACAAGGAACTGCAAGAGATGTATCGATACCGATAACATCTTCAATTTGTTTTTTTGTTCTATCAATATCTGAAGCTGGTAAATCTATTTTATTTAAAACAGGTATAATCTCATGATTGATGTCTAATGCTTGATAAACATTAGCAAGTGTTTGAGCCTCTACACCTTGAGTACTATCGACTATCAGAATTGATCCCTCACATGCGTATAATGATCTACTTACCTCATAACTAAAATCTACATGGCCAGGTGTATCAATAATATTTAATATGTAATCTTTTCCATTTTTAGATTTATAATTTAATTTAACAGTTTGGGCTTTTATTGTTATTCCCCTTTCTCTCTCTATATCCATGGAATCCAATACCTGCTCCTTCATTTCTCTATCTGTGAGACCACCACATCTATGGATTATTCTGTCTGCAATCGTAGATTTTCCATGATCTATATGAGCAATAATTGCGAAATTTCTTATATTATCTAGATTTGACATCTATGATCTTAATTTTGCACCTGTTTTATTTTCTACACTAGAAATAATTAATTTATTTAAATTATTTAGATCTTCGTCTGTAAGCGATTTATTTCTTGATTGAATTGTAACATTTAATGCAACTGACTTTTTGTCTTTATCTATATTCTCTCCCTCATAAACATCAAAAACTCTTATAGATTTTATTAAATCTTTATCTACGTCAGAAATAATTTTAATAAGTTCTTGAACTTCAAAACTTTTATCTAAAACAAATGCAAAATCTCTCTCGGACTTTTGAAAATCTGAATATTGAAAATTTGATTTCAGGTCTTTAATTTTGCCCTCACTAATTTTTATCCTATCTAAAAAAATCTCAAAAATAATAAGTGCGTCTGTTTTTATGTCGACTTTATGGATTATATTTGGATGAATTTCTCCGAAATATGCAATTGGAACTTTGTCGATAGAATTTTGATAAATAGCACCCGATTTTCCAGGATGATAATAACTGGGAGTTTTAATATCAATTTTTAATTTATTAATATCTAAACCTATTTCACACAAAGTTTGCATTACATCCCTTTTAGAGTCAAAGACATCAAGTTTTCTATCTTTTTCTAGCCAGTTTAATCTGGAAGCTAATCCGGACTTTATACCCGCTAATGCAATTTCTTGTTCCCCTGGTTTATTCCCAGTAAAAAGTGGTCCTATTTCAAACATCGAAATATCTTTAAAGTCTCTTTCTAAATTCTTCTTTAAGTAATAAATCAGATTGGAGAAAATAGAACTCCGTAATACATTTAAATCAGAGCTAATTGGATTGACTATCTCAATTTCTTTTTTATCCTCTTTAAATAAATCGTTAATTTTGGAGTCGGTAAATGACCAAGTTACAGTTTCAAGATAACCTTTGGATGCAACAGATCTTTGTAAAAAATGAAATAATTTTTGTTGCTTATTTAGAGTTGGCTTAATTCTGACTTTTTCTGGTAATTCCATTTTAATTTTATCGTAGCCAATTATTCTTGCGATTTCCTCTACAATATCAATTTCTTGTTCTATATCTGGTCTCCATGAAGGGACTAGTAAATCCAAAAAATTTTTTTTCTTTGTTATTTTGAAACCAAGATTTTCTAAAATTTTTACAATTTCTTTTTCTGAAACTTTAAAACCAGTAATACTTTGAAGTTTTGTTAATGGAAAACTTACTTTACGTTTTTTAAATTTTTCGTATATTTGAATATCTTTTTTACTAATTATTCCACCACATATCTTTTTAATTAAATTTGCAGCAACCAATAGTCCTTCTTCTATAGAATTAGGATCTATACCTCTTTCAAATCTATGTTTTGCATCAGTATCTATACTTAATAATTTTGAGGTTTTTCTTATAGATTTTGGATAGAAATATGCTGACTCTAGGAGAATATTTTTTGTCCCAAACTCTGTGGATGATCTTGTCCCACCTATTATGCCGCCTAAACCTAAAATACCTGTTTTATCAGTGATCACACACATATTGTCTTCTAAAACATATTTTTTTTTGTCCAATGCTTCAAAACTTTCACCTTTTTTTGAGTTTCTTACTATAATTTCTGAGTCAATTTTATCTGCATCATATGCATGCAAAGGTCGATTTAAATCAAGCATTACATAATTTGTTATATCAACAATTGCTGAAATTGGTTTCTGGCCAACAGATAACAATTTATCTTTAAGCCATTTGGGACTTTCCTTATTTTTGACATCTTTTATTAGAAGGCTTCCAAATGTGGAACATCCTTGATTCTTTTCTTTCTTTATTTTTACTTTTATATTTTGCTGGCCAAAAGATTTAATTTCAGAAGAGTTTGTTTTTCTCAATTTCCCTGATCCTGCAGCAACTAAGTCTCTTGCAATACCTCTCACACCGAGACAGTCAGCTCGGTTTGGGGTAATTGACAAATCAATAACTTTTGGTGCATTGTTTGAAAAATAATTTTTTCCTATTTTGTTTTCATATTTATTTTCAGGTAGCTCGGTTATACCCTCACTTTCATCAGAAAGTTTTAGCTCTGACTCTGAACATAACATCCCGTAGGAAGTAACCCCTCTGATTTTACTCACTGATAATTTCATTTGATTTTTTGGAATAATAGCTCCTGGTGGTGCATAAATTGTTATTAAGTTTTGTTTTGCATTAGGTGCACCACAAACAACTTTTACATTTTCGTTTCTTCCAATATCAACCTCACATACTTTTAATCTATCCGCATTTGGATGCTTTTCTGATCTAATTATTTTTGCAACAATAAAATTATCTAATTCAGATGGTTGACTTTGAAAACTTTCTACCTCTAAGCCAACATTTGTAAGTTTATCTATTATTTTTTCATCATTCAATTTTGTATCTAAATGATCCTTGAGCCAATCTATAGTAAACTTCATCGACTTAAACCTCTATAACTAGATGGAACATCTAAAGGATCAAATCCAAAATGACTTAACCATCTATAATCAGTTTCAAAAAAAGCTCTTAAATCGTTGATTCCATATTTGAGCATTGCTAGCCTATCAATACCTATTCCAAACGCATAACCTTGATACTTGGATGGATTGACTTTGACATTTTTGAGAACATTAGGATGAACCATTCCACATCCTAAAATCTCAAGCCATTGACCTCCTTCTCCAATTATTATTTTCCCATCTTTCAATTCATAGCCAATATCAACTTCAGCAGAAGGTTCTGTAAATGGAAAATGACTTGGTCTAAATCTCATATTAATTTTATCAACTTCAAAAAACTCTTTAATAAAATAGTTTAGACAACCTTTTAAGTGAGCCATGTTGATATTCTTATCTATATGGAGACCTTCAACCTGATGGAACATCGGAGCATGAGTTTGATCACTATCTGATCTGTAGGTTCTTCCTGGTGCAATTATTTTAAAAGGAGGCTTCCCTTTTAACATAGTTCTTACTTGCACAGGAGATGTGTGAGTTCTAAGTAAAAATTTTTTATTTTTGTCCAGATAAAAAGTGTCATGCATATCTCTTGCAGGGTGATTTTCTGGCGTATTTAAAGCTGTAAAGTTATTGTATTCATTTTCAACATCTGGTCCCTCTTCAACAGAAAAACCAATTTCTGAAAAGATAGATGATATTTCATCTATAACTTGTGAAACAGGATGAATTTTTCCCCTATTAAAAGTTCTTTCAGGTAAAGTTACATCAACTCTTTCATTTTTAAGTTTTAAATTAATTTCATTTATTTCTATATCTTTTATTTTTTTTTCAATTAAATTTTGTAACTGACTTTTTGTATCATTTAATTCTATTGAAATTTTTTTTCTCTCTTCAGAGTTTAAAGAACCCAATTTCTTAAATTCGATAGAAATTTTTCCACTCTTTCCAAATAATTCAGATTTTAATTGGTTAATTTCTTTAAGATCAGAGACTTCTTTAAGCTTGTTAGAGTATTCTGCTTTTATTTTTATAATATCTGACATATTTGCAGATTATTTCTTAGTAAAAATAAAACAATAGTGAAGATTAATTTAATGCTGATTGGGCTTTTTTGACAATCGTTTTAAAGGCTTCTGGGTTATCGTATGCTATTTCTGCTAGAATTTTTCTATCTAACTTTATACCTGATTTATTTAAGCCATGAATAAATCTAGAATACGTGAGACCCTCTGATCTAACTCCAGCATTTATCCTTTGAATCCATAAGGATTTAAAATCTCTTTTTTTATTTCTTCGATCTCTATAAGCATATTGCATTGCTTTTTCCATAGCTTGTCTTGCAACTCTAATGGTATTTTTTCTTCTTCCCCATTGACCCTTAACAGCTTTTAGAACTTTTTTGTGTTTTGCTCTACTTGTTACACCTCTTTTAACTCTAGCCATTTTATCCTCTTAAATTATATGGCATATACGATTTAACAATTTTTCCATCCTGCTTTGCCATAATTGTGGTTCCTCTTTGCTTTCTTATCTGTGAATTAGTTCTTTTAATCATGCCATGTCTCTTTCCTGCTTGAGGCATAACAACTTTTCCTCTTGCAGTTATTTTAAATCTTTTTTTTGCTGAGCTTTTAGTTTTTAATTTTGGCATATGTGGCAGGATTTATACAAATATTAGAATTAATTTACAACCTTTATTAATGCCTATAACGGCTGTATTACCATTATCATCTGTTTTCCATCAAATTTCGGTTGCAGCTCAATTTTACCTACTGAGGACATGTCAGTTTTGATTTTTTCCATTAACTCATTTCCAAGATGTGTATGTTGAAGTTCTCTACCTTTAAATCTTATAGTAAATTTTACCTTATCTCCCTTAGTAAGAAATTTTTGAGCGTTTTTAATTTTAAAAGAATAATCATGCACTTCAGTAACTGGTCTTAATTTAATCTCTTTTAGATCAACTTTTTTTTGTTTCTTTTTTGCTTTATTGGCTTTTTTTTGAGCATCATATTTATATTTTCCCATATCCATAATTTTACAAACTGGGGGTTTAGCATTGGGAGAAATTTCTATAAGATCTAAATCTTCTTCTCGAGCAATTGAAATTGCTTCATTTGTATTTAAAATTCCTAGATTTTCACCTGAGCTTGAAATTACCTGTACTTCTGGGGAATAGATTCTATTGTTAGCTCTTGGACCTTTATCTTTAGTCTTTCTTTGGAAATAATTTTTTTTAATATCAGCCACTTAATTGAGGGATGCTTGATTTAAAGCAGAGTACTTTTTGATAAAATCTTTTAACTTCATATTTTCTTGTTTTTTATTATCCAATTCTCTAATAGTTACACTATCGCTGTCAACTTCTTTTTTACCACAAATTAGTAAAACTGGTACTTTAGATAGTGAATGCTCTCTAATTTTGTAATTTAAATTATGATTTTTTAAATCAACGTCACAATTTAATCCAACATTTCTGAGTTTATTAGCTACTTGCGCAGCATATTTATCAAATTCATCTGAGACAGGAATGACAACTATTTGAAGTGGACTAATCCAAAATGGAAGCTTGCCTGCGTAGTTTTCAATGAGAATTCCAATGAATCTTTCTAATGATCCAAAAAGAGCTCTATGAAGCATTACTGGTACTTTTTTTGATCCATCCTTATCAACAAATGTTGCACCCAATCTTTCAGGAAGATTCAAATCTACTTGCAAGGTTCCGCATTGCCAGTCTCTTCCTATTGCATCTCTTAAAACAAATTCAATTTTAGGTCCATAAAATGCACCTTCGCCTTTATTAATCGTGTATTCTAATTTTGTTGCTTTCACTGCTTTTAATAATGCAGCTTCAGATTTATCCCAAACTTTATCATCTCCGACTCTTATCTCAGGTCTGTCAGAATATTTTAATATAACATTTTTAAAGCCTAAATCTTTGTAAATATCTAATATTAAATTTGTTACACTTAAAGATTCTTCTGTAATTTGTTCCTCTGTACAAAAAATATGAGCATCGTCTTGGGTAAATGCTCTTACTCTCATAAGTCCATGTAAAGCTCCCGAGGGTTCATATCTGTGAACTTTTCCAAATTCGGACATTTTTAAAGGTAAATCTCTATAACTTTTTAGTCCCTGGTTAAAAACCTGCACACATCCTGGACAATTCATTGGTTTAATTGCAAATACTTTTTCATCAGGAGTAGTAGATGTATACATGTGTTCTCCAAATTTATCCCAATGACCAGACTTTTCCCAAAGTGACCTGTCTAAAATTTCAGGTGTATTTATCTCTTTATAACCAGCTTTTTTTTGCCTATCTCTCATATAATCAACGAGTTTTTGAAAAAGACTCCATCCCTTTTCATGCCAGAAAACTGAGCCTGGACTTTCTTCTCTGAAATGAAAAAGATCCATTTCTTTCCCAAGCTTTCTATGATCTCTTTTTTCAGCCTCTTCTATTCTTGTTAAGTAAGCATCTAAATCTTTTTGATTAGCCCAGCTAGTACCATAAATCCTTTGAAGCATTTCATTTTTTGAGTCACCACGCCAGTATGCTCCTGAGACTTTTGTTAATTTAAATGCTTTTCCAATTTTTCCAGAAGATACCAAATGAGGACCTCTGCACAAATCATGCCAAGTATCACCATGATGATAAATTGAAAGTTCTTCATTTTTTGGAATGCTCTCAATTATTTCAGCTTTATATTTTTCACCAATTTTTTTGAAATGATTTATAGCCTTTTCTCTTTGCCAAACTTCTTTTCTTGTTTTCACATCTTTATCTATTATCTCTGACATTCTTTTTTCAATTTTTTTCAGATCTTCGCTAGTAAAAGGTTCCTTTCTAGCAAAATCATAGTAAAAACCATTTTCGATTACTGGACCTATGGTAACCTGTGTTCCTGGATATAATTCTTGAACAGCCATAGCCATTATGTGAGCAGCGTCATGTCTAATTACTTCTAATCCCTCAGGATCTTTAGCGGTAAAAATTTTTACTGAACTGTCTTCTTTAATTACATGATATAAATCTTTAAGTTTTCCATTTACACTCATAATTAAAGCTTGCTTCGCTAAGGATTTACTAATTTTTTCCACAATTTCTGAACCAGTTACAGGCTTGTCAAACTTAATTGTCTTTCCATCAGGAAGTGTAATATTTGTCATTAGTTAAATAATTTTTTGTATTCTGAATAAGTATTTAAACACATTTTTTCAATATTAAATCTATTTATAACATTCTTTCTACCTTCTTTACCCATTAATTCCAGAGTTAAAGTGTCAAGATTTATAATCTCTTCAATTTTTTTTGATAACGAGTCCGCATTACCACTTTCAAATAAAATGCCAGTCTTATTATTTATTATAGTTTCATTTGAACCACCTATGTCGCTAGCAATTATAGGTTTTTTCATAGATTGGGCTTCTACTGAAACTCTACCAAAAGCCTCGGGCTCTATTGAGGATGAAACTATAATATCCGCCAACATATAAGCAGCTGGCATGTATTCACATTTTTCTATGAATCTAAAATTATTAGTTAAATCGTATTGTTCAACTAGTCTTTCAAGCTTTTTTTTATATACAGTTCTGCCTTGATCATTGCCCAGAATAACGGCTGTGAAGTTTAGGTCTGAATTTAATTTTTTGAATTTATTAATTGCCTCAATAAATAACTCTTGTCCTTTCCATGATGTTAATCTGCCTGGTAAAAGAATTACTTTACTATTCTCTTCTATTTGCCAAAGAGTTTTTAGTTTGTTAACACTGTTTTTCTTTAAATTATCTGGATCAAAATATTCAGTATTTATACCCCTGAATATCACAAGGAATTTTTTTTTTGGACTCAGATATTTTTGATAATTATCGTTTATATGTGAAAAAATAAAATTTGATCCAGCAATTAATAAGTCTGACTTTACCATTATAGAATTATAAAATTTTTTAATATTCGAGTTAAAGTTATAAGTCCCATGAAAAGTTGTAACAAGTTTTCTGAAAGTGATCTTTGTTGCAATCAAACAAGACCAGGCTGGCGCCCTACTTCTAACATGAACAATATTAATATTAAGGAATAAAATTATAAAACTGATAAAAAAACTGTTTAATAATATTAATAATGGATTTTTAGAGTTCACTGGTAGTTTTATTATCTTCACTTTTTTCTTATCAACGTATTTTAAAAGTTCCCCACCACTCGTAGCTATATAAGACTTACAATTTTGTTCATAAAGATAGTGTGCTAAGTCGTAACAACCAGTTTCAGCACCTCCAAAGCCCAATTTTGGTATAACTTGCAAAACTTTTATTTTAGATGACATTCTCTAATGTTATATATTAAGAAATTACTCTAATAAACTTTTATGACTAAATTTAAATACCTCAAAATTAAGAATAATCGAAAAATAAGATATTTAAGTAATAATTATACAAATAATCTTCACGTTGTTTTCTTACACGGTTTTATGTCAGACGTTGAGGGAGATAAACCTAAAACTTTTTTTAGTTTCTGTAATAGAAATAAAATTGGATTTTTAGCAGTCGAATATTCTGGACATGGAAAATCATCTGGTGAGTTTACGAGAGGAAATATTAGCAAATGGACTAACGATACCAAGTTGGCTATCAAAAAATTGGTTAAAAAAAACGATTTTATACTAATCGGTTCAAGCATGGGTTCTTGGATTTCTATAAACCAATTTAAATTTTTCTCAAAACAAATTAAAGGATTTATTGGTATTGGTTCTGCACCTGAGTTTTTAGAAAGAGTCATGTGGAAAAAATTCTCTAGGAAAATGAAAAGAGAAACTATCAAAAATGGAGTTTATCATTTAAAACATGGCGAATATGAGTATCCTATTACTTTTCAACTTATTAAAGATGGGAGAAAAAACAAGGTATTACATAAAAGAATAAATTTAAAAATACCAGTTACATTATTTCACGGTAAAAAGGATGATACAGTTCCAGTGGTTTACTCTCGTAAACTCCTTAAAATTTTTAAGTTTGCTCAAAAAAAAATAATCGTCATAAAAAATGGTGATCATAGCCTTTTTAAAAAACAGTTTAAGTTAAAAATTTTAAAAGAGTTAAAAAATATTATTAATAATTACAAAAATTCTAATTAGGTAATTTTTTTATTTATATAGTTTAAACCTTCAACATATGTAGGAAATTTAAAGCTATACTTAAAAAATTCTTTTGCTTTTTTGTTACTCACCTTTTTTGAGTCATTGTAGAAAGCTTTTAACATTTCGCTTTCAATTTGATCTAGCTTTTTTTCTTTTGGTTCGGGTAAATTTAGAATTTTCGCACCATATTGCATCACGTCTTCAGAAGATGCGGGCTTATCATCTGAGATATTGTAAACTTCCCCTTTTTTAAATTTATTAAGTGATATAAATAATAAGTCTGCAATATCTTCTACATGTATTCTTGAAAAAAATTGATTTTTTTTTCTTATAATGCTTCCGTTACCAGATTTAATTCTCTCTAAAACATTGTTCTCATTTGAGTAGATCCCGGACAATCTAAAAATTTGAAGCGGTATTTTGTGTTCTTCATACATTTTAAGCCAATCATTCTCTACTGCTAATCTTTCAATGCCATTTTTAGATTTCGGTAAAGTTTCACTTTTTTCATCTACCCACTCTCCCTTGTGATCCCCATAAACACTTGTTGCTGATAAATATGTTATCCACTTGATATTTTGATTGAGAAGTTCTTTTGAAAAATATTTTAAAACTAAATCTATTTTATCTTTTGGGGGTATAGATATAAGTATGTGATCAGAATTATTTAATTTTTTTTGAATATTTATATCTATTTTTTCGTTGTTAAATTCAAAATTTGAAACTTTTTGACCTAAGAATTCGATATCACCACTTGCCTGTCTCGTTGTTATTGAGATATTTAATTTATATTTTCCTGAAAGAAGTTTTTTAGTAAATTCTTTAGCAACTTGTCCAAATCCAAAAAAAAAAATATTAAGTTCTTTCAATTTAACTTACTTCTTTTACCATTGATTTTGTTGAAATAGGATTTTCTAGTTTATCCAACATTTCTTTAGGACAAACTTGTAGAAAATTATTTAATTCATTTTCGAAATTATTTAAAATATTTTTAGAAATTTCAGATCCAGTATATTTAACATGTTGTTTTATTAGAGATTTTAAATAATCTTTCCAGTAATCCGTTTCTGGAATTTGCCATACTACTGTTTCAGGATTAACTTTTTTGCTAAATAATTTATTTTTATCATAAACAAATCCCATTCCTCCTGTCATCCCTGCAGCAAAGTTATCACCAACTTCGCCTAAAATTACAACAGTTCCACCAGTCATATACTCACAACCATTTGAGTCGCATCCTTCAATTACAGAAATGGCTCCAGAGTTTCTAACCGCAAACCTTTCTCCTGCTTTACCGGAAGCATATAATTGACCGGAGGTAGCTCCATATAAAACTGTATTTCCTATAATAGTATTTTCAGAAGAATTTAGGTTACTTTCTTCAGAGAGTTTAATTGAAACTATTGCTCCTGATAAACCCTTGCCAACATAATCATTTGCATCACCTTTCAAATTTAAAGTTAGACCTTTTCCTCCAAATGCACCAAAAGATTGCCCAGCTGATCCAACAAAATTTAGATTTAAAAAATTATCTTCTAATTTTTCATAACCAAATTTTTTATATAAATTATGCGAAATTCTTGTACCCACAGCTCTATGTGTATTTTTGATTTCAAATACTTCATCTATTTTCTCATTTTTGTCGATTTTCTTTTCAATTGATGGCCATATTTCTTGATCAAGAGTATCAGGAACAAAATTTATTGATTGGTTTTCACAATAACGTTTATTTTCTCCACTATCTGCTTGAACAAATAAAGGATTTAAATCTAAATCGTCCAAATTTGGTGATCCTTTACTTACTTGTCTTAATAAGTCAGTCCTTCCAATTATTTCATTAATCGATTTAAATCCTAATTCGGCTAATATCTCCCTAACTTCGTTAGCTATAAAAGTAAACAAATTTACCACTTTGTCGGGTGTACCACTAAATTTTTCTCTTAATTTATCATCCTGGGTACAAACACCTACTGGACAAGTATTAGAATGACATTGACGTACCATAATACAACCCATTGCTACTAAAGCAGTAGTTGCTACGCCATATTCTTCGGCTCCCATCATGGCTGCAATTACAACATCTCTTCCAGTTTTAATTCCACCATCAGTTCTAAGTGTTACAGAGTCTCTTAAATTATTTAATGTTAAGACTTGATTAGCCTCCGTTAATCCCATTTCCCATGGTATTCCAACATATTTAACACTTGTTTGTGGAGATGCTCCAGTACCTCCATTGTGACCAGAAATTAAAATTATATCTGCTTTTGCTTTTGCTACACCAGCTGCGATTGTTCCTATTCCTGATGAAGCTACGAGTTTTACGCCGACTCTTGCTTTAGGATTGATTTGTTTTAGGTCGTAAATTAATTGTGCGAGATCTTCAATTGAATAAATATCGTGATGCGGAGGAGGAGAAATCAAAGTTACTCCTGGAGTCGAATGTCTTAATCTGGCGATTTCCTCCGATACTTTAAACCCTGGTAATTGACCTCCCTCACCTGGTTTTGCGCCTTGTGCAATTTTGATCTCAATTTCGTTACAATTATTTAAGTAATTTATTGTTACACCAAATCTCGCAGAAGCTATTTGTTTTACTCTTGAGTTTGCACTATCTCCATTATCCATTTTTTTAAATCTTACCTCGTCTTCGCCACCCTCACCGCTACATGATGCACCCTTAATACGATTCATTCCTATTGCTAGCGTTTCATGCGCTTCTTTTGAAAGAGCTCCATGAGACATGCTTCCGCTTCCAAATCTTTTAAGTATATTTTCTACTGGCTCAACTTCTGAAATATCTATTGGTTTGTTTAAATATCTTTTTCTAAAATCAATAAGATCTCTCAAATTTATTGGTGGCAAATTATATATTCCTTCGGCATACTTTTTGTAAGCTTCATAAGAGCCTGAAGCAACAGCGCTTTGTAATAAATGTATTAATTTACCTTGGTACTGATGAACTTCACCATTTTTTCTGTAACGATAAATACCTCCGATTGGCAGCACTTTATCCTCATTGGTAAATGCTTTTTCATGTATCAATCTTAATTTTTTTTCAATACCACTTAAGCCAATCCCTGAAATTTTAGAAATTACCCCTGGAAAATATTCGGAAACAACTGTTCTACTCAAACCAACAGTTTCAAAGTTACATCCACCTCTATAAGAACTAATTACTGAAATACCCATTTTAGACATTATCTTTAAGAGTCCACTATTTACAGATTTTATATATCTACTGACACATTCCTCGTATTGAAATTTACCAAAAAGTTTTTTCTCAAATCTTTGATATAATCCGTCTAATGCAAGATAAGGATTTACAGTTGTAGCACCTACTCCAATAAGTGTTGCGAATGAATGTGTATCCATAGCTTCGCCTGATTGAACATTTATTGAAACATACCCTCTCAATTTATGTTTTATTAAATAAGTATTTACAGCACCAACTGCTAACAACATTGGTACTGGCAATCTACCATCTGAAATATTTTTGTCTGATAAAACTATTTGTGTTGATCCTTGTCGTACAGCAATCTCCGAATCTTTTCTTATTCTTTCTAGTACAACATCTAGACTTTCATCCTTTTTAAATGTGCAATCTATTAATTTTATTTTTTTTTTAAAAAAATTATTAAATTTTAAAAACTGGGAATTTGATAAAATAGGACTATTTAATACATAAATATTATCCTTTGTTAAATTATCAAAATTTAAAATATTACCCAAGTTTCCAAATCTAGTTTTTAGACTCATAACTTTATTTTCTCGTAATGAATCAATTGGTGGATTTGTAACTTGGCTAAAATTTTGTCTAAAGAAATGATATAAAGGTCTATATTTATCTGATAGCACAGCTAACGGTGTGTCATCACCCATAGAGCCTGTTGCTTCTTTCGAGTCTTCTGCCATGGGGTGTAAAATTAACTCTAAATCCTCTAGACTTATTCCAAATGCATACTGTCTTTTTTTTAGTTCATCTCCTGTAAAAAACGGTTTTTCCTCGGCCATGGCTAATTTTTTATCTAGATCAACAATTTGATTATTAAAATGTTTATAATCTTTAGCTAAATAATTTTTAATTTTTTCGTTTGTAAATAATTTACCTTTTTCAATTCTTACTCCTATTATTTCACCTGGTCCTAATCTTCCTTTGGTTACTATTTTCTTTTCATCAATATTTATCATTCCAGTTTCTGAGCCTGCGAACAAAAAGTTATCTTTGGTTACTGTATATCTTAGTGGTCTAAGACCATTCCTGTCTGTGGCAGCAATAACCCATTCATTATCTGTAGCTGCTATTGCTGCGGGTCCATCCCAGGGCTCCATTGTACTGTTAAGAAAGTTAAATAATCTTTGATGATCTTTTGGAAGCACTTCGCTTTTTTTTGACCATGCGTCAGGTATCAACATAAGTTTCGCTAAAGGGGCTGGTTGTCCAGAAATATTTAATAATTCAAATACATTATCCAAAGATGCTGAATCAGAGTTTCCTGGTAAAATTACAGGTTTTAAGTTTTCAACATCCTCAAATACCTCGCTGGACATTTCTTGTTCGTGGACTTTCATCCAATTAACATTTCCTTTAAGAGTATTTATTTCACCGTTGTGAGCTAAAGATCTAAAAGGTTGAGCAAGATCCCAGCTTGGAGCTGTATTTGTTGAAAATCTTTGATGAAAAATTGCATACCTAGAAATAAATCTTTCGTCTACTAAATCGGTGTAAAAATCAGCTAATGCCTCTGCTAAAAACATACCTTTATAAATAATGGATTTAGAACTGAAGGAACAAATATAAAAATTATCTAAATGATTTTGTCTTACATTATTCTCTATTTTTCTTCTTGTCTCATAAAGCTTTATTTCTAATGATTTGCCAGATAATTTTTGATTGTTATGTCGAAATAGAACTTGAGTGATTTCAGGTCTAGTTTGTTCTGCTTTTTCTCCTAAAACTTTTGTATTAACTGGAACTTGTCTCCAACCATAAATATTAAAATCATTCTGAGTCAGTTCTTTTTCTACCAACGTTCGACAACTTTCTTGTGCCTCATAATTATTTCTTGGTAAAAATATCATACCAATACAAATTTCAGAATTATCATAGACGTGTCCCGTTACCTCTATTTTTTCTTTGAAGAATTCTTTTGGGATTTCAACGTGAATACCGGCTCCGTCTCCTGTTTTACCATCGGCATCTACAGCACCTCTGTGCCATACGGCCTTTAAAGCCTGAATTCCATATTCTACTACCTCTCTTGATTTTTTTCCTTCGGTCGACGCGACTAGACCTACTCCACACGCATCATGCTCCATATCCTTTGAGTAAACATTATTTCTTTCAAGTAATTTTTTATTTTTAAAATATCTTTGCATTACGCGACTTTTACTTTTGAAATTTGCTTTTGCTTTAGATGTTTAATAATTGATTGAGCAGCGTCTCTCCCATCTTTAATTGCCCATACTACTAAGGATGCTCCCCTCACAATATCACCAGCTGCAAAAACACCGGGAACGTTAGTTTCTAAAGTTTCGAAATCTGTTTTAATTGTTCCCCATTTTGAAACTTGAAGATCATTGCTATCAAAAAGTTTTGGAAGATCTTCTGGATCAAATCCAAGTGATTTAATAACAATATCAACATCTAAATTAAAACCTCCTTCATTCTGAATTTCAGGTTTTCTTCTTCCAGTATCATCTGGTTCACCTAGTTTAATTTTATTTACAGTAATTTTTTCTACTTTGTTACTTCCATGGAATTCCTTGGGGCTCGATAACCACACGAATTCCACGCCTTCTTCCTCAGCATTTGCAACTTCTCTAGAAGACCCTGGCATATTTTCTTTGTCTCTTCTATATAAACACTTTACTGATTTTGCATTCTGTCTTACAGCAGTTCGAACACAGTCCATTGCTGTATCCCCACCCCCTATAACTACTATATTTTTTCCTTCAGCGTTTAAAGTGCCATCATCAAATTTTTCAACTTTATCACCTAGGCCTTTTTTGTTTGATGCAGTTAAAAATTCCATAGCAGGAAAAATGTTATTTAAATCGCTGCCAGGAATGTTTATTTCTCGAGGTTTATAAACTCCAGTTGCAATTAATAACGCATCATGTTTTTCTCTTAACTGATCTAGAGTTGCATCTTTCCCTACTTCAAAATTTTGGACAAAGTTTATTCCACTTTTTTTAAGAAGCTCCGTACGTCTTTCGACTACAAATTTTTCTAACTTAAAATTAGGTATTCCATAGATTAATAATCCCCCAGCTCTATCGTAACGATCATATATTGTTACTTGATACCCAGATTTTCTAAGTTGTTCTCCACATGCTAAACCTGCAGGGCCTGCTCCAATAATACCAACACTTTGTTCTAACTCAGATTTTACATTTATAGGCTTTACCCATCCATTTGCCCATGCGTTTTCTGTTATAAACTTTTCTACTGAACCAATTGTTACTGTGCCATGTCCAGATTGTTCAATAACGCAATTTCCTTCACATAACCTATCCTGTGGACATATTCTTCCACAAACTTCTGGCATATTATTTGTGCTTTGTGATAGTTGATATGCCTCTTCCAATCTTCCCTCAGCAGTGAGTTTTAGCCAATCTGGAATATTGTTGCTTAAAGGACAATGAACCTGGCAAAATGGAACTCCGCATTGAGAACACCTGCTTGATTGCTCTTTTGCCTTGTTGCTTATAAACTCATCGTATATCTCATTAAAATCCTCTTTTCTTAAATCAACCTCTCTTTTAGGTGGATTTTGTTGACCTATTTTTACAAATTTAAGCATTTTATCTGGCATAATTTGAAGGCTTATATACTAACGTAAACAATTTATAAACGTTAAATAGGACAGTATATTTTACCTATTTTATCAAAAAATCGTTATATTTCCTAATAAAATTCATTTTCTGCATACCACATATCTGCTCACGTTATTGCTTCATTTTAAAACTATATAGAATACAAGAAATTAAATGACTTTTGATTTTTTTGAGATTTTTCTGCTTTCAACAATTCAGGGTATATCAGAATTTATTCCCGTAAGTTCCTCGGCTCATTTGTTTCTTATTTCTGATTTTTACAATTTTAAAGTTCAGTCTTTAATTACAGATATTGGTTTACATTTAGGTTCACTATTAGCGATAATTACTTACTTTCACTCAGACTTAAGCAATATTTTTAAAAATAAAAATTTACTTTTACTTATAATATTTGGTTCATTACCAATTATTATAGTAGGAGCCATAATTTACCAAACAAATTTAATAACATATCTAAGAAATATTGAAATAATTGCTTGGACAACATTAATTTTTGCAATTTTATTATATTTTGCAGACAAAGTTAAAGTAAAAAAAAAATTAAATGCAAAATTAAATTTAAGTACTATTATTATTATTGGTTGCTTTCAAATATTAGCTCTAGTCCCAGGTGTTAGCCGATCTGGAATTGTTATAACAGCAGGTAGATTTCTGAAGTTTAATAGATATGACTCTACAAAAATTTCTTTTTATCTTTCTATTCCAGCAATAGCTGGGGCAAGTTTTCTTGGATTTAAAGATTTATATCAAGAAACTATTGATTTTAATTCAATGATATTATTTACTGTATTTCTTTCTTATTTTTTTTCGTACTTTACTATTAAATATTTTTTAATATTTGTTAAAAAATTTGATCTCAAACTTTTTGTTACTTATAGAATTTTATTATCCTTTTTATTATTTGGAATTATTTACTTTTGATGTTGGTAAGATTTGAGATAATATCACTGCAAATAAAATTAGGAAACATCCAATTATATTATTAAACTTCAAAAATTGATCCAATATTATCCAGCCAGCTATAGCTGCAAAAACACCTTCTAGTGAGTAAATTATAGCAGCAGGCGCTTCTTCAATATTTTTTTGTGCATACATCTGTAAAGTAAATGCGATACCACCTGATAGTGCTCCTGCATATAATATGGAGCTTAGCTCAAGCAATATGTTTGATAAAATTACTTCTTCAAATATAAATGCAAAAAAAATTGATAATGAAAAAACAAATACAGCCTGCAAAGCTGCATAAAATATTGGTATATCAAATTTTTGCATAAATTTACCTGCAAAAATTATATGTAAGGCCCAAAAAATCGAACAAAAAATCACAAGAGCGTCCCCTAGCATTATTTCTGCATCAGAAAAGTCTGTAAGCAGATAAACGCCAACTATACAAAGAGCAATTGAAGGCCATATGCTCCAATGAACTTTTTCCTTATAAATAATAAATAAGATAATAGGCACAAAAGGCACGTAAAAAACTGTAAAAAAGGCTGCGTTTGCAATATTAGTATATTGGAGTGCAGCTTGCTGTAAGAAAGTTCCTAAAAAAAGAGAAACCCCCATAAAAATTAAATATTTAATAAATAATTTTGAATTTTTTTCTATTTCTTTTTTGATTTTATTTTTTTCTATTAAAATTGCAAAAGGCAGTATTGTTAAAAAGCCCACAAAAAATCTCGAAGAATTAAATGTTAATGGACCTATGTTATCCATTCCAGTATCTTGAGCTATAAAAGCTGTTCCCCAAATAAAAGTTGTTATTAAGGCGCAAAACATTGAAAAAGATTTTTTCATTCGTCTAAAAAATTAAGATTAGATTAATCCATTAATTTTGCACGCACTATCAAAGTCTTCCTTATTGATGTAGCAGCCTTTCATTTTTCTCTTACCATTAAATGATCCCCTCCCATGCAAAACTCTCCAATTATTGAATATTAATAGTTCACCAGGTTTTAAAATATGTCTCCACTGGTATTGTTCTGAATTAGCTAAATTGTCAAACAAACTTATCGCTTCATAAAAAATTTTAGTGAGTTCTGGATTTAATCTAAAGGGAGCTCTATCATAATTATTAAAGCTAATTTGAGTTATTTCATTTTTATTATCTAGTTTAATAATAGGTCTTTTGGCCTCTAAAATAACTCCATCACCTGTGTAATTCCCCGGCACCTCTATGCTTGTTAATGCATCATAAAGATCATTATTTTTTGCTTTTATAATTTCTGCAATCTTAAGTCCATCAACCATTATCGAATCTCCTCCTTTTGCATCATATTCACAACATAAAAGTAGTTGTAGGCCCGGAGCATCATTGCTGTATGTTGAATCTGTGTGTGGTCTTAATTCCTCATTAGTATATGCGCTGTCTGCCATATCTGCATTTGACTCAAAGCTCCATAAACCTCCAAAGATTGAATTTCTTACATAACCAATTTTTTTTGCTAAAAACTCAACCGCAGACATATCTTTTTTACAACCTGTAATCACTGCAAATCCAAAGGAATGTAATTTTGTAAGTAAATCTTTAAACCCTTTTTCATTTATTATGTTTTTATAATTTAAAAATATGTCATCTTTAATTTCTTTTTTTTCCCAAATTTTGATTTGATTTTTACCATATGAATAATTTACAGAGTTTTTGTATAAAAATTCTGACGAGTATTTAATATTATTTGATGTATCCGACCAAATTATATCGATATATTCACCCTTTTTAGAAATATTTGCATTTTTAATTTTTATATTAGGATTTAATTTTGCGGTAAACGTTTTTCTTTGATTGCTTCGCTCATCCCAATTGCTTTCGTCTTTAGCATGATCTCTAAGCCATATATTTGGAAAAATATCCTCAGACTTATTTGAGAAAAATACTTTAAGTCCTCCTTTCAGGATCTCAATTTTATCGACATAATTAGATCTATTTTTGGTCATTTTTCAATGTAAAATTATATCATGATATTAAAAATGTTTAATAAAATAATACTACCAAATAGAGACCAACAATTAGATGGTAAATTTTGGATACAGTCCGTGTTATTAAAAAAATACTTAACATCTTTAAAATATTAAATATTTATATATATTTTAAAAAAATAATGTTAACGTGCGCCTGTAGCTCAATTGGATAGAGCGCTTGGCTACGGACCAGGAGGTTCTGGGTTCAACTCCTAGCAGGCGCACCAGAAAATTAAAATATGAAAATATCGTTACAAAAATCAGTTTTTTTATTTTTTTTTATAGTTTTAATGTTTTTAATAATAACTACTATTTTAATATAATTTATGTCAGATAATTTTGAACAAATAAGCACCAAGTCTGGTTTTATGAAACACAACGGTGGCTTACTAGTTAAAAAAATATCTGAAAACGAATTCCAATTTAAGGCTAAGGTCAATTCAAATCACCTTAATAGGGCAGGAATAACTCATGGTGGATACATAGCTTCAATAATTGATGCAGGTTGTGGTTCAGCGGCACATAGATCAGTAGAAAATATTCCATGCGTTACAATAGCTTTAGATATTAAATTTATAGCTCCAACTAAAGAAGGAGATGAAATTTTAGGTACAGCTACTATTTCAAAAAAAACAAAATCAATGATTTTTTTAATTTGTACTTTAGAATGTGACGGCAAGGTAACGGCTACAGCCTCTGGGGTATGGAAAATTTTAAGAAATAAATCCTTTCCTAAGTAGGGGTAGCTATTCATTCTAATTCTGCTAAGATAACTATATAAATTCTTAAAATGAGAACTTTTTACAGAGCGATTCGGACTAGTTTTAGTCCATATTTGTTCTAAAGAGGTAACAACATATAGTAGTCAATTACAATCATATACAATTTATAGAGATGAGTAAAAACAAAATAGTTGCTGTCCTTGGTCCAACAAATACAGGAAAAACTTTTCTTGCTATTGAAACTATGCTGTCATTCGAAAGTGGCATGATGGGGTTTCCACTGAGACTGTTAGCAAGAGAAGTATATGACAAAGTAATAAAAAAAATTGACCCTAGCAAGGTTGCTTTAATAACTGGGGAAGAAAAAATAATACCTTACAATGCAAAATATTTTTTTTGTACAGTAGAATCAATGCCAATAGATAAGAGGCTAGAATTTGTTGCAATTGATGAAATTCAAATGGCAAGTGACCATGAAAGAGGACATATATTTACTGATAGATTATTAAATTTAAGAGGTGAAAAAACTACAATGTTCATGGGATCAAGTTCTATGAGGAGTATTATTGATAAGCTTGAAGAGGATGTTGAATATATAAATAGAAATAGACTTTCAAAACTTACTTACTCTGGCCATAAAAAAATCTCTAGAATAGAGAGAAAAAGCGCAATAATTGCATTTTCTGCGGAAGAAGTTTATGCAATCGCTGAATTAATAAGAAGACAGAAGGGTGGAGCAGCAATTGTGATGGGTTCACTAAGTCCCAAAACTAGAAATTCACAAGTAGAACTTTATCAATCCGGGGATGTGGATTATTTAGTTGCTACTGATGCCATTGGAATGGGAATAAACATGGATTTAGAAAATGTTTATTTTTCAAATTTAAAAAAGTTTGATGGAAAAAAACTTAGAAGATTGAAAATCTCTGAAATAGGGCAAATATCAGGTAGAGCTGGGAGATATTTAAATGATGGGTATTTTGGTATTACTGGTGACTGTGGTGAAATTAGTGCGGAGGAAGTGGAGCTATTAGAAAACCATAAATTTGATGATATTCATACAATATACTGGAGAAATACAAACTTAAATTTTAGAAATGGAAATAACTTAATTAGATCTCTTGAAGAAAGACCAAATAAAACATGGCTTAAAAGAATACCTGAATGTGAAGATGAAAAAGTCTTAAAACATATTTTAAAAGATGTTGAAAAATTAGAAATTTTTAATAATGAAAATGAACTTAGATTACTTTGGGAATGCTGCCAAATACCAGATTTCGTAAAGAAAACTTACGGAAATCATTTGGAGGTAGTAGGAAAAGTTTTTAACTTTTTGAGAGAAAAACCTGGCAGAATTTCAAATTCTTATATGAAAGAACAACTTTCAAGTTTAGATAAAATAGAGGGCAACGTAGATTCAATATCTAACAGAATTGCAAATGTAAGAACATGGTCATACATATCAAATAAAATAAATTGGGTTGAAAACCAAGACTACTGGGTTGAGAGAACTAAAAGTCTTGAAGATAGATTGTCAGATAGACTTCACGACGAATTAATTAAAAGCTTTATAGATAAAAGGGCGAGTGTCTTAGCAAGGGGTTTAAAACAGGATATTACCTTTGATACAAAAATCTTAGAGGGAAAAAAAGTAATGATTAATAACCAATTTATAGGACAGTTGAAGGGATTAAAACTAGAGCTGGATTATAAAGTTGGAGCACTTGATACGGATATTAAATCATTAAAAAAAGCTGCAAGACAAAATGTTGGACCTGAAATTATCAATAGAATAAAAAATATAATTAAGGAAAATAAAGTAGAATTAAAAGATGATTTAAAAATATATTGGAATTTATTTCCTATAGCACAAGTAATACCAGGCAGAGATTATTTAAATCCAGATATAAAATTAATTATAGACGATATGATAGAAAATATTGACCAATTAAAACTTTATAAATATTTAGTATCTTGGATAAATAAAAAAATAAGAGATGAATTAACCAGTTTAATTGAATTAAAAAAAATAGAAAATCAAAATCCTCATATTAGAGCTTTAGCCTATAGAATTTATGAGAGCAATGGTGTTGTAAAAAGAGACGAAGTAAAAAACTTTATTAAAAAACTAGAGCAAAACGATCGAAAAGTACTTAGAGGTAAAGGTGTTAAGTTTGGTAGATATCACATATTTCTTTTTAAACTTTTTAAACCAAAAGCTGTTTCATTGCGGACTTTACTGTGGAAAAACTTTAATCAAAAATACTTAGATTTAGAGCCACCACAATTTGGATTAAACTTCATTAGTGAAGATAAAAAATTAGATCGTGACTTTATGCTTATGTGCGGATTTGAAAAATTTGATAATTTTTATGTAAGAATAGATATTCTTGAAAGACTTTTTTTAATGACTATTGATATAAACAAAAATAATAATGATAAAGTAATCGAATTAGTTCCAGAAATGCTAAACCTGCTTGGTTGTAACAAAGAAAATTTTATTAAATTAATGGAAAAAATGAATTATAAATCTTTTTCAAAAGATCAAGCTGTTTATTTTAGATATAATTTGAAAAGAAAATTAAAAAAAATAAATAAAAATAAAAGTATAAATAATGACAATCCTTTTAATATTTTAAAGGAAATGAGGTTGAAATAATGTTTGATGTATTTAAAGATAACAAAAAAAATATAAGTAAAGATAACAGTTTATATATAAATATTGGTGCTCTTCTTATACACGTAGCAAAAATTGATGAAAACTATTCGGAAAAAGAAAAAGAAATAATAAAAAAAACACTATTAGAGCTTGGTTTAGCAGAGGATTCTTTGAATAATGTGTTCAAAAAATCAGAACAAACTGAAAAAAATTCTAACCAAATTCTTGAGTTTACTAAAGAGATTAAAAACAAAGACGAGGAATTCAAAATTAAGATAGTAGAAGCTTTATGGAAAATAATTTATGCAGATAACGTATCTGACATGTATGAAATGAGTTTAATGCGACGATTAACTGGTTTGCTTTACTTAGACACTAAAATAGTAGGTGATATAAAAAATAAAATTATAAATTCTTCTATTAAATGACATATTTAGTAAACGATAAATGTATAAAATGTAAATTGACAGATTGTGTAGATGTTTGTCCTGTTGACTGTTTTTATGAAGGAAAAAATATGCTTGTAATTAAACCTGATGAGTGTATAGATTGTGGCGTTTGTGAACCAGAGTGTCCAGTAGATGCTATTGTTCCTGACACTAACGAGGGTACAGAGAAATGGTTAGAAATAAATACAAAATATTCAGAAATTTGGCCAAACATAAACAAAAAAAAAGATCCACCGGCAGACCATAAGAAATTTGAAAATGAAGAAAATAAATTTGAAAAGTATTTTAAAGAAAACCTTTAAAAAAAGTAAACCATCCAAAAAAAATAAAGTAAAGGTAAAAGAAACAAAAAAAATTAAAAAGAAAATTTTAAAAAAAACCTTAAAAACTAAAAAGGTAAAAAAAATATCAACTAAAAAGTTACCTGAGAAACCGTCGAATACAAATTTAAGAATATTAAAACAAAACGAGCAGAAACCAGAAATCAAAAAAATCAAGAAGCAAGATACAGAGAAAAAAGAATTTAAACCAAAAGACTATGTTGTTTATCCAAAACATGGAGTAGGACAAATTTTATCAATAAATAACAAAACCATCGGTGGTATTGAAGTCCAGTGTTATGACATCAAATTTGAAAAAGATAAAGCTGTTGGACTATTACCGATAAATAAACAATCTCACCTAAGACCTTTGTCAACGGTAAATCAAGTTAATAAGTCTATATCAATTCTAAAAAGTAAACCTAAAATAAAAAGATCAATGTGGAGTAGAAGAGCGCAAGAGTATGAACAAAAAATTACATCTGGAAAAATTTACGAATTAGCAGAAGTTGTAAGAGATCTCAATAAAGGGGACGATATAATGGTTGATCAATCTTATAGTGAAAGGCAGCTTTTTGAGAAAGCTTATGAGAGAATTCTTTCAGAGTTCCAGATAGTTCTTAATTTATCCTATGAAGATATTCAAAAGAAACTTAACAAAGCACTTAAAAGAAACCTAGAGAACCAATCTCAAGCTGCAGCAAGCCAAGCCAAGCCAACCACTGATCAAGAGACAAGTGATACTAGTACGGAAGATAATGTAGAGATAGTCGAGGAAAATTCGGATTAAAAAAAAACGCTTCTCACACGAGCGTTATGAGAAGCGTTTTAATTCAAGAAAAAACTATCTTCTTTTTTTTCTTCTTTTTTTAGCTTTTTTCTTCTTAGCTTTTTTTCTTCTTTTAGCCATCTTTAGCTCCCTTTTTTAGTTAAACGAATCATTTGATTCGCTATTTCTTACAATTTATTTTTTTAATTAAGTTATGTCAAACATTTAATTAATAACAAAAAGTTTTATGTTGAAAAAAAAATTTGTAATTTTTTTTTATTGAATGATTGTTAAAAAGATTAGAGTTTATGCGAATAATACGCAAATTATTTTAATTAGTTTTGTAAAGATTTTCTAAACTTTTTTTATAATTTTCTAATATAATTTTTCTTTTTAACTTTAAAGTTGGTGTTAACATTCTATTTTCAATTGTAAATTCATTAAAAATAATTAGAAATTTTTTAATTTTTTCAATTAAAGATAAGTTTTTGTTAATATTTTCAACAAATTTTTTAATTTCTTTCTCATTTATATTCTTTTCTGTAACTATTAGTGCAACGAGGTAGTTTTTTTTATCTCCATAAACAAAACTTTGTTTAATATTTTCATTTAAACAAAGCAAATTTTCTATTTTTGTTGGTGAAATATTATCTCCACCTAAGTTAACGATTAATTCTTTTTTTCTATCTGTAATTTTTAAATTTCCGTCTTTATTTATCTCACCAATATCTCCGGTATGTAACCATCCATCTTTTATTATTTCATCAGATTCTTTTTTTTTATTCCAATATCCAAGCATTACATTCTCTCCCTTTATCAAAATTTCACCGTCCTCAGCAATTTTAACTGAATTTGTACGAAAAGGAGGACCAACTGTTTCTACTTGAATATTGCCTGGAATATTGCAACTGACCACCGGGGAGGCCTCTGTTAATCCATAACCTTGAAGAGTTGGGAGTCCTATGGCATTCAAAAATTCACCAATTTTTTGATCCAGCGCTCCACCCCCTGATACAAATGCTTGCAGGTTTCCACCGAATTGTTTTTGGACTTTTTTTCTGACCAACATATCGCAGATAAAATTTATTAATTTTTCAGAAAATTTAAGTTTAGTTTTTTTAAGTTTTTTTGTTCCAAGTTCGATTGTTAAATTAATTAGCTTTTTTTTTAAACCTTTTTGCTTAGTAAAATTTATATTAATCTTATTAAATAAATTTTGATAGAATCTAGGGACAGCTGTCATTATTGTAGGTTTGGCCTCAGACATATTGGTTAGTAATTTTTCTAAACTCTCTGCATAAAATATTTTAGCTCCTATTAAAATCTGTACAAATTGGACAGTATGCTCGTAAGAATGAGATAAAGGTAACCAAGTAAGAAATACTGGATCCTTTTTTTTTATCAAAGGCAAAAGTAAATCATATGCACCTTCGCAATTTGATAAAATTCCTCCATGACTCAATATTACCCCTTTTGGATTACCAGAGGTTCCTGAGGTATAAATTATACAAGCTGGCATATTTCTTGTTATTCTATTATTTATTATTTTATCGCTCAAAGCCTCATTAAAAATATCTGATATCAAAAGACTGTTTACATCTATTTTTTCAAAAGAAATTATTTTAATTTCATCAAGATTTATAAAATCCTTAATTTTATTGAACAGAAAATTGTTTGAGACAATTATTAGACTTGGTTTGCAGTCTTGAAGTATGTATTTATAATCATCAGCTGAGTAGGTTGTAAATATCGGTACAGATATTCCGCCTGCATTCATTATAGAAATATCGGATATTAACCAGTTTGGACTATTTTCAGAAAGGATCAAACACCTGTCGCCATGTTTAATTAATGTTTTTAATTTACTTGAAAGCTTAAAAATCCGTTCAGACACTTCTTTCCAAGTATAAATTGATTTTTCAGATTTCAACGAATTTAAAAAAGATTTAGAGTTATCCACTTCTTTTAGTTTTTTAAAAAATAACTCAACAAGACTGTTTATATTTACTATTTCCATAATTTGGTGGGCGAAGAGAGAATCGAACTCTCACTTCTTGCGAAACACGATTTTGAGTCGTGCGCGTCTACCAGTTCCGCCATTCGCCCAATTTTAAACAATTAATTTTATTTAAATGAATAGTATTAAAACTTATTTTGTAATAAAACCAAAAAATGTTCAAAAGAATTTACGATAAATCAATAGAATTAGCGTCAAACAAGAGATCAAATTTATATTTAGGTATTATATCTTTTGTTGAAAGTTCTTTTTTTCCAATTCCTCCAGATGTAATGGTTGTACCCATGGTGCTTGCAAAGAAAGAGTCTTATTTAAAAATTTGTTTAATTGCCACAGTATTTTCCGTTCTTGGGGGTATTTTTGGTTATTTAGTTGGCTATTTATTTATAGATTTAGCAATGTATGTGATTGAGATTTATAATTATGAAAGCAAAGTTTTAAAATTAAAAATGGACCTATCACAAGGCAGTGGTATGATAATATGGCTTGGTACTTTATTCTTGGCTGGATTTACTCCTTTGCCATATAAAGTATTTACAATAACAAGTGGTCTTATCGCATTCGATATAATTGCATTTATAATAATCAGCTTTATTTCAAGAGGTTTAAGATTTTTTTTAGTTTCAATATTAACTGCAAAATTTGGGGAAAAATTTGTAAAATTAATAGAACAAAAAGGCGCAGTGTGGTCCTCAATAATTGGTATTATTATAATAGGCATACTAGCTATTTTTTATTTTACTTTTATTAAATGACAATGAGACCATTAAAGTACAAAACCGTATTAAATTTAATATTAATCTTCTCTGTTTTTTCGATTTTATTTGCATTTTATGTTGAGTATATTTTAGGTCATAAACCATGTAATCTTTGTTTATTACAAAGGCTTCCGTATATTGCTACAATTATATTAATAATCTTAGTTATAATTTTAAAAAATTTTGAAAAATTATCTTTCTTACTTTTGAGTTTAATTTTTTTGGCAGGGTCGTTGCTTGCAATTTACCACGTTGGAATTGAACGTGGTTTAATTTCTGAGTCATTTGTATGCGGAAACAATGTTGATACTAATATTACAGACAAAAGTCAGATTCTGAAACAATTACAAAATAAAGCAATTAGCTGTAAAGATGTCACTTTTGCTGTTTTTGGTATATCGCTTGCTACAATAAATACTTTTATTTCTGTGTTTTTAACGACTATAACCCTGTTAATATTTATTAGATATGAAAAAAAGCGATAAAAAAAAAATTGAAGAATTCATTAGAGTTGATCACGCTGGAGAAAGAGGTGCAATTAAAATCTATGAAGGGCAATTATTAGCTTTGAATACATTTGTTAAAGATGATGAGCTAAAAAAAACAATTGAAGAAATGAAAGAGCATGAAAGAGAGCATGCAAATTATTTTGAGCAAGAAATAAGAAAAAGAAGTATCAAGCCTACAAAATTTTTACCATTATGGGATTTACTCGGCGTTGGTTTAGGTTTCGGATCAACTTTATTAGGAAAAAAGGCAGCGATGTTATGCACAGCATCGGTTGAGGAAGTGATAGATGAACACTACCAAAATCAAATTGACCAAATTGAGTCAGATGAGAAAGAGCTTAAAGAAAAAATTATAAAGTTTAGAGAGGATGAACTTCATCATAAAGATATAGCATATGAAAAAGGTGCATCTAAGGAAGGTATTTACTCTTTATTTGATAAAATTGTAAAAACTGGATCTAAAATAGCTATTCGTGTTTCAGAAAAAATTTAATTAAGCCTCTAATTCAACGTCCCAATATAGATAATCAATCCAAGTTTTATGAAGAAAATTTGGGGGAAAATGTTTTCCATTTCGATGGAGGTCTTCAGTTGTAGGTTGGTAAGGTATTTGATTGAGAGTCATTCCAGATTTATTTAATAATCTTCCACCTTTTTTTACATTACAACTGGAACAAGCCGTAACAACGTTATCCCAGTCAGTTTTTCCTCCTTTAGATCTTGGCAGTAAATGATCAAAAGTAAGTTCTTTTTTACTACCACAATATTGGCAGCTGAACTTATCTCTAAGAAACACATTAAATCGTGTAAAGTTTGGATTTGAAATTGGTTTAATATAACTTTTTAGTGCAATTACACTTGGAAGTTTCATGCTAAATGATGGACTGTGAACTATTTTATCATAATAATTTACAATAGAAACTCTATCTAAAAAAACTGATTTAATTGAGTCTTGCCAGCTCCAAAGAGATAGAGGATAGTAACTTAATGGTCTATAGTCTGCATTAAGAACTAGTGCTGGACAATTATCCAATGAACTATTGTTGTCAATAAAACTCATAAACTTAGATTAACTTATAAAATTTTAATAATCAATATCATCAATAAAATTATTAATTTTTTTATATTATTTTTTTAATATATTTTAATGCTAAACTTAATGCTTCAACAGGTATATGATGGCCACAATTTTTTAACATATTAACTTCAACTTTGATTTTATTTCTTTCTAAAAAATCTTTTGCCTCTAAAAGACTTGAAGGTGGAACAACTTCATCTGCGTCACCATGAAACAGTAGTATATTTGTTTTAGAAACAATTCTGTCTTGTAAATCATTCTTATCAATTATTTTTCCAGAAAAACCTATTACTGATTTAAAACTTTGATTACAAATAAGACCTAAATTAATTGACATCATACAACCTTGACTAAATCCTGCTAAAATTATCTGAGAGTTATTAAGATCATATTTTTTTTTGATTTGCTCTATATATTCAATTAAGATTTTTTCGGCTTTTTTTGTTTCTGTAATAACATAATCTTGATCATCAATGCTTAAATCAAACCATTGGTAACCGTTTGGATTTAATTTACAAACTTGATGCCCGTCAGGACACAGAAAAATTGTATTATCTATAAAGCGCTTCCAAGTATATGCAATTGAACTAATGTCTGAGCCGTCGCCCCCATATCCATGTAGAAGTATTATTGCATTATTTATTTTATCTTTTTTGTCGGATTCAATAATCTTAGAGTTTAAAGCAAATTCCATAATAATTAATTATAATTTGATAACCATTCAATGAAGTTTTCATCTTCAAAATCTATAGATCCTAGAATTCTTGCAAACTCCTCTCCATTTTTATTAATTAAAATAGTAGTTGGAAGTCCTATTAAAGAAAAATTATTGGCAAGTTTAACTGAGTCATCGTAATAAAGTTTAAGATTTTTAATTTTTAAGTCCTCAAAAAACTTCTTAGCTTTATTTACGTTATCTTTTCCAACATTAATGGGAAGGATAACCAAGTTGTTAATTTTTTTATTTGATTGAAGAATATCTAGAGATGGCATTTCCTCTTTGCATGGAGCGCACCAGGTAGCCCAAAAATTTATTAAAACCAAACTGTCTTTAAAATCCTCAAGTGAAACTGCTAAATCTTTATAATCTTTAAATACTATATTTGAAACTTGCTTTGGATTTTTATGAATTTTAAGATTTTTTATGTCTGGTTTTTGATCTGCGCTAGTATTTGATGTAAATAATAAATATAAAAAAAACAAAAAAAATTTTAAGCTTAATAATCTCATTCTAAAATGTATAGTTACATATCATGAGTAAAAATAAAAACAATAAACCAGTTTGGAGCACCAGAATTAAAAACAATAGATCTGGTTTATTTATAAAAGCCGGTAGCTCAATAAATGTAGATAAAAGACTTTTTAAGCAAGATATTAAAGCTTCAGCAGTTCATGTAGAGATGCTTTTTAAAAAGAAAGTTATTTCTTTACAAATTAAGAATAAAATTATCTGGGGGCTTAAAAAAATTTTTAATGAGATAAAGAAAAAGAAATTTATTTTTGATAATAAAACTGAAGACATTCACATGGCTATAGAAAAAAGATTGTTTGAATTGATAGGTGAAGATGCTGGATTTATCCACACTGCAAGATCAAGAAATGATCAAGTTTTAGTTGATTTTAAACTTTGGATGTTAGAGGCTTCAGATGATATTGTTAAAGAAATTGATACTTCAATAAAAGTAATAATCAAAATAGCTGAAAAAAATATATTTACAGTTATGCCAAGCTTTACTCATTTAAAAAACGCTCAGCCAATCTCTTTTGCTCATTATATTCTTGCATACGTAGAAATGTTTATTCGTGATAAAAAAAGATTCATAAATAATAAAGATAATTTGTTAGAAAACCCTTTAGGTGTTGCAGCTGTAGCAGGAACTAGCTTTGATATTGACAGACAATATACTACAAAAAAATTAAATTTTAAAAAACCAACTGGTAATTCGATTGATACAGTCTCAGATAGAGATTTTGTTTTAGATTTCCTCTATTCAATTTCTGTTTGTTCAAATCATATATCAAGGTTTGCTGAGGAATTTATTTTATGGAATTCTGATGCTTTTGATTTAATTAAACTGAAAGATAAAGTTGTTACAGGATCTTCAATAATGCCTCAAAAAAAAAACCCCGATACTCTAGAGTTTTTAAGAGGAAAAACTGGAAGTATTTATGGAAACTTATTTTCAATGCTTACAATTCTTAAAGGTTTACCGTTATCATATTTCAAAGATTTACAAGATGACAAAGAATTGTCTTTTAGATCTTTTGATCAAATCAAAATATGTTTACAAATCATGAGAGAAGTTTTGAATAATTTTGTAGTCAATAAAAAAAAAATGTTTCAGCTAGCAGAAACAGGCTATACTACAGCCACAGATCTTGCTGATTATATTGTTCGAGAATATAAGTATCCCTTTAGAAAAGCATACTTGATTACCTCTAAAATTGTCAACATTGCTGAGCAAAAAGGTAAACAGCTAAACCAGCTTACTGAAAAAGAAATAAAAGGTATTGATAAAAAACTAAATGAGGATGTATTAAAATTATTTAATATAGAAAACTCAGTAAAATCAAAAAATTCTTATGGTGGAACTTCTTTTGAAAATATAAAGAAAATGATAAAGAAATACAAAAAACATGGTTAAAAAAATAATTTTAATTTTATTTTGCACATTAATCTTTTTTTCTTGTGGAAAAAAAGGTGATCCAGAGTATCAAAGTCAAAAAAAACAATTAGAAATAATTAAATTAATTTAATGTATTTTAAAAAAAATAAGTTTTTTATTGAAAAAGTCAGTGGTTTAAAAATTGTTAGAGAATTTGGAACACCGTCTTATTGTTATTCACTGGGCGGATTAAAAAATAATATCAGAAAATTTCAAAGAAGTTTTAGGACAATTTCACCATTGTTATGTTTCTCTGTGAAATCAAATAGCAATCTTCAGATTTTAAAAGAAATTAAAAAGCTTGGGATGGGTGCAGATGTTGTCTCAAAAGGGGAAATGATACAAGCTCTAAAAGCTGGTATATCAACAAAAAAAATTGTTTTCTCAGGTGTAGGGAAAAAAACAGATGAATTAGAATTTGCTATAAAAAAAAAAATTTTGCTTATTAATGCTGAGTCGGAAAGTGAAATATTTGAAATTGAAAGATTAGCAAAATTAAAAAAAACGATAGTAAACATTGGTATAAGACTAAATCCCAATATTGATGCAAAAACATTAAAAAAAATTTCAACCGGAAAGCATGAAGATAAATTTGGTTTAACTGAAAAAGCCTTTTTAAATGTTTTAAACTATTTTAAGGATTCAAATTTTGTTAAAATTAAATGTTTGAGTGTCCATATCGGAAGTCAAATTACAGATTACAAACCATACTCAAAAATGATAAATGTCTTAGATAAAATTATAACAAAATCCAAACATTTATTTAACTATATTGATCTAGGTGGTGGTATGGGGATTCAATATGAAAAAAAAACCAAGCTTTTCAATTATAAAAAATATAACGAAATAATAAGTAATTTTTTAAAAAAGCATAAAGTAAAAATTATTTTTGAGCCTGGTAGATCAATTATTGCTAATTGCGCAGTGTTATTAACACAAGTCATATATATAAAAAATACTTCCAAAAAAAGATTTGTAATTTTAGATGCGGCAATGAATGATTTAATGAGGCCTGCACTTTACGGATCCTATCATAATATAATTCCTTTAATTAAAAGTAATAAGAAAAATAAAAAAATTCATGATTTTGTTGGTCCTGTGTGCGAAACTACTGACAAATTTTTATCAGTCAAAGGTTTCCAAAAACTTAATGAAAAGGAGTATGTCGCCATATCGGATGTTGGAGCATATGGAATGTCATTGTCTTCTAATTACAATTTAAGACCAAAAGCACCTGAGATAATGGTAGACAAGAAATCATGTAAAGTAATTCTTAAAAGGCAAAAGTTATCTAATATTATTTAAATAACTGTTTTAATTTTATGTCAAAAAAACTTTTTTTATCAATTTTTTATAGTGGGGTAGTTCTGGTTTGTATAATATTTCTTCCATCTTTAATAATGCCAAGAAGTATTTCTATTTTTGGTGGTAAAATTTTAGGTCATTGGTCTAAATTTTGTTTAAATTTTTTTTTATCAACAAATATAAAAATAATTGGAAAAGAGAATATTTTAAGTGATGAAAAATTTTTTATCGCATGCACTCACCAATCAGCTTTTGAAACTTTTTATTTACAAGCAATTTTCAAAGGACCAAAATTTATTTTAAAAAAAGAACTTATTAAAATTCCAATTTTTGGTTGGTACTTGAAAAAAATTGGCTCGATAGCAGTAGAAAGAAATAAAATATCAAAAGAAAATATAAATTTTATAAATCAAATAAAAATTTCTTCCCAGGATAACAGACCAATAGTTATTTTTCCCCAAGGTACCAGAACAGAGCCACACGAAAGGCCAAGTTTTAAAAAAGGTGTAGTCAGAATTTATAATGAATTAAATGTTAATTGTTTGCCAGTTACAATTAATTCTGGTGAGGTATGGCCTAAGAAAGGGAATTTAAATAGAAATCAGAATATAACCATCTCAATTCTTAAACCAATAAAACCGGGTCTTGAGGGCAAAGAATTTTTAAATTCTTTACAAGATAAAATGTATGATGTTCTGAATAAAACCTCTAACCCTTCATCGGCATAACAACATATATACTATCAAAATCTGATGGATCTTTAATTAAGGCTGGTGATCCAGTTTCGTTCAAATAAAGTTCAATTTTATCTCCGTCTAACTGTGAGGCTATGTCTATCAAGTACCTTGAATTAAAACTAATATTTAATTCATGATCGAAAAGAACATTTATACTCTCATTTCCATCACCACTACTTGCATTATTTACTGATAAATTTAGTCTATCTTTAGTTAAAATAAACTTTACGCTATCTTTTTTATCTAATGAAACAGAGGCGACTCTATCTACAGAGTCCATAAAAAGTTTAAGATCGACCTCTAATCTTTTTTTATTATTTTTAGGAACAACTTGAATATAGTTTGGAAATTTACCATCAATGAGTTTTGAAATTAAGATACTATTTTCCATTTCAAATTTAATTTTTGATTTTTCATTTGAAACTTTAACATCGCCCTCATAATCGTCCAATAAATTTACTAATTGAAAAATTGTTTTTTTTGGTAGAATTATTGGATCAAAATGTATTTCCTCCTTTAATAGGATCTTTGAAATAGACATTCGATGGCTATCTGTTGCGGCTGCTGTCAAATAAGTTTTATCTTCTAAACGTGTTTGATGCATATAAATACCACTTAAATAATGCCTTGTTTCATCATTTGAAATTGAAAACTTACACTTGTTCAACAATTTTAATAGCTGTTTTGACTGAATAGAGAACTCACTGGTTGTGAAACTTTCCTCTGTGACAGGGAATTCTGCGGCTGATAAACAATTAAGATTGAATGTCGATTTTTCAGATTCTAATTGAACCTTATTTTCCGTTGTATGATTGAAATTAATCTTTTTTCCAGAATTAAATTTTCTTATTATATCGTATAAAGTGGACGATACTGTCGTTGTTTTTCCTTCTTCAAGTATCTCTACATTTTTAATTTCATTAATAAAAATAAGATCAAGATCTGTAGCAATTATTTTGAGTCTAGAAGCTGATGCATCCAAAAGAATATTAGAAAGTATTGGAAGTGTACTTCTTTTTTCTATAACCCCTTGACAATAACTAAGTGATTTTTGAAGATCAATTTGGTTAACATTAAATTTCATTATTTTGATTATTATATAATATTTGATTTTTTAATGTATCAATATTTGAGCATAGATCCTGATCATTTTTTTTAAGATTTTCGATTGTTTTTATAGAATGAATAACAGTCGTATGGTCTCTATTTGAAAATTCCCTTCCTATTTCTGGTAAAGACTTAGACGTTAGAAGTTTTGTCAAATATATTGCAGTTTGCCTAGGTCTTACCAAGTACCTTGATCTTCTCGCAGAAAGCATTTCATTTTTAGAAATTTTAAAAAATTTACAAACCAAGGATTGAATTAAATCAACAGTAACTTTATTCTCTGAAAAATTAAGTAGATCTTTCAAAACAATTTTTGTCTCAGAAATATTAGGGGTTTTATTATAAATTCTTGAAAAAGATACAATTCTATTTAACGCACCAACCAATTCTCTAATACTATTTTTTATTTCTTTGCTTAAAAAAACTTGTATTTCATTACTTATATTTATCTGATTTGAATAATATTGTTTTAGTTCTTCAGATTTCAATTTGATTATTTTGTATCTTAATTCATAATCAGGGGGTTGAATATCAATTACTAAACCACCTGAAAATCTTGATTTGATACGCTCTTGAATTCTTAATAATTTATTTGGTGGTCGATCACCTGATATAATAATTTTTGATCCCTTATCTAGCAATGAATTAAAAGTATGAAAGAATTCTTCTTGCATGGCCTCTTTACCATTCATAAATTGGATATCGTCAATTAAAAATACATCCGCATTTCGAAAGTAATCTTTAAATTTGACCATATCATTTGATTTAATTGACTTAACAAATTGATACATAAATCTTTCAGCTGAAATCAACATTACTTTATTATGATCCTTTAATTTTAGGCCAATTGCATTTAACAAGTGAGTTTTACCCATGCCAACACCGCCATAAATATATAATGGGTTATAATGAGAAGTATTCTCTGCAACTTTTTTAGATGCCTCATAAGCAAGCTTATTGCTTGAGCCCATAATAAAGTTATCAAAAGTCTTATTGGGATCTATTCTGTTATACTGAAATACAAAATCTTTAATAAAGGAAATATTATTTTTAGATGATTTTATATTTTCATCTGAAATTTTTAGATCATTTGGGGCTTTGCTGATTTCATTTACCGTAAGTTCAATTCTATTTATTTCTGATCTATAATTTTTTACTACACTTAATATTTGGTCTAAATATCTTGATGTGATCCAATCTCTTATAAAACGAGTAGTTACTGACAATAATATGTAATTATTAAATTCCTCTTCAAATGTAATCTTTCTGAGCCAACTATCATAAATATCATTGCCAAACTTTGTTTTTAATTCTAATTGTATTTTTTCCCAAGAAATTTTCAAATCTTGAGATGTGTTAAGAATATTTTTGTTTTTCATGAAATGTAAATTTAAATTAGTTTAAATACCTTTCAAAAATTTTTATCAACAAAAATTTAAATAATATTAAAAAAAAATAAAATCTATAAGTGTATTTATTTATTTGAAATTAAATCAGTAATAGAAATTTTTTTTAAACTTTAAGTAGTAAAATTTTATAAATCAAAAAGAATTTTTTAAAAATTTTTCACTACCTCAGCCTGACTATATTTAGTAGCCGATTAAAAAAAATAATTACATTTAGTACAAATTCAAAGTTGAAGAAATTTTTGTCGCTTAAAAGTTGTTTAAAGCGAATTTATTTTTTTTGTAAGTCTTGACAAGTTTCTAGATGCGTTTCTCTTTTTAATTATACCTGTCTTTGCAACCTTCATGATTTCAGAGTTCAATTTAGGTAAAAATTTTAGAGCCTCTGTTTTATTTTTTTTTTCAATTAAAACGTTTATTTTTTTAATGACATTTTTAAATCTGCTCTTTCTAAATTTATTAATTTTTGTCTCCCTAGAGATTTTTCTAGTTGTTTTAATTGCTGATTTTGTATTTGCCATTTCGCGTGGAGGTATAACTGCTCATGAAAGTCTGGTCAACTAATTAATTTTTTTATTTTTGACAAATATTACAATAGAAAGTCGACCTATTAGAAATAATGACCCTTGAAATTTTACCTCGACAATTAATTTTAAGACATTTTTTACCATCCCTTTTATAGACTTTGAAATAATTTTGAAAATTACCACTCTTTCCACTTATATGAACAAAATCTCTTATACTTGATCCACCTTGTTTAATTGCACTTCTTAATACAGATTTTGAAAAAAAAACTAAACGCTTAATCTCTTTTTTTGAGATATTTTTTGACTCTTTTAACGGATTGATTTTACATAAGTGTAGAATTTCACTGGCATAAATATTGCCAATACCTGATACAAATTTTTGATCTAATAAATAATTTTTAATATTCTTTTTTTTATTACTTAATTTTTTTTTTACATAAATGTAATCGAAATTCTTATCAAATGGTTCAATAGCATATTTTTTTACAAATTTTTCCAATTCTTTCTTATTATTAATTATTTTAAAGTAACCAAATCTTCTAGGATCGTTATAAATAACTTTGAAATTTTTAAAAATTAACTCAACATGATTATGTTTTTTTGGTAAAAATGGTGAGTGATAAAAGCTTGCATTAGTTATTTTATTTTTTTCATTTTTTAAAATATGAATAGTGCCTGACATTCCTAAATGTAAAATACAGTATTTACCTCTATTAAATTTCATAATTATAAATTTTGAAAACCTTGAAATATCTAAAATTTTCTTATTTTTAAGAATACTTTGAAAATTTGATGGTATTTTAAATCTTAAATTTCTATTTCTTATTATAACTTTTTTGATTTTTTTTGATTTTACCTTTTGAATAAGTGACTGTTTGACAACTTCTACTTCTGGCAATTCTGGCATTTAATAATATATTATCAGAAAAGAAAAAAAAATAATGAAACAAATTTTACAAAATCGAAAAGGTCTAGTTCAAAAAGTGTTTAATAAAGTTTCGAATAAATATGATCTAATGAATGATTTTATGTCATTTGGAATTCATAGAATTTGGAAAAAAGATCTAATTAATATGATGTCTCCTTACAAAAACAGGAAGTTGATTGATGTTGCCTGTGGAACTGGTGATGTTGGTAAATTGTTCTTAGAAGCAGTAAATTATAAAGGTACTGTTTACAACGTAGACTCAAATAAAAATATGATTGAAGAAGGTAAGAAAAAGCATTGGAATATAAATAATATTAATTGGTTTGTTTGTAATGCTGAAAATTTAAGATTCAAAAATAATACTTTTGATTTCTATACGATCAGTTTTGGTTTAAGAAATACAAAAAATATTAATAAATCATTAAAAGAAGCTTTTAGAGTCTTAAAGCCAGGTGGTAGATTTCTTTGTTTAGAATTTTCAAAAGTACAGAATGAAAACCTTGAAAAACTTTATAAGAAATATTCAAAATTAATTCCAATAATAGGCGACTTTGTTGTAGGCGAAAAAGAACCCTACAATTATTTAATTCAAAGTATTGATAAGTTTATAAATCAGGAAGAACTTTTAGATTGTATGATTAAAAACAATTTTGTTGAATGTAAGTATAAAAATCTCAATGGAGGAATAGTCGCTATACACTCTGGTTGGAAAGTTTAATGTTCAAAAAAATTTTTATTCTATTAAAGATTGCTAGAAGACTTGCTCTATCGGATGCAATTGAAATTATTTCTAAAATACATCAACCGCCAGTTATTTTAAAAGTTTTTTTAAAAATTTTTTCACTTTCTTTTTCAACAAGAGGTAACTTAGACAATAATAAATCAGATGAAGATAAATTATGTGAGTCCATTCAGGGAATGGGAACAACTTTTATTAAATTAGGACAATTTTTAGCTACAAGACCCGATATTATAGGAGAGGATATTTCAAAAAAATTAGAAAAACTTCAGGACAGATTACCCCCATTTACAATGAAAGAAGCTAAAAATATTTTAAGAGAAAGTTTGGGCTCTGAAAATTTTAAAGATATTTTAAATCTAAGTGACCCAGTGGCTGCTGCTTCTATAGCCCAAGTACATAAAGCTCAGATAAATGAAAATGGCACAACAAAAGATGTTGCAATTAAAATATTAAGGCCTGAAATTAGAAAAGTTTTTAATGAAGAAATAGATGCCTTGATGCTTCTCGCATACATTGTTGAGAGTACCATAAAAAAAACAAAAAGACTTAAATTAGTGGAGGTTGTTTTTCTGTTGAAAGAAATTACTAACCATGAAATGGATTTGAGATTTGAGGCTGCGGCTGCTAATGAGTTTGCTGAAAATACAAAAAATGACTCTGGTTTTTTTGTGCCCAAAATTTATTGGAATTATACAAGTGAAAAGGTTTTAACTTTAGATTGGATCGAAGGTGTATCAATAAGAGAGAGAGATTTAATTAATCAAAAAAATATAGACGTTAAAAATATAGCCTCAAATATTATTCAACATTTTTTAAGACATGCAGTAAGAGATGGTTTTTTTCATGCAGACATGCATCAAGGTAATCTTTTTATTAACGAAAATGGACAGATAGTTCCGATAGACTTTGGTATAATGGGAAGAATTGATAAACTTAATAGACGGTATCTTGCTGAAATATTATTTGGTTTTATCCAAAGAGATTATAAAAAAGTTGCTGAAGTACATTTAGTAGCAGGCTTAGTGCCAAATAATGTGAATGTTGATGAGCTTGCACAAGCTTTGAGATCAATAGGCGAACCAATCTTTGGTCAATCAGTAAAAGATATTTCAGGTGGTAGATTGCTTAAACAGCTTTTTGATATTACAGAAAAATTTAATATGACAACACAGCCTCAACTTTTATTGTTACAAAAAACAATGGTTGTAGTCGAGGGAGTTGCAAGAAAACTTAATCCAGAAACTAATATATGGGAAACTTCAAGACCAGTATTAGAAAAATGGTTGAGAGAAACAAAAGATCCGATAAATAATTTAACTGAAACATTAAAAGACTCTGCAGAAGTTTTAAAAAAACTTCCCGAATTACCTCAAATGATGGAAAAGGCAAATCAAGCACTCACTTTTTTAGCTAGTGGTCAAATTCCGCAAAACACAAATTCTTACTCTGCAATGAAAAATAAAGAACTCGAGATGAAATCCTTTAGAAATCAAAGTATTATTGGTTTATTATTGCTTGTATTTATAGGTGTCATGGTATTTTAATCTCACAATGAGTGAATTAAAAAATAAAAAAGTTTTATTAGTAATAACAGGAGGAATTGCAGCCTATAAATCCTTGGAATTAATTAGACTTCTAAAGAAAAAAGGAAGTTTAGTTAAAACAATTCTATCAAAGAATGCTCATAAATTTGTAACACCTCTCTCAGTTACTTCACTATCTCAAGAAAAAGTTTATTCGAATTTATTTGACCCAACTTCTGAAACTGAAATGGATCATATTTCATTATCTAGATGGGCAGATATAATATTAATTGCACCTGCAACTGCGAACATAATATCAAAAATTTCAAACGCTATCGCAGATGATTTAGCATCAACTGTACTTTTGGCTGCAGACAAGGAATTTTTTATTGCTCCAGCAATGAATGTAAGAATGTGGGAAAATAAATCCAATAAAAACAATGTAAGTATTTTAAAAAATATGGGACATGAGTTTATTGGTCCAGATATAGGCGACATGGCATGTGGTGAATATGGTGAAGGTAAAATGACGGAGCCACCACAAATCATTATATATTTAGAGACAAAATTTAAAGAATTGAAAAAAAATAATGGCCTTAAGGCACTTATAACTGCCGGACCTACCAGAGAATTTATCGATCCAGTGAGATATATAACAAACAAATCAAGTGGAAAACAAGGATATGAGATAGCAAATTCGCTCAGAAGAAATGGATTTAATACAACTCTTATAACTGGTCCTACTCAACTTAATCCAATTAAAGGAGTTAACACAATCAATATTGACTCAGCAAAAGAAATGTTTGATGCAGTAATTGAAAATCTACCAGTGGATGTTGCAATTTTCTCTGCTGCTGTTGCAGATTTTAAAGTCATGAATATATCTGAAAATAAAATTAAAAATAAAGAAAATTACAATCTTAGTTTAGAAAAAAATATTGATATTCTAAAGCATATTTCAAACCATAATTCTTTAAGGCCTAAACTGGTGTTAGGTTTTTCAGCTGAGACAAATGATATAATCAAAAATTCACAAAAAAAAATTAATGAAAAAAACTGTGATTGGTTAATAGCAAACGATGTTTCAAATCAAGAGATAGGTTTTGACTCTGATTTCAATGAGGTAAGCATCTTGTATAAAAATGGGAAAATTGAAAATATTTCCAAAGATAAAAAATCTGTAATTGCTAACAAAATTGTAAAAAAAATTGTTTCAAGTCTGGAATAACTAATGGTTAAAGTTTTAGTTAAAAGACTTGACCCTAAAGTAAAGTTGCCAAAATATAAAACTAGCGGCTCATCAGGGATGGATCTAATGGCATTTATTGAAAACCCAATTAAAATCAAGCCTGGAACATCAGCTTTAATTCCAACCGGAATCTCAATAGCGTTTCCTGAGGAATTTGAAGTACAAATAAGACCAAGATCTGGATTAGCAGCTAAACAAAGCATTAGTGTTCTTAACACTCCAGGAACTGTTGATAGTGATTATCGAGGAGAACTTAAAGTAATAATCTTTAATCATGGTGAAAATGAATTTGTGGTAAACTGCGATGATAGAATAGCACAAATGATTCTCACACCAGTTTTAAAAATAGAATTTGAGGAAGTAAATGAACTTCCTGAAACTATTAGAGGAAGTGGAGGTTTTGGTTCTACTGGTAAATGAGGAAAAATCTTAGCTCAAATCAAATAGAAAAATACTCAAGACAGATAGTTTTGAAAAATGTTGGAACGATAGGTCAAAAAAAAATACTTAGTTCAAATGTTTTAGTTGTAGGTGCAGGTGGTCTTGGCTGTCCAATTATTGATTATTTATCTAGAGCAGGGGTAGGCAGGATAGGTATAGTTGATTATGATAAAGTAGATTTATCGAACATACATCGTCAATCAATTTATACATTTAAGGATGTTGGGAAATATAAAGTTGATGTATTAAAAAAAAAAATAATAGATATAAATCCTGATGTTAAAACGAAAATTTATAAAAATAGAATTTCGAAAAAAAACGCATATAAAATATTAAATCAATTTGACATTATTGTAGATGGTTCAGACAATTTTAAGACAAAATTTTTATTAAATCAATTTGCAAATAAATTAAAAAAAATATTTATAGTTGGTGCTATAAGTAGATACGATGGTCATATTTTTTCTTTTAATTTTAAAAGTAGTAATGAGGCATGTTTAAAATGTTTCTATCAGTCTGAAGTTAATGAGGAAGGTTTAAACTGCGAAACTGATGGAATTTTAGGTCCTGTTGCAGGTATTGTAGGCAACATACAGGCAAATGAAGTTCTTAAAAATATATTGGGTCTTAAAAATGAATTAACAAATAAAATTCTAATAATAAATCTTTTAAATTTAAGTTTTAGACAAATAAGATTTTCAAAAAAAAAGAATTGTATATGTCGAAAAAAGTAATTTTTTTTATTTTAATTTTTTTTTGTACAAACGCATTAAGTAATGAAAACTACTTTTTAATGCTTAAAAATTCTAAGGTAAATGTAAGAATGGGTCCAGGTTTAGATTATCCTGTAAAATTTATTTATAAAAAAAAGTATTTACCAGTAAAGGTCATTGATAAAAAAGAGAACTTTCGAAAAGTAATTGACCACAAAAAAAATAGTGGGTGGATACACATCTCTCAATTGAAAAAAGTAAATTCTGTAATAGTTTTATCAAACAGAATTCTTTTTAAAAAACCTACTTTTAACTCAAAACCTATTGCAAATTTAGAGAATGGTAGATTGCTTATATTAAAAAAATGTAAAAAAAATTGGTGTGAAGTTAGAAGTCAAAATTATTCAGGATGGATTAACATGGATAATGTATGGGGAAAAGACTAGTATTTTTTTTTCTTACTTAATTTACTTGTCCAGATTTTATCTAGCACAAAGTACCATACAGCATTAGCTAAAGGCTCAACGATAGCATCTGTTAATGCGATCATAAACGATACGTCTGCTATTAACATTAAAACTGTTATAGCAATTGCAAAATGTCCTATTGTATAGATTAAAGTTCTTAATAATGAACCCTTGTTACTATCATAAAACGATTTACTAGTTTGAAATATGCCTCTAGTTAGTTCAGTCATAAGCTAATTATAGCCTAGTTAAGTTTTAAATCAAATCTGTCTGAATTCATTACTTTTATCCATGCTGCAACGAAATCACTTATAAATTTTTTCTCTCCGTCCTCGCAAGCATAGACCTCAGCAATAGCTCTTAATTGAGAATTAGAGCCAAATATTAAATCTACTCTAGTGCCTTTCCACTTAACTTTATTTGTATTTCTATCTTTGCCCACAAATAACTGCTCCTTTTTATCAACTTCTTTCCAAGTTGTGTTCATATCTAATAAATTTTTAAAGTAATCATTAGACAATGAACCAGGTCTTTTTGTGAACACGCCATTATCTGACCCATCATAGTTAGCGTTCAATACTCTCATGCCACCAACTAAAACAGTCATTTCTGGAGCTGTTAATCTCATAAGTTGTGCTTTATCTACTAAAAGCTCTTCTGCTGAAATATTTGTGTCTGAATTTAAATAATTTCTAAATCCGTCTGCTTTTGGTTCTAATAAACCAAATGAATTTATATCGGTTTGATCTTGGGATGCATCGCCTCTACCCGCAGAAAAAGGAACGTCAACTTTATGACCAGCTTTTTTGGCAGCTTTTTCAATGGCAACACAACCACCTAAAATAATCAAGTCAGCAATTGAAACATTTTTCTTTTTCCCATCAAATTGTTTCTTAATTTTTTCCAATACTTTAATAACTTTTTCTGTTTTTGAAGCTTTATTTACTTCCCAATTTTTTTGAGGTTCAAGTCTTAATCTTGCTCCGTTTGCTCCACCTCTTTTATCAGAGCCTCTAAAAGTTGATGCAGATGCCCATGCTGTTGATATTAACTCTGAAATTTTAAGCCCTGATTTTAAAATTTGCTCTTTAAGTTTTTTGATTTCACTTTTTTTGATTTTGTATTTTTGTTTTGGTACTGGATCTTGCCAAATTAATTGCTCTTTTGGCACATCAGGACCTAAATAACACGCTCTTGGGCCCATGTCTCTGTGCGTAAGCTTGAACCATGCTCTAGCAAAAGCATCGTGGAATTCTTTTGGATTTTTATGAAAATGTCTTGTTATTGGTCCATAACTTGGATCAACTTTCAATGAAATATCTGTAGTTTGCATCATTGGAGGATGTTTTTTTCCTCTCTCATGTGCATCAGGAACCATTTTGATTTCTTGCCCATTTTTTTTCGGTGTCCATTGATGTGCGCCTGCAGGACTCTTGGTTAATTCCCATTCATGATCATACAAACAATCTAAATATCCCATATCCCACTTAATTGGATTTTGTGTCCAAGCGCCTTCTATTCCAGAACTGATAGTATCAACACCTTTTCCACTTTTATAATTACTATTCCAACCAGTTGCTTGTTCATGAATTTTTGAACCTTCTGGTTCTGGACCTTTGTGAGACTCTGGAGCTGCTCCGTGAGACTTACCAAAAGTATGTCCACCTGCTACTAAAGCAGCAGTTTCGTAATCGTTCATTGCCATTCTGCCGAATGTTTCTCTAATATCATGTGCTGCTAATAATGGATCAGGATTTGCATCAGGACCTTGAGGATTAACATAGATTAATCCCATGTGTGAAGCACCTAATGGCTGTTCTAAATCTCTTTTTCCACTGTATCTATTTACACCCAACCATTCTTTTTCTGATCCCCAATAAATATCTTCCTCGGGTTCCCATATATCTTCACGACCAGCACCAAAACCAAATGTTTTAAAACCCATGGAGTCAAGTGCAACATTCCCCACTAAAATAAATAAATCTGCCCAAGAAATTCTTTTTCCGTATTTTTTCTTTATAGGCCAGAGTAACAATCTTGCTTTGTCTAAGTTAACATTATCCGGCCAACTGTTGAGTGGAGCGAAACGCTGATTACCCGTACCAGCACCTCCTCTTCCATCGCCAGTTCTGTACGTACCTGCTGCGTGCCAAGCAAGTCTTATAAATAACGGACCGTAATGACCATAATCAGCTGGCCACCAATCTTGCGAGTCTGTCATTAATTTATGTAGATCTTTTTTAAGAGCTTTATAATTTAATTTCTTAAATTCCTTTGCATAACTAAATTTTTCATCCATCGGATTAACTAATTTAGAATGCTGGCTTAGTATTTTAAGATTAAGGCTATTCGGCCACCAGTCTCTGTTGGAAGTTCCTTTACCGGTTGGATGTTTTGGTGGTGTTCCGACACCTGTAAACGGGCATTTTGACTGTTCTTTTAAAATTTCTTTACTCACAACACTAATTTAATGAGTTTGTGAAATATGTCAATATATTAGAATGATTCTAAAGTGTTTTTTTGTCCTACTCTATAAAATGTGAATGATAATAGTTATTATTTATTAGAAACTTTTACTAAAACCTCTATAGATTTAATTTTTTTTCCTGGTAAGTTTTTTCTCAATTTTATTTCTTCGACATCTTTATCGTGAAAATCAATAAGTTCATTAGTATTCTCGTTATAAAAATGATGGTGATTTGTTACATTTGTATCGAAATAAGTTTTATCAGAATTTAATGAAATTTCCTTTATGTAGCCTTTGTTCTTAAAGGCATTTATTGTATTATAAATTGTAGCTTGAGATATTTTAATATCTAATTTCTTTTTTAAAATTTTTCGAAGATCTTCGATTGTAAAATGAAAAGTCTTTTTTCTATCAAATAGAATTTCACACATTTTTAATCTTTGCTTAGTTGGTCTTAAGCCTACAGATCTTAATTTTTCCTCAAAATGAGTATTATTATTCATTATTTAGCCTAATTTATCAGTTCAAATATAATTGTATATTGTAAATTATCTAAATACAGTATTAAAGAACAAATTTTATGGAAAAAAAATCATCATACAATTACGATGACCTAATAAAGTGCGGTAATGGTGAGCTTTTTGGACTCGGGAATGCAAAACTTCCATTGCCACCAATGCTGATGTTTGACAGAATTACAGAAATTGAAGAAAATAAAGGTGCTTTTAAAAAAGGAGTTTTAAAAGCAGAACTAGACATTAAAAATGAATTGTGGTTTTTTGATTGTCATTTTAAAGGGGACCCAGTTATGCCTGGATGCTTAGGACTTGATGCAATGTGGCAACTGGTTGGATTTTATTTAGGCTGGCTTGGAAACCCTGGAAGAGGTAGAGCGTTAGGAGTTGGGGCAGTTAAGTTTACAGGTGAAGTGTTAAAAAACGTGAAAATTGCAACATATGAAATTGATATGAAGAGAATTTTAGTTAAAGAGGGTACGACTGTAGGTTTAGCAAATGGTATTCTTAAAGCAGATGATAAAAAAATATATTCTGCTGAAAATTTGAAAGTTGGATTGTTTAAATAATGAAAAGAGTAGTAGTAACTGGAATTGGTGTAGTTTCTTGTTTAGGTAATAATCAAGAAGAAGTATACAATTCTCTGATAAACTCAAAATCAGGTATCACTTTTTCTGAAGAGTATAAAGAATTTAATCTTAAAAGCCATGTTCATGGGTTGCCAAATATAAAGTTGGAGGATCACGTAGATAGAAAAGTTATTAGATTTATGGGAAAAGGTTCAGCTTATAATTACATAGCTATGAATGAAGCAGTAAAAGATTCTGGTTTAGATGAAAAAGACGTAAGTAATATTTCTACAGGAATGGTAATGGGATCAGGGGGGCCTTCAATTGAAAACGTTATTTTAGCTGCGGACAAAACTAGAGAAAAAAATCCAAAAAAAATGGGACCATTCGTTGTTCCAAGAACTATGGCAAGTACTGCATCTGCTACACTTGCTGTACCATTTAAAATTAAAGGTGTAAATTATACTATAAGTTCTGCTTGTGCTACTAGTGGACACTGTATCGGTAATGCAATGGAATTAATCCAATTAGGAAAACAGAATATCATATTTGCAGGCGGTAGCGATGAAGTTCACTTTGCAATGACAGCAATGTTTGATGCGATGACGGCTTTATCATCTAAGTATAATGATACGCCAGATAAAGCATCAAGACCTTATGATAAAACTAGAGATGGTTTTGTTATTTCAGGTGGTGGTGGTGTTTTGGTTCTAGAAGAATACGAACATGCAAAAGCAAGAGGTGCAAAAATTTATGCAGAATTAACAGGCTACGGTGCAACGTCTGATGGTTACGATATGGTAGCTCCATCTGGTGAGGGTGCAGTTAGATGTATGCAGATGGCATTAAAAACAGCAAAAAGTAAAATTGATTATATTAATACTCACGGAACTTCTACACCTGTTGGAGATATAACTGAATTAAAAGCAGTAGGTGAAGTATTTAAGGATTATAAACCTAAAATAAGCTCAACTAAATCATTGTCTGGACATTCGTTAGGAGCTACTTCAGTTCATGAAGCTGTTTACAGTTTAATTATGATGAAAAATAATTTCATTTCGGCTTCTGCAAATATTATTGATATGGATGATGAAGCAAAAAAATATCCAATTGTTACAAAAGTAGAAAAAGATGTTCCTTTAAATTCAATTATGTCTAATAGTTTTGGATTTGGTGGAACAAACGCAACCTTGGTTTTCGAGAAAGTTTAACAATGAGTTTAATGAAAGGCAAAAAAGGATTAATCATGGGTGTTGCTAATGAGAGATCTATTGCTTGGGGTATATCACAAAAATTAGCAGAGGCCGGAGCGGAATTGGCTTTTACATATTTAGGAGATGCTCTTAAAAAAAGAGTAGTTCCTTTAGCAGAAAAATTAAATTCAAATTTAACTTTTAGCTGCGATGTTGAGAAGAAAGAGGAAGTAGTAAAACTATTTGAGGATGTAAAATCTAAATGGGGTGAGATTGATTTTGTAGTTCATGCTATAGCATTTTCAGATAAATCTGAGTTATCAGGAGAATACTTAAACACAACAAGGGAAAATTTTTTAAGAAGTATGTTAATTTCGTGTTTTTCATTCACTGAAGTTGCTAAGGAAGCTTCAAAAATAATAAAGCAAGGTGGTAGCATGATAACTCTGAGCTATGAGGCAAATAAAGCTATACCAAATTATAATGTAATGGGTGTTTGTAAAGCAGCTTTAGAAGCAAGTGTAAAATATCTTGCAAGAGATCTTGGATCTAGAGGAGTAAGAGTAAATGCAATAAGTGCAGGTCCAATTAAAACTTTGGCAGCATCTGCAATTGGTGATGCAAAATTTTTATATAAATGGAATGCTGATCACTCTTTTTTAAAAAGAAATGTAGATAATCTCGATGTTGGAAATTCAGCTTTATATTTGTTAAGCGATATGGCTGGAGGTGTTACAGGTGAAATTCATTACGTAGATGCTGGATACAATAAAGTCGGGATGCCTGATCCAAAAAATATAAGTGAATAAATGCCGACTTATACAGTTACTAATTCAAACTTTAATTTAACTGCCAAACAACAAAAAGATTTAGCGCAAGGCATAACCAAAGTTCATAATGTAATTACTGGTGCAAACACTTATTTTGCTCAAGTTATATTTAATAAAACTAAAAAAAATAATCATTTTATGGGAGGTAAAAAAGTAAAAGAACCCTCATTGTTTTTGCTTGGTCAAATAAGAGCTGGTAGAACTAAAAAAATTAAGGATAGATTAATTTCTGATTTGAAAAATATCTTAGTAAAAAAAACAAAATTAGATGAAACTCAAGTGTGGGTTTATATAGTTGATCTACCACCTTCACAGATGATTGAATATGGTGCGGTACTCCCGGAATCGGGTAAAGAATTAGAGTGGTTCAAAGGATTATCAAATAAACTTAAAAAGAAACTTTCACAAATAGAAAAATAAATAATGTTAATTCTAGTTTGGTTTATTGTTTGTATTATATTTTATGTTGTCCAAATGATACTGGGTGATTCTGGTCATGCGCTTGAAGTATTTGCTGCACTAAGTGCAATTGCTATTTTCTTAATAAGTAAAATTAAACACAAAATAAATAAGTAGGATTGAAAAATAAATTTTTAATATTTTTTAAAATACTTCTATTCAGCCTACTTTTGACTAGTTGTAGCAAAACTAATAAGTTAGATGATGTAAATGAAATTTTATTGTTCGGAGACAGTTTAATGTCTGGTTACGGTTTAAAGGAAAACCAGGCACTTTCAATAATTTTAGAAAATGATTTAAAAGAAGCTGGATTTAATATCAAAGTGGTAAACGGAAGTGTTTCTGGAGATACTTCAGAAGATGGATTGAATAGAATTGAGGAATATACCTCTGATAGTGATATCGATTTGATTGTTTTAGGATTAGGCGCAAATGATATGCTTAGAAGAATTAATCCAGATCAAACAGAAAAAAATTTAGGGAAAATTATAGAAATTATAAAAAATAAAAATATAAAAATAATTTTGGCAGGCATGAAAGCGTCACCAACAAACGGATTAGCATATAAAAAGAAATTTGATGATATTTTTCCTAAGTTAGCAGAAGAATATGATTTAAATTTAATACCTTTTTTACTAAAAAAAGTGGCTTTAAATCCAAAGTTTAATCAAAGTGATGGAATTCATCCAAATTATGAAGGTGCTAAGTTGATTTCAGAAATAATAAAAGAAAGTATAATTAATTTAGATTAGTAGAGGCGTTCTGTTGCCAGGTGCGTTTGGCTTGCTACCAAGTAAAAAACTTCTTATTTTCAATAAATTCAATTTTCTTTTTCCAAAAATCATATTGTTCTTTGAATTCTTTTCTATGTGATCCACCATGCATTTCACAAAAAATAATATCGATCTTTTCTAAGTTTTTAAATATTTCAGGTAAAATTTTGTACTCATGACCCTCAATATCGATTTTTAAAAAATTAATAGTTTCATGTTTATCTAAAATTAATTTTATATTCTCAGTTTTTACTTTTTTAAATTTTTCCTTTGATATATTGCTTTTGATTTTTTCTAATGTTGAACTTTCAGAAAGTGACATATTTTTAAAATTTTTCTCAAACTGATGATAATATAAATTACTAAATCCCTCAGAATTAGAGACAGCTGATTCATGGATCTTGATTTTTAATTCTTTAGCAAAGATTTTGTTTAGTATTAAAATACAATAAGGATTTGGTTCATAGATGTCGATTTTACATTTATATTTATCGAAAATATAGTAAGATACGACACCATTGTTTCCACCAATATCTATTACAAACGAGTTTGAGTCTAATTTTAACCTATCAAGAGTTTTGAGTTTTTCTTTGTATCTATTTAATTTATAAAAAACATATTTTCTTATAAATTGAAATCTAAATAGTAAGCACCAGATTTTTTCTCTAAGATTTAATTTCATTAGAGCCTTCAAAATTATTTAGTTTATAAATCAATTTTTCGCTATTAGTTTTAACAACAGCTACAGCTTTTTTTTTCTTCTTTTTTTGTATCTTTCTCAGACTTAATTTTCTCTAATTCTTTTTTTCCTTCTTCTGCAGCTTTTTTTTCTTTTAGTATTTTGTCTTCTAAGTAAGCATACAACGATGTAAAGCCAAGTTTATTCGCTTTTTTTTCCTCGTAGCCTCTTCTGCCTTTTAAGTTTTCAATTATTTTTATTATTTCTTGATTTTGCATATTGTATTTTTTATATTGCAGCTTGTTTAATTGAAAGTTTTACTTTTCCTCTATCAAAACCAATTACTTTAACTTTAACTTCATCACCCTCTTTAACAACATCTGTTACTTTGGCAACTCTTTTGTCAGCCAATTCAGAAATGTGAACAAGTCCGTCTTGTTTGCCTAAGAAGTTTACAAAAGCACCAAACTCCATAATTTTCATCACTTTGCCGTTATAAATTTTGTTTAATTCAGCTTTTGCAGTTAAATCTTTAATCATTTGCATTGCTTTATTTCTGGACTCTTCATCTGGAGCTGCAACAGTTACAACGCCCTCGTCTGTAATATCAACTTTTGCTCCTGATTTTTCAACAATCTCTCTTATTGTTGCTCCACCCTTGCCTATTACAGTTGCTATATCTTTTTTATCGACAGTAATTTTTTCCATTTTAGGTGTATGTTTTCCAACGTTATCTCTTGATTTCGATAATGCCTTATTCATTTCGCCAAGAATATGAATTCTACCATCTTTTGCTTGTTTTAAAGCCTGCTCCATTATTTCAAAAGTTATTCCTGTTATTTTTATATCCATTTGTAGTGATGTTATTCCATCTTTTGTACCAGCAACTTTAAAGTCCATATCACCCAAATGGTCTTCGTCTCCAAGAATGTCTGATAAAACGCTAAAATCGTCACCTTCTTTTATTAACCCCATAGCAATTCCTGCTACTGGTTCTTTCAAAGGAACCCCAGCATCCATTAAAGCTAAAGATGAACCACAAACTGTAGCCATTGAAGAAGATCCATTGGACTCTGTAATTTCAGATACAATTCTAAAAGTATAAGGAAAACTTTCTTTTGAAGGTAAAGACGAGTTAATCGCTCTCCAGGCTAGTTTACCATGTCCTATCTCCCTTCTTCCTGTTCCAATTCTTCCAGTTTCACCTACTGAAAATGGTGGAAAATTATAGTGAAGCATAAATCTTTCTCTTTGTAGACCGTCAAGACTTTCTATTCTTTGTTCGTCATCTGAGGTACCGAGTGTTGTGGTAACAATTGCTTGTGTTTCCCCTCTTGTAAAAAGAGCAGATCCATGGACTCTTGGCAATATACCTACTTCACACATAATTGGTCTTACATCTGCAAGACCTCTTCCATCAATTCTATTTTGATTTTTTAGAATATCTGTTCTTACAATTCTTTTTTCTAAATTTTTAAGCTCATAATTTACATCTAATTCAGTAAAATTTTCATCCTCTTCGAAGAGTTTCTTTGCTTGTTCGGTAATTTTGGAAATTTGATTTGATCTATCCTGTTTGTCTCTTGTAGAAAAAGCTTTTTTCAGATCTTCTGTAAACTCTTTTTCCAACTTTTTCCTAATTTCTGATAAATCTTTTTTCTCAACTATCCAATCAGGTTTTCTACACTCTTTTGCTAACTCCTCTATCATTTTTATTATCGGAACAAAGTTTTCATGGCCAAATTTTACTGCATTTAACATCTCTTCCTCTGATAATCCATTTGCTTCAGACTCTACCATGAGTACTGCATCTTTAGTTCCAGCCACTACAAGATCTAATTTGGATTTTTCTAACTCAGCTTTAGATGGATTCAATACATATTTACCATCTATAAATCCAACTCTTGAGGCTCCTACAGGACCAAGAAATGGCATTCCAGATATTGCTAATGCTGCAGAAGAAGCAATTATGGATAATATATCAGCCTCATTCTCTTTATCGTATGAAATTACTGTTGGAAGAAGCTGAACCTCGTTTTTAAATTCATCAGGGAAAAGTGGTCTGATTGGTCTATCTATCAATCTTGAAATTAATGTTTCACTCTCAGTTGGTCTTGCTTCTCTTTTGAAATAACCACCAGGTATTTTACCTGCTGCATAATATTTTTCTTGATAATTAACTGAAAGAGGAAAATAATCAACCTCAGGATTGACTTTTTTAGCACCTACTACAGTCGCTAGCACAACTGTTTCTCCACAAGTTGCTATTATAGCTCCATCTGCTTGACGGGCTATTTTGCCTGTTTCTAATTTTATTTTTTTCCCACCTATTTCAATTTCTTTTATAAATTCTTTGAACATTATCTACTTTCTTAAATTTAATTTACTTATTACATTTTTATATGAATCTAACTTTTTTCTTTTTAGATAGTCTAATAACTTTTTTCTTTTATTGACAGCTTTCAAAAGTCCCACAGATGAATGTTTGTCTTTTTTGAATAAATTCATATGTTTAGATAAACTTTCAATTTTCTCAGTTAACAAAGCTATCTGAACCTCAGATGATCCTGTATCTTTTTCATGAATTGCCACTTCTTTTGCTTTTTTACTCATATTTTTCCTGTCTGTTTGTTTTTTTTATTAAATTCTCAATTTTTTCTGCATAATCAAAAGATTCATCTTTAACAAAAAAAATCTTTGGGAGAAATTTTGTTGAAATTTTTTTTGATAAAACTTTTCTAATTATAAATGAAAATTCTTTAAGGGTATTTACCACTTCCTCAGAATTCTTACCGCCAAGGGGTAAGACAAAAGCTCTAGCAGATTTTAAATCTGGACTCATTCTAACTTCTGTAACCGTAATATTATTGGTTTCTATATTTGGAATTTTTGCCTCTCCTCTCATAAAAATAGTTCCTAACGCTTGTTTTATCATTTCGCCTACTCTTAATTGTCTTTGAGAAAGAGTTCTACTATTTTTTTTTGTTCTCATATGCTTCTTTCTGTGATTTTTGAGTTATATGCTTCAATTATATCTTTTTTTTGGAAATCGTTGAAATCTTTGAGTGTAATTCCACACTCAAGTCCTGCTGTTACTTGTTTTGCCTGATTTTTTTCTCTAAAGATTGTGTTAATTTTTCCGTTATATATTATTGCTCCGTCTCTTATAACTCTTGCATTAGCATCATTTAAAATTTCACCCTCTATAACTTTTGATCCAGCAACCTTTCCTACCTTAGAAACTTTAAAAATTTCGAGTATTTCAGCTGATCCAAGAACTTGTTCTTCTACCTCAGGGGATAATAGACCAGACATTTTATTTTTTACAAAATCTAAAACTTCATAAATGATATTATATGATGATATAGAAATTTTTTCTTTTTCAGCTAATTTTTTTGCCTCTTTGGTAGGTTTAACATTGAAAGCAACTAATATAGCATCTGAAGCTTTTGCGAGACTCACGTCTGTTTCTGTAACCATTCCAATATCGGATAAAATTATTTTGGGTTTAATCTCATCATGCTTTATTTGAAATATAGCATTTTTAATTGCTTCAGAAGACCCGTGTACATCAGACTTAATTATAATATTTAACTCTTCAGAAATTTTATCTTTAAAAGCTGATTCCTGAGTAGCAAAAGTTATAGGATTTTTACTAATTTTAGTTTCCTCAACTCTTGCATCACATAGTGCTTTTGCCTCTTTTTCATTATCCAAAACTATAAAATCGTCGCCCGACTTAGATGCGCCATTAATTCCTAATACTTCAACGGGTGATGCTGGTTGAGCTTCGTTAACGCTTTGCCCCAAATCATTTATGATTGCTCTTACTTTCCCCCACTTTAAACCGCTTACGAAGTAATCTCCTTTTTTTAAAGTTCCATTTGTTATAATTATATTTGCAATAGGTCCTCTTCCAATGTCGATTTTTGATTCTAAAACAATTGCATTTGCTTTACTTTGGTAATCTGCCTTTAAATCTAGAAGCTCAGATTGTAGAATAATTGACTCAACTAATCTTGTTAAGTTTTGTTTTGTTTTTGTTGAAATTTCTACCATAAGTGTATCACCAGATAATTCCTCAGCTATTAATTCATGTTCTAAAAGTTGGTTCTTTATTTTTTGTGGGTTTGCTTCTGGAAGGTCGCATTTATTAATTGCAACTACAATTGGAACTTTTGCAGCTTTCGCATGTTTTATTGACTCAATTGTTTGTGGTTTTACTCCATCATCAGCAGCAACAACTAACACTACTATATCTGTAAGTTTTGAACCTCTAGCTCTCATTTCAGTAAATGCAGCATGACCTGGAGTATCTATAAAAGTAATCTTATTTGAATTATGATTAATCTGATAAGCACCAATGTGTTGTGTAATACCACCGAATTCACCTGATACAACATTTGCTTTCCTCAAAACATCTAAAACCGAAGTCTTACCATGATCAACATGGCCCATTACAGTTACAATTGGAGGTCGATTTTTTAAATTTTCAGTCTTTGATTTTTTAGTTTTTTTTATTAATTCATCAGCCTTTTGCTCTTTAATGGGATTATGTCCGAATTCTTTTACCAAGTATTCTGCTGTATCAGAATCAATTGAGTGATTAATAGTTGCTGTTACTCCCATTCCAAAAAGGTGCTTAATAATATTGCTTGACTGTTCAGCCATTCTATTTGCCAACTCTCTAATCGTTATTATTTCAGGAATATTAACGTCTCTTTTTACAGGTTTTAAACTATCTCTAGTAGTTTCTTTTTGAAAAGTTCTATTCTCTTTTTGTTTTGCTCTTTTTAAAGAAGCTAAACTTCTTGCTCTGCCTTCATCATCTCCGCTTAAAGCTCTTGATACAGTAATTTTTAGTTCTCTTCTTTTTGCTCCAAGTTTACCCTTTGAATCTTTTTTATCAGGTTCTGCCTTTAATCTTTTTGTTGCTCTTTGCTCTGCCAATCTTCTTTTTTCATAATCATTATTTGGTAAATTTGGTTTTTCTATACTTAGAGACTTAAATTTTGGAGCTGCATTTTTTTTTAATCCAAAATCCTTCCTATTTGATGTATTAAAAGTTTTTTTGTTTGAAAACTTATTATTTTTCTTTTCAATTAAAACTGAGTTTCTACTTTGAGTTTTCGCTCTTTCAATATTCGAGATAGATTTCTTTAAATTTCCTGTTAATTTTAATTTGATTTTTTTTTTCTCCATAACTCATCTCTCAATCTTTATAAATTTTTTCTCTTGCTGACATAATTAAATCATCAGCCTCTTTTTTTGAAAGAGCAAAATCTTCTAAATATCCTTTTATTTTTACTCTTTCTCCTTTCACTAAATCATAGCCTCCTGTCAATTCATCTGAGGCCAGATCCGCAAAATCATTCAAGGTTAATATCTTTTGTTCTCCAAGAGTTACTAACATCCCAGGAGTTAATCCTTCATGATTGATTAAATTATTTTCGACACCTAGGTCTTTTATCTTATTAGATATTTCCTCTTGATCTTTTTTATAAAACTCATTAGCTCTCTCTAATAATTCTTTTGCGGTTTCCTCTTCAATACCCTCAATTTTAATTAAATTTTCGATAGAGGAATCTTTTAAATCATCAATTGAAGAAAATCCTTCAGCAACTAGCAGTTGGCCAAGAGTCTCGTCAAGTTCTAGATTTTTTACAAAATTTTCTGTTTTTTCTTTGAACTCAGTTTGACGCCTTTCTGAGTCTTCTTGATCAGTCATTATGTTAATTTCATAGTTCATTAATTTTGTTGCTAGTCTTACGTTTTGACCTCTTCTACCAATTGCTTTACTTAAATTTTCTTCAGTTAAAATTACATCTAATTTTTTATTTTCAACATCAACATTAACTCGTTGAACCTCGGCTGGGGACAGTGCGTTAGAAACTACTACTGCTGGATCTTCTGACCAATTTACTATATCTATTTTTTCACCTTGTAATTCATTTACAACAGCCTGGACTCTACTTCCTCTCATTCCTACGCATGCACCTACCGGATCCAGTGAATTATCTATCGCCTTAACACAAATTTTTGCTCTACTACCAGGATCTCTCGCAGATGAAATAATGTCTATTAAGCCATCATAAATTTCTGGAACCTCCTGAATAAATAATTTTTCCATAAATTTTGGATGTGCACGAGAAAGGAATATTTGTTGTCCCCTTGGTTCTCTTCTTACATCGCTACAATATGCTTTTACTCTATCTCCAGCCTTTATATTTTCTCTAGGTATTAATTCATTCTTTTGTATTATTGCCTCAGTTCTTCCTAAGTCTACAATTACGTTGCCAAATTCTAGTCTTTTGACTATTCCACTTAATATTGTGTCTTTTTTATCTATAAAATCATTAAATTGTCTTTCTCTTTCAGCCTCTCTCACATTGAAACTTATGACTTGTTTTGCAGTTTGAGCAGCAATTCTACCAAAATCAAATGAAGGTAGCGGTTGGAGTACAATATCTCCAATCTTTTTATCTTTATTTTCTTCACTAATCTTCAGGGCATCGTTTAAGCTAATTTCAGTATTAATATTTTCTGGTTTTTCACAAATTATCAGTTTTCTAAATATTCCAATATCACCATTTTCTCGGTTAATCTGAACCTCAATTTCATTATCATTCCCAAATTTTGATTTTGCTGCTTTTGCTATACCAGTTTCCATTGAATTTATTATTACCTCTTTATCAATAGATTTTTCTAAAGCTACAGCCTCTGCTATTCTAATTAATTCAAGTTTGTCTGCTCTTCTATTTAGCATTTGTTCCTTCCAAAAAAAAATGGGCCGAAGCCCATTTTGAAATTTCAATAATGTAATATGAATATAATTATTTTTCTTAGTTTTTCAACTTTATTTACTTGTTAAATACTGATGCTTTATCAGTTTTTTCCCATGAAAATGATCCATCACTGCCTGGATCTCTTCCAAAATGTCCATAGGCAGCTGATTTTTCGTATATTGGTTTATTTAATCCTAGCATTTCTCTAATTCCTCGTGGGCTAAGATCAAAATTTTCTTTTATAAGTTTTTCCACGTGTAGATTTTTTTCTTCATCGTTACTGAACAAGTCCACATAAATAGATAAAGGTTTTGATACTCCTATTGCATATGCTAATTGAATCAAACATTTATCTGCAATTTTTGATGCCACAATATTTTTTGCTAAATATCTAGATGCATAAGCCGCAGATCTATCAACTTTGGTTGGATCTTTACCTGAAAAAGCTCCACCGCCATGGGGTGCTGCACCTCCGTACGTGTCTACAATAATTTTTCTCCCAGTTAAACCACTATCGCCATCTGGTCCACCTATTACAAAATTCCCTGTTGGATTAATATAAATTTCATTTTCATCTAAGTTCCCTAGCAAATTTTTAGGAATAGATCTTTCAATATACGGAATACAAAGTTCTTTTACTTTTGCTAAATTCACGTCTTTTGAATGTTGTGTAGAAATCACAACTGATTTTACAGCTTTTGGTTTGCCATCTTTATATTCAATAGTAATTTGGCTTTTTGAGTCTGGCTCTATTCCTTTTAACTTTCCAGATTTTCTATCTTCAGCCATAAGTCTTAAGATTCTATGTGAAAAATGAATTGGGGCCGGCATGAGTACATCGGTTTCGTTGCATGCATATCCAAACATGATTCCTTGATCTCCAGCGCCTTCATCTTTATTTCCTGATGAGTCAACTCCCATAGCTATATCAGCAGATTGAGAGTGTAAATGGCATTCTATTTTAGTTGCTTCCTTATAGGTAAAACCTTCCTGATCATATCCAATATCTTTTATACAACCTCTAACTTTAGAAATTAATTCGTCTTTATTTATATTTGGTCCTCTTGTCTCCCCTGCTAAAACAACTTTGTTAGTGGTCGTTAATGTTTCACATGCCACTCTTGCTTGAGGTTCCAAGCCTAAATATGTGTCTACAACCATGTCTGAAATTCTATCGCAAACTTTATCTGGATGTCCTTCTGATACGGACTCACTAGTGAACAAATAATCTTTTTTCATTTTATTTTTTCTCCCTATTTGTTTTTAAAAAAAAAATTAAGCTAATATAAATAGCAATAAAATAAAAGAATATATTATTCCCATATTTTGAAAAAAAAGTTTTATTTGGGTTTTTTATTTGTTTAATTTCAATTACTCCCTCATAAGTTGACTCAAATATTTGAGAAACTAATCCATTTGGATCTATCATTGCAGATGTTCCATTATTAGTTGATCTAATAATGCTTTTCCCTTCCTCAATAGATCGAAAGATTGAGTGAGAAAAATGTTGATGTGGTCCTATTGATTCTCCAAACCATCCATCTTCGGAGATATTTATAATTAAATCATAATTATTTGTCTTTGAGAGACTACCAGAATATATAATTTCGTAACAAATTAATGGTAAAAAACTAATAGCAAATTTCTGATTTTCTAAATTAATTACATTTCTCTTTTGACCTGGAGAATATGAGTTATAAAAATTTGTAATAGTTTTCATGCCTAAATTTTTCAAAAACTTTTCTAAAGGTAAAAATTCACCGAACGGAACAAGATTATTTTTGTTATAAGATTCAATTAAATCTAAATTATGATTTACTACAGCTAATGAATTAAATATTTTTTTATTAACAGAGTTGTTTATTCCAAATATTATTAAATGATTTTCACTAAAATTTTCTTTGAAAATATTTTGGTATTTTTTTAAACTATTCAAATCTGTATTATTAAATATTCCTTCAGGCCAAACAAATATAGTTTTGATGTCTTTATCTGGAGAACTGAGTTTGATTAAATTTTTAAGTATCTCATTTTCGCTTTCAGTGTAATAAAATCGTTCAATACTTACTTTGGGAGAAATCACCTTAATAATAAAATCATTATTATTTAAGGGTGTATGTTTTGATTCATTCAATTTAATTTCGCCAAATATGATTCCTGAAAGTATTAAAGCTCCGAATGATATAATAAAATAATAATCGAACTTTGTTCTTTTCAAATATAAAAAGGACGGAAGAAGAAATAAAGTAATACAAAATAAATTAAAACTATAGGTACCAATCAATGAAAGTGTCTGTAAGATTGTTAAAAATTCAGATAATGAGAATGATATCAAGTTCCAGGGAAAGCCTGATAAAATATTTCCCCTAAAAAATTCTAAAACTGACAGTAGAACTGAAAAAGTAAGGATCAAAGAAATATTATTGAATTTTTTAAAAAAAGAGAGAAAAAATGTAGCGAGACCATAAAATATGCCAAGAAATAATGGGATAAACAAAAAGGCAATTGGAATAAATACTTTAAATGTTTGATCAAATGTAAGTGATATTGTTATCCAATATAAACTGGAAATGAAATATCCAAAACCAAATATCCATCCTTTTAAAAAATACTCTGATTTAGTTAATTCAAATTTTTTTTTAACTATGAAAATAAATAAAGCCGGAAAAGTAAAAAAATTAATTATAAAAAAATTATATGGTGGAAGACTTAAGGAGCTTAATACCCCCAGAAAAAAGATAAATGCATAAGGAAATAGTTTTTTTTTAAAATTTATTTTCAAATTTTATTTTTCACCAAATTGTAAAGTTTTAACTCTTCTTTTTGCATTTTATTAAAATCTCTTTTTTTCTTATGATCAAATCCCGCCAAATGTAAAAAACCATGGATAAAAATTTTTGCAACTTTTTTTTTAAATTGAACTAAACTCGTAGTTATAGGTTTATTCATAAATTCATAACTTATAACGATATCCCCTAAATAAAAAAAATTTTTGTCTATACTTTTTCTTATTGGAAAAGATAAGACATCAGTAGCTTTATTTTTTTTTCTAAAAACTTTATTTAATTTTTTTATTTTAAAGTTATTTGATAACAATACTGTTATTATTATTTTTTTATTTTTTGAAATATAACCAGTTGGTAGATTTTTCAAAATTTTATTAAATATTTTAGAAATATTTCTATTTTTTTTTTTCCAGGCTGTGTTATCAATGATAACCTCAGCTTTTATCATTTTTTTGATCTGAATAAGCTTTTACAATTTTTGAAACTAGTGGATGTCTAACAACATCCAAATGATCAAAATCAACAACTGAAATTTCATCTAAGTGACCTATTAGTTTTTTAGATCTATTTAAACCTGATAAGGATTTATTCGGTAAATCAATTTGTGATGGATCACCATTAATAACTATTTTTGAATTCTCTCCAATTCTTGTTAAAAACATTTTTATTTGTGTGTCTGTTGCGTTTTGGGCTTCATCTAAGATTGCAAAAGAATTTTTTAATGTTCTACCACGCATAAATGCAAGTGGTGCAATTTCTATATCCCCAATTTCTATTTTTTTTTGAATTTTTTCAAAGTCCAGCAAATCATATAAAGAATCATAAAGTGGTCTAAGATATGGATCGACTTTTTCTCTCATATCCCCTGGTAGAAAACCAAGTCTTTCACCCGCCTCTACAGCTGGTCTAGATAAAATTATTCTTTCAATTTTTTTTTCTAAAAGCATAGTTAACGCTATAGCAACAGCCAAAAAAGTTTTGCCAGTACCTGCAGGGCCAGTAGAGATTATTATTTCGCTTTCTTTAAGAGCTCTGACATATTTTTTTTGCTTTTCAGATCTAGGAATAACTGATTTTTTTGGTGTTTTGATTATATATTCAATTTTTTGACCAGTATTACTATTTTCGTTAATCATAAACTTATTAATTGATGATAATATATCTTTTTTCTCTATCGTGCCATTATTTATAAATTGGTCTGCAAGAAACATAATTGCATTTTTTACAATTTCATTATTTTTTTGATCACTTTTGATGATTATTGAATTTCCTCTAAAATATAAATTTATTCCAGTAAGTTTCTCAAGTTCTTTTAAGTTCTTATTGAATTCACCGACTACACCCATCAATATATTATTATCTTGAAATATTACACTCAGACTATCGTTATCTGAATAAACAAATTTTAAATTACTCTTTAGGTTTGGTCTTGCTCTATTCAATTTTATGCTGCCTTAAATCTTTTTTTTTGTGTAATTCTCCAAATAAAGTATTTTGATTAGTCTTTGTTACTTTCACCTGAACAATATTACCAATTAAATTCTTGTTACCCTCAAAAATGACTGAGTTCATGTATTCATTTCTTCCAAATAATTTGTTTTGTCCTTGAATTTCATTTTCCACTAAAACATCTATAAATTTATTTTCAAAAGACTTATTTTTTAATTTTTGATATCCAAATAGTTTTTCCTGAACAATTTTTAGTCTTCCCTTTGAAATTTCATCCTTTATTGGCTCAAGTTTTGAAGCTGTAGTACCAGGTCTTGCACTATAAATAAAAGAATATGAGTTAATAAATTTTAATTTATCTATTAGTTTTATTGTATTCTCAAAATCCTTAGTTTCTTCTCCTGGATATCCAATAATAAAATCACTTGAAAATTCTATTCTATCGTTAACTCCTTTTAAATAATTATACGTATTAATATATTCCTCAACCTTATGTTTTCTATTCATTAATTTTAAAATCTTATCTGAACCTGATTGAATAGGTAAATGAACGAATGGCATTAATTTTTTTGAAACTTTATAGCAGTCTAATAAATCTTTAGTCATATCTCTCGGATGAGAAGTGGTATAACGTATTCTTTCAATACCATCAATTTTTTCAAGAGACATTATTAAATCTGAAAGTCTATACTCTTTATTGAACTCTTGATAACTATAAGCATTTACATTTTGTCCTAATAAAATAATTTCTTTAGAACCATTTTGAACTAATACATTGGCTTCGTTTAATATTTGATCAAAAGGTCTAGAGTATTCTGGTCCTCTTGTATAAGGCACAACGCAAAAGTGGCAAAATTTATCACATCCTTCTTGAATTGTTAAGAAAGAGGAAACTTTACTTTTTTTATTTTTTATTTTGTCCAGATAATTAAATTTTTCCAAGGTATCAAAATCAGTAATTTCATTTTTAAATTTATTTTTTTCAAATTTTAAAATAGTTTCATTTAGCTTGTGATACGATTGTGGTCCAATAACTAAATCTATATACGGCTCCCTCTTAAGCATTTCAGTATTTTCGGCTTGTGCAACACATCCTGCTACTATCACTAATGGTTTTCTTTTATTAAGAAACGTTTCCCTTACTCTACCAATTTCATGGTAAACTTTTTCTTTGGCTTTGTCTCTTATATGACATGTGTTTAAAATAAAGCAATCAGCTGAATTTAAATTCTCAGTTTTTTTATACCCAATTATTTTAAGTGCATCAGTTATTTTATCTGAATCATAAACATTCATCTGACAACCAAATGTTTTAACAAATACTTTTTTTGACATTAATTATTTTTTTTTTTGACGCCGTATAGTTCGAGTTTATGATCAACTAAATCATATCCGTATTTCTCTGCTACTTTTTTTTGTAAATTTTCTATTTCATTATCTACAAACTCTATAATTTCGCCTGTTTTTACATCTATCAAATGATCGTGATGACTTTCTCTTAATTCTTCATACCTAGCTTTGCCGCCTTTAAAATCATGTTTTGTTAAAATTCCCGCTTCTTCAAACAGCTTAACTGTTCTGTACACTGTTGCTATACTTATTTTAGGATCAATTTTAAGCACTCTCTTATAAAGTTCGTCAACATCTGGATGGTCTGATTCTCCATAATTTTTTTTTGACTCTGAAACAACTCTTGCAATTGTCTTTCTTTGATCGGTAAGTTTTACACCTTTTGCTAGACATTTTTGCTCTATACTATCTGACATAAGTTTATTTTAACTTAAATAAATAGGTTTAATCAAATTTTTTTTAACATTATATTTATTACATAAATTAGGCAATTCTATCAGATTTTTTAAATTATTTGGCTCATCTTTAATATTTTTTTTATCTCTAAAATCAAAACTACTATAGGAATAATAATCAATTTGATTTGATAAATGTATAGCTTTAACAATTGATAAGGAATTTCTTATACCAGCATAACTGCCTGGTCCTCTATTAACATATATTCGTTTAATTTTATTTAAATTAGTTTTATATTTTAATAAGAATTTATTAATTAATATTGTCAGTTTATCATAATTCTTTTTACTATTAATGTGAGTCACTGTATAAACATTTTTATTTGATATGAGGCCTAATAAAATATTTTCGTTTGTTGCATCTATTATTAACATATTCATAATTTTTTTCTTTTTTACTTCTAGTGTAAAATCAGAAGAAAATAAAATTAAATCTTTTGCTAATGACAAGGGTATTCTCTCAATTATGTATCATAGATTCAATGAGAATAAATATCCATCAACAAATATACGGATGGAAATTTTTAAAAAACATATAGAGATTATAAAAATGAAAAATTATAATTTCCTGAATCCAGTAAATTTCGATGAAAATTTTCTCAAAGTTAAAACAAATAAAGAAATATTAATTACAATCGATGATGGCTTTTCGTCTTTCTACGAGCACGCTTGGCCATATTTAAAAAACAATAAAATTCCATTTATTTTATTTATTTCTACTGAGGCGGTAGGAAAAGATGGATATATGAACTGGGAACAAATTAAAGAAATAGAAAGAGAAAATTTCGCGTTTATAGGCAACCATTCTCATTCTCATGAATATTTATTAGAATTCAGCCTTGATAAATTTAAAAGTGACATAATAAAATCAATAGAAATTTTTAAGGATAATTTAGGATATAATCCTATTTATTTTTCTTATCCATTCGGTGAATTTAGTCTTGAACATGCTTCTTTTATAAAAAAACATTTCAAATATGGTTTTGGTCAGCATTCAGGAGTCATAGATGTCAATAAGGATCCCTATGAACTTCCAAGATTTCCAATGAATGAAAAATATGGAGATTTAGAAAGATTCAAATTCAATATAGATTTGTTACCTTTGGAATTTAAAAAAGTAACACCTGAAGATAAATATATCACTAGTAATAATCCACCTAATTTAGAAATTGAGTTTTTTGAAGGTCAAAATAATTTAAATAATATTAATTGTTTTTCGGATGAAGGTGCTGGATGGAAAAAGACAAATATAAAATTAAATAATAATAAATTAGTTGTTAATTTTTCAGATAAATTTAATTTTAGAAGAGGGAGGATAAATTGTTCACTTAATGACATTGATGGTTGGAGATGGTTTGGTTTACAATTCTCCGTAAAACAAAATTAAATAATATTTTTTAATTGAATGCTTGATGGAAGTAATTTTGCTTTATCAAAATCCTGTAAATTATTTTGTTTAATTATTTTTTTTATTATTTTAGTATATTCTTTTCCTGTCGCCGCATATTTATCTAAATAATCAGCTAAATGTAAACTATCTAAATCAATATCCGCATCTCGCATTTTAGCTCTTTCTGATCTAAATGATTTGTAGCTCCCATGAGTATTTAAGTTTCTTTGATATGCTCTTACAGATGCTTTTAGTACCTTAAATTTCATAACCTTGTGTTTTGAATTTTCTGGATCAACTCCAGCTGGCTTTATTCCCTCACCAGACCATGTCCATTGTCCAAATAATGCATTTCCTTCAATAGCAAATCTTGAGGTTCCCCATCCTGTTTCTTTAGCTGCTTGAGCCAGTGCTAAAGATACTGGAATGATATCCATTCTAACTTTTAATGTGGACAAATCATTGTTTATAACTCCGTATTGTTTAAATTTGGATTTAAGCCATTTTTTCTCAGCATCAGAGTTCATATTTTTGTTGAGTATTGTAAATAGTTTTTTCCTATCAATCTTAATTCTCTTGTTCTCTTCCAAGATTAAGGGAAGAATTATTTTTATAAATAAACTTTTCTTTTTTTTAGTGCTCTCAATATTTTTAATTTCAGATGGTAAAAGAGAAAGCCTTATTGGTTTAACAATTTTAGTTTTTCTAACGTTTTCAAGATTATAATTTGTATCTTTAAAAAGTTGGTTAATTGTTGATGCACTTAACCTAACTGTGTCTGTTGGAACCTCATCAATAGAAAATATGTCCTCAAACAAATTTTTAATATCAAGACCTTCATCGATATTTTTTTGTCCAATTTCTTTACCATCTAACACTCTTTGAAAGTCTATGTTAGAATTGTTATCAACTGTAGATTTATTAATTTTGATATTATCCTTAATGTTTACTGAAAGTGGAATAAGTGAAAAAATTAAGATTAATACGAATCCAGATAAAACTGTAAAGTAAAAGCTTTTGAATTCTGCTAAATTAAAATTATTCTTCTTTTTCTTTACAACAAATCCCCTTTCAACAAGTATCTTTTTTAAAGACTGAAGATTTATTTTTTTACTTTTTAACATATCAGTTAAACTTAATTCTAAACTGCTTCAACCTGTTTAACGTCAGGGATATAGTGTTTGAGCAGATTTTGAACTCCTTGTTTTAGTGTTATAGTCGCACTGGGACATCCAGAACAGCTTCCTTGTAGTTTTACTTTAACCACACCGTCTTTATACTCTAAAAATTTTATGTCACCACCATCATTGGCAACTGCAGGTTTGACTTTGGTTTCCAAAACATGAATAATTTTTTTTTCTATGTCTTGTAAATTTGGGTTTGTGGCACCATCTGAATTTTTGTCAATTATTAGTTCATTCCCTTCCAAAAAAAATTCATTTATTAGTGAGATGACAATATGCTTTATATTCTCCCAATCACACTTTTCTTTTTTATTAATGGACAAAAAATCGGATCCTAAAAAAATACTTTCAACACCATCGATCGATAATATATTTTTTATAAGATAATTATTTGTAATATCATTTTTTTTAAATTCTATTGCACTAGCGTTAGAGACTTTTCTTCCAGGAAGAAATTTTAACGAATTTGGATTGGGTGTTTTTTGTGTCTGAACGAACATAATCTATATATAGTTAATTATTGTTAAATTTGAAGTTTTTTTTCAAAAACCTATTATTTTTTTTATATCTTCTACCTTTCTTTTTGCAATTTCCTCTGCTTGAGAAGATCCATTCTTTAGTATTTTATCAATATATTCCTTATCCTTTAATAATTTATTAATTTCTATTGAAATTGGATTTATTTTTTCAATTAATGTCTCTGCTAATTTATTTTTAAACTCAGAAAAATTTTTTCCTTTGAATTCATTTATTGTAGTGTCTAAACTTTGGTCATTTATACTTGAGAAAATTCCAAAAAGATTTTTTAGCTCTGATCTCTTATTTAGGTTCTCATCATCATGTGGAAGTGGATCGCTATCAGTCTTTGCTTTTCTAATTTTATTTATAATTTGATCCTTATCATCTGTAAGATTAATTCTACTTTGATCTGATAAGTCGGATTTACTCATTTTTTTTGTTCCATCTTTTAAACTCATAATTCTTGAAAAATTTTTTTGAATTAAAGGCTCAGGAACTGTTAAAAAATTTTCACATTTAAAATCTAAATTAAATTTATTAGCTATATCTCTTGTAAGTTCTAAATGTTGTTTTTGATCTTCACCTACAGGAACATGAGTGGAGTCATACAATAAAATATCTGCAGCCATTAATATTGGATAAATATATAGTCCAACACTTGCTTTCTCTTTATCTTTTCCTGCTTTTTCCTTAAATTGTGTCATTCTGTTTAACCATCCCATTCTTGCTACACATCCTAAAAGCCAAGCTCCCTCTGAATGGGAAGGAACCATAGATTGATTAAATATTATGCTTTTAGTTGGATCAATACCACTAGCTAAAAATACCGCCGTAGTTTCTCTGATGTTTCTTTTTAAAATTTCTGGATTTTGCTTAACAGTTACTGCGTGTAGATCTACTACACAATAAATACAATTATTTTCTTTTTCTTTTTGAAGATTTACAAAATTTTTAATTGCGCCCAAATAATTTCCTAAATGTAAATTGCCCGATGGTTGTACACCAGAAAAAATTTTTTTAGACATATCTCTTAATACTTTAGTTTAATATCTGAGATTTTGAAAGCCTTTGTAAGGATTGAAATTAACACATAGATTATAAATGTTGCAAGAACAATCATTACAATAGTAATTAGCTTATAGTCATTTTTATAAGTAAGAAAATCTCTAAAATAATTGATAAATTGGTAGAAAATAAATGAAGTAAATAAAGATGAAAAAATAATTTTCATAAATGAATAAATAAATGAGTCACTAAAAGTAAAATATTTTTTTTGGATTATAAAAACGAATAAGAGAGTTGCATTTATCCAGGATGATATTGTTGTTGCGATAGGAATTATAATAAATCCAATTTTTTGAAAAAAAAGAACACTTATAAGTATATTAATTGCCACAGAATAGACTGAAAATTTAAATGGTGTTTTAGTATTTTGTCTAGCAAATATGTAACTCGAAAATACTTTAATTAACGCAAATGCAGGAAGACCAAATGCAAAGTAATACAAGGCCTTTGCAGAGTTTTTAACACTTAAATGATCAAAAGATCCATACCCAAAAAGCGCTGAAGTAATTTGTTCAGATGCAATTAAAAGAGCTGCAGTTGCTGGAAGACTTAAAAATAAACTTAGTTCAAGAGATTTATTTTGTATAAAAATTATTTTTTGTTGATTTTTTTTTTCAACGTATTTGCTCAAGTTTGGTAGCAACACCGTACCAATCGCAATTCCAGCAATAGCTAAATTTATCTGGTAAATTCTATCTGCATAATAAAGATATGAAACAGCACTAGCTTGGAATGATGCAATTATTGTGCCAACTAAAATATTTATTTGTGTAACTCCAGAAGAAAATATACTTGGAAATAGCTTTTTAAAAAAAATTTTTAATTTACTGCTAAAGTCAATTTTTAAAGAAAATTTTGGAAAATACAATTTTTTTGTAAAAAAAATTAAAAAAAGTAATTGCAAGACACCTGATATACTTACTGCATAGCATAGATAATATACTAATCCATCGTTTAAATAATTTGCAAACAAAAGTGTTATGATAAGCAATATATTTAAAATTATTGGTGCTGCAGAAGCAATTGCAAATTTATTATGCGAATTCAAAATTGCACTAAAAAAAGAGCTCAAACTTACAAAAAAAAGGAATGGAAAAGTAATCCTTGTCAAAATTATTGTTGCTTCAAGTTTCTCATAATCTTCACTAAAACCTGGAGCAATAAGTAAGATAAACCAAGGCATAAATATTTCTATAATTAAGACTATTAATAAAAGTACAAAACTTAAAAAATTAAAGACATTATCTGCAAAATTTTTTGCTTCGTTTTTTCCTTTATTCAATTCTGAAATATAACTTGGAATAAATGCTGAATTAAAAGTGCCCTCGGAAAATAATCTTCTAAAAGTATTAGGTATTCTAAATGCTACAAAAAAAGCATCAGCAATAGGTCCTGAACCAAGATAAATTGCAATTAAAACATCTCTCAAATATCCTAAAATTCTACTTATGAGGACAAAGAAACTAAATGTGCTAGTTGACTTAATTAGATTCATAAATCATATTAGTCTTATAAATTAGTTCTATTTACATATCTATTTAATAAAATATGAAAAAAAAAAAAATTGAACATTACTCTGATAAAGAAGCTCTAGATTTCCATCATAATAATAAATCTGGCAAGATTGAGATAATTTCCTCTAAACCTATGACTACAAAAAGGGATCTAGCTTTAGCATATTCTCCAGGAGTCGCTGCCCCTGTAAAAGCAATATCAAGAAATCCTGAAGCTGCTTATGATTACACAAGTAAAGGAAATTTGGTAGCTGTTATAAGTAATGGCTCAGCAATTTTGGGAATGGGTAATCTTGGAGCGCTTGCCTCAAAACCAGTTATGGAAGGAAAGGCAGTCTTATTTAAACGTTTTGCAGATATCAATTCAATTGATATTGAAATAGATTCTTCAGATCCTGAGGAAATTGTTAAAAGTGTAAAAAGCATTGCTGGAAGTTTTGGTGGGATAAATTTAGAAGATATAGCGGCTCCCGATTGTTTTATAATAGAGGAAAAATTAAAAAAAATATTGAATATTCCAGTTTTTCATGATGATCAACATGGTACAGCAATAATAACAACTGCGGCTCTGATTAATGCTTTAGATATTTCAAAAAAATCAATTAAAAAAATAAAAGTTGTAGTCAATGGAGCTGGTGCTTCAGCTATTGCTTGTACAAACTTATTAAAAAAAACTGGAGTTCCTTCTAAAAATATTACTATGATTGACAGCAAGGGTATTATTTATAAGGGTAGAGATAATTTAAATAAATGGAAAGTTGCTCATGCGATAGTTACAAAAAAAAGAAGTCTTGATGAAGCAATTAATGGAGCAGATGTTTTTTTAGGACTATCTTCTAAGAGCATATTGTCTAAACAAATGGTAAAAAGAATGTCAAAAAACCCAATAATATTCGCTTGCGCTAATCCAGACCCAGAAATAACACCAGAAGAGGTCGAGGAAGTAAGAAATGATGCTATCATAGCAACCGGTAGATCTGATTATCCAAATCAAGTAAATAATTTAATAGGTTTCCCATACATATTTAGAGGAGCTCTAGATGTTAGAGCAAAAACAATTAATGAAGAAATGAAAATAGCCGCTGCAAATGCTATTGCCTCATTAGCAAGGGAAAGAGTTCCTGATGAGGTTGTTGCTGCAATGGGAGGGGAAAGGCCATCTTACGGCAAGGATTATATAATACCCTCGACTTTTGATCCAAGATTAATAAGTGTAATTCCTGTTGCAGTAGCAAAAGCAGCGATGGAAACTGGTGTAGCAAGAAAAAAAATAGAAAACTTTGAAACTTATTCAGAACAACTTAAACAAAGATTGGACCCTTCTGTTACTATTATGCAGGGTATTAACAATCAAATTAAAAAAAACCAAAAGAGAGTAGTTTTTGCAGATGGAGAAGATGAAGAAACCTTAAAAGCTGCAATCGCTTTTAAAAAGGGTGGATTAGGTGTACCAATAATTGTGGCCAAGGAAGAAATCATTAAAAAAAAATTGAAAGAAATTGGTTATAGTGAAAACTTAGACATTAAAATAATTAACTCAAAAAATAGAATTTTGCGTGAAAAATATGTCAAATTTTTATTTAAAAAACTACATAGAAAAGAAGGTCTACTTGAAAGGGATTGTGATAAGTTAATTAGAAATGATCGTGTTGTTTGGTCATCTTGTATGGTTGAGTGTGGTGATGCAGATGCAATGGTAACTGGGAATACTAGAAGATATGCATCATCTCTTAAAAAAGTTGTTAAAGTCGTTGATGCAAGACCTGGTGAGATAATGTTTGGCCTTAATATGATTGTGAGTAGAGGTAAGACGGTATTTATAGCTGATACCACTGTTCATGAGTATCCAACTTCAAAACAAATGGCTGAAATTGCAATTTCGGCTTCAAGAGTAGTAAGATTGTTTGGATTTGATCCAAAAGTTGCTTTTCTATCTCATTCTACTTTTGGGCAACCAATTACTAGTAGAACTAAACATATCAGAGATGCAGTAGATATATTAAAATCGATGAAAGTAGATTTTAAGTTTGATGGTGATATGCAGCCTGATGTTGCTCTTAGTATAGAATATAAAGAACTATATCCGTTTTCAGAAATAGTTGGAAAAGCAAATGTTTTAGTTATGCCAGGTCAACATAGTGCTGCAATAGCATATAAAATGATGAAAACTTTAGGAGGAGCAAAAGTAATTGGCCCACTTCTAATTGGATTAGGCAGAGCGATAGAAATTGTTCCCTTAAGATCATCAACATCTGAAATACTAAATCTTGCTTCTGTAGCAGCCTACTCCGCGGGAGTAATAAATTATGGAAAAGTTAACTGAAAGAAATGTTAACTGAGATTATTCTATTATCTATTTTATATTTTATATTTCTCTGGTCAAAAGCCTGGATAAAATATTTTAATAAAATGGATAAAAGGTTTGGGAATTCCGTGTGGAGATGGAGTTATGATTATCCAGTTAAAGGAAAAAGAGATATTTCTATTTTAGATGATGAAGATTTTGTTTTACTTAGAAGAAAAAGAAATAGAGCTGTAACAATTATGTACTCAATAGTTTTTTTAAGTTTTATAATCTTAATGTCCTTTGTTAGTCAAATATTATTAATAATTTTGACTTAGTCTTTTTGAATTCTTAAATCCTCTACAAGTAAAATACTAGCAATAACTCTTTCAACATCTGGAATAACTTTAGCTTCTTTTATAACCTCTTTTTGCTCCTCTTTTGTCTGAGCAATGCCATAAACATAGATTTTTTTTTTATAGGTATCGATATTGTAATTTGTTGATTTAATATTATTATTTAACATTAGAGCCGATCTTAGTTGAGATGTAATTAAAAGATCTATAGCCGACTGCTTAAAATTAAATTCTTCTTTAATAATTATATTATTTCTTACAGATCTTACACCTTTTGTCTCCCAGCCCATCTTAGTTATCTTTAATTTTTCCTCAGGGTCATCCACTTTTCCAGTAAAAAAAATCCTTCCATCTAAAACTTTTGTATTTATCGATAAAAGATATTTTTTATCTACAAGTAATAATCTAGCTGTTAAATTTTTTTGCATTATATTGTCATCTATTTGTGTTCCTAAGGACCTTGGATCAATTGCAATGCTTACTCCTGTTCCAAATAGTCCCTGTGAAGATGTTCCAACACATCCATTCAATATTATAAAAAGTAATGGTAATAATAAGAGTTTATTTTTCATTTTTTAATTGAAGACAATAATTGTAAATATCTTTCTTTGGTATATCTTTATTTTTTTTTATTTCATTTACAATGTCTTTAATGCTTAATTTTTTCATCAGTTTTCTTATTTTATTTTTGTCTTGATTTAATAATTTGTTTTTTGATTCGTTTTCAATTTTTTCAGATAGTACTAATGTAATTTCTCCTCGCAGTTCAATATTAAAATTTTTTATTTTTGAAACACTTAACCTAAAGTGTTCTTCGTACATTTTTGTTAATTCTTTACATATAAACATATTTCTGTCTGAAAAATATTTTTCAAAATAGATAAAATTTTTTTTAAATTTTTTGGCTGATATAAAAAAAACTATTGTTAAATTCAATTTTGATAAAGCACCAAGATCACTTTTAATTTCTTTTAATTTTTCAGGAAAAAAACCATAAAAGATAAATTTATCTGAAAAACCACTGATTGAAACAGCTGAGATCACTGATGATGGTCCTGGAATTGAAAAAATATTTAATTTTTTATTTATGCACTCATTTACAAGAATTAACCCTGGGTCTGATATGCAGGGCGTTCCTGCGTCAGAAACTATTGATACTATTTTACCGCTTTCAATCAAGCTTGTAATTTTATTCAAGCTCTTTTTCTCATTAAATTTATGATATGCAAAAAGCTCTTTATTTTTTATATTATATTTATCTAAAATTTTTTTTGATACTCTGGTATCTTCACACAAAATTAGGTCTGATAATTTAAGAATTTCTAAGGCATTTAGTGTAATATCCATTAAATTACCAATTGGTGTAGAAACCACATATAAACCACTTTTAAAGTTTATAAATTTTTTTTGATCTAATGGAATCATTAATGAATATAATTATAATAAAGATTAATAAATGAAAGTAGATATTAAGTTTTTTTTTATAATAACTTTGTTAATAATTTTTCCTAAGTTTGCTCAAGGAAATAGTGAAATTAAAATCGGATTATTAGCACCATTTTCAGGAGAATTTGAAAATATAGGTAAATCAATATTTAACTCGGCAAGAATAGCCATAAAAAAAATAGATAACGATATGATAAATATCTTACCACGTGACACTAAAGCTGAAAATTTAGAAACACTTAAAAAGGTTGAGGAATTATACATAGAGGGTGTAAGAATTTTCATAGGACCAGTTTTTAATAAAAATCTTAAAGGACTTGAAAAATTTCAAGATGCCTACTTTTTATCTTTAACAAACAAAACTTTGAACAATCCAAAAAACGTTATTAGTGCTGGCATCAATGCTAGATCTCAATTTCGTGCAATTAAAAAATATAAACAATTAAATGATTTAAAAAAAACATTAATTTTAATCCCAAAAAAAGATTATAAAGAAGAAATAGAGATAGCGATAAAAGAAACAAAGTTTAAAGCTAAGAAAGTTTTTTACTATGACACAGAACCTACCAAATTAACAAAACAGATAGAAAAAATAACAAGATATCAAATAAGAAAACAAAACTTAGAGGATGAGATTAAACGTATTGAAAATTCAGACGAGGAAAATAAAGAAAAAAAAATAGAAATTTTAAGTAAAAGAGATACGTTAGGAAAAGTAGGTTATGACTCGGTTGTAATAGCAGATTTTGATGAAAGTTTAAAAAGTGTTACAACATCACTTTTATATACTGATGTATCTCCAAAAGATGTAAATTTTATTTCCCTTAATCAATGGTTTGATGAAACTTTGTTCAAAGAAACAGCATCCCAACCAATAAGTTTTCCTTCGGTAGATAAAGAAAACTTTGATCAATTCAAAAAAAATTTTACAGAATTTTATAATACAGAACCGAACCAGCTTTCTTTGATAACATATGACCTGGTTGGTTTGGTTTATTATATTCTTTTACAAAATAATTTCGAAGTAAGTGAAAAAATTTTTAGTAAAGAAAATAAATTCAAGGGAATATCTGGTATTTTTCAAATTAAAGATAAAGAAATAAATCATGAGTTAAATTTTTATAGTGTAAGCGAAGACAGTTTTATAAAAATTTTTTGATTTTATGGAACGCTTTTGCCCTGTGATCAATTTTAATTTTACTTTTATATTTCATCTGTCCAAATGTTGATTTTTTTCCACTTGGAATAAATATCGGGTCATATCCAAAACCATTTTTTCCAATTTTTTTATTTGAAATTGTACCTTCAACTTTTCCAATAGAGTGAATACTTTTTATTTTTGGTCCACAAATACTAAGTGCACAAACAAATCTAGCATTAATTTTTTTCTTTTTCCAATTTTTATCTACCTTATTGAGTTCTCTGAAAACCCTTTTTATTGCTAAATTAAAATTACTTTTTTTTCCACCCCACCTCGCTGAGAATATTCCTGGTTTTTTATTTAAGATATCAATTTCTAACCCGGAGTCATCTGCTAAACAAATCATGCTGGTTTTTTTAGAAAAATATTTTGATTTCAAATATGAATTTTGTAAAAATGTCTTACCCGTTTCTTTTGGGCTTTTGAGTTTATAATTAATTATTGAGTCTGCATTTATATATTTTGGTAATAACTGCCTAATTTCTCTTACTTTTCCTGGATTATTTGAGCCTATAATTAAATTTTGAATTTTTTTTGTTTTCATCTAGAAATTTTAAATTTCCTTACCATATAACATTGTATGGACAAAAATAATATCAATAAAAATAATGATGAAAATTTAAAACCAAAACATAAAGATATTAAAGACAATACAAAAAAAGAGGTTAAAGAGGAATTGTCTACTGAGGAAAAAATAAAAGAACTTGATGACAAATTAGCAAGAGCATATGCAGAAATGGAAAATCAGAGACGAAGGTATGAAAGAGAAAAAGATGATGCTTTCGAGTACGGTGGCTTTACTTTTGCTAGAGAAACACTCAACTTGCTGGATAATCTCGATAGATCTAAAATTTCTCTTGAGAACGATGAGAAATTAAAAAATTCTGATTCATTAAAAAAAATTTTTGAGCACCTAGATATTATTAAAAAAGATATGGTCTCAATTTTTAAAAAAAATAATATTGTACAAATTGAAACAATAAATAAAAAATTAGATCCTAATTTTCATCAAGCCATGATGGAAATTGAAGATGCCTCAAAAGATCCTGGAACCATTGTTCAAGAAATTCAGACGGGATTTATGATGAAAGATAGACTTTTAAGACCTGCCTTAGTTGCAGTATCAAAAAAACCAAGTAATTCAGAAAAAAAAGATGAAATTGATAAAAATGAAGAGAAAAAAGATAAAAATCAAGCAAAAACAAGCTTGTAGACAAGAAAATCGCACTTATATGAGACCTTAATAATATGAGTAAAGTAATAGGAATAGATTTAGGAACAACCAATTCTTGTGTAGCTATTATGGATGGTACGCAAGCAAAAGTATTAGAAAATGCAGAAGGTGCAAGAACCACTCCTTCAGTAGTAGCTTTTACTGATAATGATGAGAAACTAATTGGTCAGCCTGCTAAAAGACAAGCTGTAACTAATCCTGAAAATACTATCTTTGCAGTGAAAAGGTTAATTGGTAGAAATTTTAATGATGCTACAGTTAAGAAAGATATTGAAACTGCACCGTTTAAAATAATTAATTCAGATAAAGGTGATGCTTGGATAGAGGCTAAAGGTCAAAAGTATTCTCCTTCTCAAATTTCAGCTTTTGTCCTTCAGAAAATGAAAGAGACAGCTGAAAAATATTTAGGACAAGAAGTATCAAAAGCAGTGATTACGGTCCCAGCATATTTTAATGATGCACAGAGACAAGCAACAAAAGATGCTGGTAAAATTGCTGGCCTAGAAGTTTTAAGAATTATAAATGAGCCAACAGCCGCTTCTTTGGCTTACGGATTAGATAAAAAAGCTAATAAAAAGATTGCAGTATACGATCTAGGTGGTGGTACTTTTGATGTATCAATTTTAGAATTGGGTGATGGTGTATTTGAAGTTAAATCTACAAATGGTGATACTTTTTTAGGTGGAGAAGATTTTGATAATACAATTGTAGATTATCTTTTAAACGAATTTAAAAAAGAAAATGGAATCGATTTAAAATCAGATAAATTAGCTTTACAAAGATTAAAAGAGGCAGCTGAAAAAGCTAAAATAGAACTCTCTTCAGCTACTCAAACAGAAATAAATCTCCCATTTATTACTGCAGATAAAACTGGTCCAAAACATATTAATTTAAAAATGACAAGAGCGAAACTGGAGGCATTAGTTGAAGACCTGATTTCTAGAACAATTCCACCATGCCAAACAGCTCTAAAGGATGCAGGATTATCAGCAGGAGAAGTCGATGAAATTGTTTTAGTAGGTGGGATGACTAGAATGCCAAAAGTAATACAAGAAGTAAAAAACTTTTTTGGCAAGGATCCAAATAAATCAGTTAATCCAGATGAAGTTGTTGCTATGGGCGCAGCAATTCAAGCTGGTGTTTTACAAGGTGATGTTAAAGATGTTTTACTACTTGACGTAACCCCACTTTCACTTGGAATTGAAACACTGGGCGGAGTTTCAACGAAATTAATCGATAAAAATACAACGATACCTACAAAAAAAAGTCAGGTCTTTTCTACAGCTGAAGATAACCAACCTGCTGTATCTATCAGGGTTCTTCAAGGAGAAAGAGAAATGGCGACTGATAACAAAGTTTTAGGAAACTTTGAATTAGTTGGTATTGCGCCAGCTCCAAGAGGTGTCCCACAAATAGAAGTAACATTTGATATTGATGCAAATGGAATTGTAAACGTTTCTGCTAAAGACAAAGGAACTGGTAAAGAGCAAAAAATTCAGATACAGGCATCTGGAGGTCTAAGTGAGGAAGAAATTAACAAAATGGTAAAAGAAGCTGAAGCAAATAAAGAAGCTGATAAAAAGAAAAGAGATTCAGTAGATGCTAGAAATCAAGCTGATACGCTTTTACACTCTACAGAAAAAAATCTAAAAGAACATGGATCTAAGGTTTCAGAAGCAGACAAGAAAGCAATTGAGACGGCATCCGCAAATCTAAGAAATGCCCTTAAAGGTACAGATATAGAAGATATTAAAAAGAAAACTCAAGATTTAGTTCAGTCTTCAATGAAGTTAGGTGAAGCAATATATAAATCCCAACAGAGTGCTAAACCTGGAGATGCACCAAAAGAAAAAAAAGAAGAAGGTAAAAAGGACGATAACGTTGTTGATGCAGACTTTGAAGAAGTAAAAGACGAGAATAAAGAGAAAAGCGCCTAAATAACAACAGATTGTCTCTAAATTGTTATGGCAAAAAGAGATTATTACGATGTTTTGGGTGTCAGTAAAGGCGCAACACCTGATCAGATTAAATCAGCCTACAGAAAATTAGCAGTAAAGTATCATCCTGACAAGAATAAAGGAGACAAAGCATCAGAAGATAAATTTAAAGAGGCGTCAGAGGCGTACCATGTACTCTCAAATGCAGAAAGAAAACAAAATTACGACAATTTTGGACATGCTGCTTTTGAAAATGGTGGAGGTGGAAGAGGAGGTTTTAGTAATTTTGATTTCTCTAGCCATTTTTCGGATATATTTGAAGATTTTTTTGGTGAGGGTTTTGGTGGTGGAAGAAGGTCAAGAAGATCGAACAATAGAGGTTCTGACCTAAGATACGATTTATCTATTACTCTTGAGGAAGCTTACTCTGGCAAAAAACAAGATATAAAATTTTCTTCTTCGGAAAAATGTGAAACTTGTAAAGGAAGTGGCTCTAAACCTGGACATAATGTTGGTTCTTGTTCGATGTGTGGTGGTCATGGTCAAGTTAGGTCAAGTCAGGGGTTTTTTACAGTTCAACAGACTTGTCCGCAATGTTCAGGATCAGGTGAAGAAATCACTAACCCGTGTTCTAGTTGTGGAGGTCAAGGTAAGAAACAATCCTCTAAAAGGCTGTCTGTAACTATTCCGAAAGGAGTTGATGATGGAACTAGAATAAGACTATCTGGTAAAGGTGAGGCCGGCACTAGAGGGGGAAGTAATGGTGATTTATATTTATTTATAAATGTTTATTCCCATGATTTATTTAAAAGATCTGACGAAAATTTATTTTTTGAGTGTCCAATTTCGATCGCAGACGCTGCCTTAGGCACCTCTATAGAAATTCCTACTATTGATGGAGGTAAAGCGAAAATTAAAATTCCTCCTGGAACACAAAGTGGAAAACAATTCAGGCTTAGAGGAAAAGGAATGCCTTATATGAGAGGAAGTGGAATGGGAGATCTTTATATTCAAGTAAATACAGAAGTCCCAATTTCCTTAAATAAGGAACAGAAAGAGTTGCTTGAAAAATTTCGAGAAATTGAAAATGAGAAGTCTAACCCAAGTATAAAAAAATTCTTTCAAAAAGCTAAAAGTTTTTGGAAAAGTTAGGCTTGTAAATATATAAAAAATTTATTCATGAACTTTGAACAGATAATGCCTGCTATAGCACTAATTTTAGTTTTAATATTAGTGCTTCCTGGTTTTATTTCGTCAAACTCAAAATTTAAAGTATTCCTAAAAAATATATCTATTTGGGCTATAATTGTTTTGGTTGTTGTGATAGTTCTATATTTCATTTAACAAATGAAAAAAATAAATTTAGCTATTTCAGGATGCATGGGACGAATGGGACAGCAGATAATAAAATCTGCAAAATCCGACAAAAGCTTCAATATAGTTGCTCTTACAGAAAATAGAAAAATAAAAAAAAAAATAAATGGTGTTGATTTAAGTTTAAATAGTGAAAAATCTTTAAAAAAAGCCGATTTAATAATAGATTTTACAACACCAAAATGCACTTTTGAAATTCTAAAAATTTCAGCAAAATTAAAAAAAAGGATTGTTATAGGCACGACTGGATTTACAAAAAAAGAAGAAAATTTAATAAAAACATTTTCCAGAAAAATACCAATTTTGAAAGCGGGGAATATGAGCTTAGGAATAAATTTATTAATGTACTTAACTGAAATTACTTCAAAATCTCTAGGAAATAATTTTCTAAGCAAAGTTTTTGAAATACATCACAAACATAAGAAAGATCATCCATCCGGAACAGCTTTGATGCTTGGAAAAGGAATAGCTGTTGGTAAGAAAAAAGACTTTTATAAATTAATGGGAAAAACATATTTAAATAAAAAATCATTTCCTTATGGAAAAAAAATTAATTTTAATTCATTAAGAAAAGGGGAAATTATTGGAGAACATGAAGTATCCTTTTCAAGTGGTAAAGAAATTATTACTTTAAATCATGAGGCATTTGATAGAGCACTTTATTCTGAAGGGGCTCTCGCAGCCGCAAAATGGTTAAGAAATAAGAAGCCAGGTCTTTATTCAATGAGAGATCTTTTGAACTTTAATTAATGAGCGAAAAATATCGTGCTAAACTAATTAGAAAAATATTAAATAAAACATATCCAAAAATTTCAGTTCCTTTGAAAAGTAGAAATGTTTTTACACTACTAATTTCTGTTCTTTTATCTGCTCAGTGTACAGACGTTAATGTAAATAATGTTACAAAAAATATTTATCCTAAATATTATAAGCCTATTCATTTCTTAAAATTAGGAAGAAAAAAAATTGAAAAATTGATTAAAAAAATCGGAATATTTAGAATTAAATCAAAAAGTATTTATAATTTATCAAAAATTTTACAGAGGGAATATAATGGCAATGTACCGAGAACTTTTGAAGAGCTTGAGAGGCTGCCAGGCGTAGGTCATAAAACAGCAAGTGTAGTTATGTCTCAAGGCTTCGGTCATCCTGCTTTTCCTGTCGACACCCATATTCACAGATTAGCTCAAAGATGGGGGTTAACAAACGGGAAAAACGTTGCTCAAACCGAAAAAGATTTAAAAAGAATATTTCCAAAAAAATATTGGAATAAATTGCATCTTCAAATAATTTTTTATGGTAGAGAGTTTTGTAAGGCTCGTGAATGTTACGGAATAACTTGTAAAATTTGTACTAGTTGTTATCCTAATAGAAAGAAACCAATTAAAACAAAGAAAGCATAAAATGAAAATTTTAGGAATAGGAAATGCGATTGTCGATGTTATTTGCAAAGTGAATGACGATTTTTTATCTAAAAATAATTTAAATAAAAGTACCATGAAATTGATTTTTGAGGAAAAAGAGTTCAAAAATTTGCTTTCAAATCTTAAAATAGAAAAAACTGTTTCTGGTGGCTCGGTTGCAAATTCAATAGTTGGTTTGTCTCAACTAAAAAATAAAGTTGGTTTTATTGGTAAAGTTTCTGATGATGAGCTCGGTGGAAAGTATGAAGAGGGACTGAAACAAGAAAGTGTAAAATATTTTTATTCTAAAAAAAAAGAGGAACTTCCAACAGGGACTTGTTTAATACTGGTAACTCCTGATTCTGAGAGAACCATGTGTACTTTTTTAGGTACTGCAGGAAAAATAAACGAAAATGATGTTAGCGCAGATGCAATTAAGCAAAGTGAGATCATTCTCTTAGAAGGATATTTGTGGGATGAAGGTGATCCTAAAAAAGCATTTGATAAAGCTATACAAAATGCAAATAAGGTCGCTATGTCTTTATCAGATCAATTTTGTGTTGATAGACACAAGCCTCATTTTCTAGAACTTGTAAAAAATAAATTAGATATAACTTTTGCAAATGAACAAGAAATAATGTCATTAATAGACGCAAAATCTTTCGATGAAGTAATAAGTTTCTCAAAGTCTCTTAGTAAAATAATCGTTTTAACAAGAGGTGAAAAAGGAGCTGTAGCAATTTATAAAAACGAAGTTGTTGAATGTGGGATAAAACAAAATCTTAAAATTGTTGATTTGACAGGCGCAGGAGATCTTTTTGCAGCAGGATTTTTACATGGTCATGTAAATAACATGTCATTAAGAGAAAGTTTGGATAAAGGCACTGAAATGTCATCAAAAGTAATTCAACAAATTGGTGCAAGACTTTAAAATATTTTAATCATTTTTTTTTTCTTTTAAAACTTCCTTTACCTTTTTTTGGTTTAATTACTCTAAGTTTATATTTAGGTGTCATTAAATCTTTAGCGATGGAATTTTTTTTTTTCACTATATAAAGTAACCCTTTTTATCACTTTTAATAAAATTTTGATCATCAAATGTTTTTTTTAACTTTTTTCTCAGTCTGTATACATGAGTTTCCACTGTATGCGTTTCGGAGTCTTCTGCATAACCCCAAACTTCTTTTTGCAAAACATTAATACTAATTGGATCTTTTCGAGTTTTTAAAAATAATATTATCTCAATTTCCCTTTCAGTGAGCTTAAGCTTATTTTTTTTAGAAGAAATAATTCTCGAGTTCAAATCTAATCTATAATTATTAATATTTATACTTGATTGAAAATCATATTGTTGCATTAATAAATTTGAATTAATTTTTTCAGCAAGCGAAAAGAAGTTAAATGGATAGTTTTCAATTGTTATTATTTGTTTTTTGTTTATTAAGTTATTATTTAATTTCTTTTTTGTCAGCACAACAAAACTTTTATTTTCTCTTTTCTTTTGTTCATTTATTAGATCTTTCTCGTTTTCAAAATCAAATAAATCGAAGTTAAAAAAGTTTTTAATCTCATAAATAATATTATATAAAGCTCTAAAGTTTAAAATATAAACTGCTGATTTACTCATTTGGTTAATTTATGCTAATAAAAGTTAAAAATAAAGATACTTTAATTTTTGACGAGTTTATTTTTCGTTGTGCAGTTGGAAAAAAAGGAATCTCTAGTAATAAAAGAGAAGGTGATTTTCAAACACCAAGAGGATTATTTAAACTTGATACTGTTTACTATAGAGATGATAGAATTAAAAATATACAAACTAAGTTAAATTTAAAAAAAATAAAAAGAAATATGGGATGGTGTAATGAGCCAAAAAGTGGAAAATATAATTCCTTAATAAGTATTAAAGAAAAAATAAAACATGAGAGGTTATATCGAAAAGATAACAAATATGATATTTTAATTGTTATTGATTATAATTTGAAAAAACCTAAACCTTTTAAAGGAAGTGCAATATTTGTGCACCTTACGAAAAATTTCAACGGAACAGCGGGATGTGTAGCACTTTTAAAAAAGGATCTTTTAATTTTATTAAAACTTATAAATAAAAAAACAAAAATTAAGATTTATTAACTACGTTCACCAAAGATTTTCGAACCTATTCTTACATACGTTGCGGAGTTATTTGCAGCAGAAAGATAATCATTAGACATGCCCATGCTTAACTCCTTAAGATTTGTTTTTTTTTGGATTTCGACCATTTTTTTAAAATAGTACTCAGTATCTTCAACGAAAGGGGGTATACACATCAAACCAATTATATCTAATTCGAAATCCTCAGTTTTTTTATAAAAATTTTCAAATTCAGATAAAGAAACTCCGCTTTTTTGATCTTCGTCTCCAATATTAACTTGGATAAATAATTTTGGCTTATAATTTTTTTTAATTTGTTCGTTAGCTATTTTTTCTGCTAATTTAATATTGTCTAGAGAGTGGATAAAATCAAATAATGGAAGACAAAATTTTACTTTGTTAGTTTGTAATTTTCCAATCAAATGTAACTTTATTGATTTATTTTTCTCTTTTATTTCTGTCCATTTTTCTGAAGCTTCTTGAACTTTGTTTTCCCCAAAATGCAAATGTCCATGATCAATCGCAGGCTGAATATGCTTTATTGGAAAGGTTTTTGAAACTGCAATTATTTTTGTATTTGTATTTATTGCGCTTAGCTCCTTATTGATTAGTATTAGGTTATTTACAATATTATGCATAAGAATTTAAAGATTTATTATTTCATACAAAATTTCAATTTAAAAGAATTATCAAATATCAATAAATCAATAAATGTTATTTTTAGAAATTATAATAGTAAGAATTACATCGAAGATTTAATAAAAACTAGAAATTTCTGTAAAAAAAAACAATTTAATTTATATTTATCCAACAACTTAAATTTATCTTTAAAACTTAAGCTAGAAGGAGTTTATTTACCCTCTTTCAATAAAAAGCTAGTTTACAGTAATTTAAATATTAGAAAAAAATTTAAAATAATAGGTTCTGCACACAACATTTCTGAAATAAAAATTAAGGAAAAACAAAACTGTGAAGAAATATTTTTAAGCCCTATTTTTAAAACTGAAAAACATAATAATTACTTAGATACTATAAAATTTAATATTCTTGCAGCAAAAACTAACAAAAATATCATCGCTTTAGGTGGTATAAATTCCAATAACTTGAAAAGAGTAAATTCTACAAAATCTATTGGAATTGCTTCTATATCTTGGATAAAAAAAAACGGCCTAAAATAATTTTTAGGCCGTTTTAAATTTTTAACTTGTAATTAAATAATTAGAACGCAAAGTTAATTGCTAATTCTGTTACTTCATTACCAGATGCGTTACTGTCATATCCTGGATTAGACTCGTCTGTCTGATATCCTTTGATTGACATTGAACCCATTGTGTATGCGAACTGTATTGAATCAGATTCCATTACTACGTCTGCTATTTCAGTTCCACCTTTTACGTTAGACTGAGCATCGTAAGTTTCCTCTAATTCACCGTAAGAAACTGAGAAGTTTTCATTTACGTTAAACGCAATTGACATTTTCTCAAATTCAAAATTACCAGCTGCATTAGTTACCTTTTTAGCTGCAGTAGCTGCGCCACCGTCACCAACTAGACCCATATCTAAACCACCTGTTTGGTATCCAACTGTTACTGGACCAAATGAGTAATTAGCAAACCAAGTTGCTGTCATAGGGTTGGCTTTTTTAGTAGCACTACCTTGGTCATTTTGCACTTCGTCAGCAAATGCACCAGCAGATAAACCTGCATAAGATACATTAACACCAACACCCGTACCAGATCCATATGAACCTGATTGAGCTGAAACACCACCTTCACCAGTTGCTGAATCACCAGCTTCTGGAGTGTAAGCAAATGCTGCTGAAACAGATGCACCACCTACGTCAAATGATGGAGATTTATACAAGATTGCATTTCCGTCCATTAAATAACCCATGCTGTCTATTGCAGTTGTTGTTTTCATACCGTCATGGTTTTCTTCGTAAGCTCTTGGTGTTACATCATCGTACATACCACCTAAGTTACCTAAACCATTTCCGATTTGGATTGATCCCATTCCACCCATCGTCAAAGTTACGTTTGATGATGATAGAGTAGCACCTTCTACTAAGATCATAGTTGTAGAAACTGTGAAACCATTATCTAATTCTCCTGAACCAGAAAACGTAATGTCATGGTTAAAACCATAACCTTCGTCAGTTCTTACACCTACTTCTTCAGATGAGTAGGTATAACCAGCGTCACCTGATGCAGTAATTTCACCTGCATATGCTGAACCAGCAACTAAAGATGTTCCTAAAGCTGTTAGTCCAATTTTTTTTAGTGTATTCATAATAAATACTCCTTTTGTTATTAATTATTCATATGAATAGGGGCTTTATACAGATAAATAGATATTAAGTTTACAAACAAGCCGCATAAATGCTTATAAAATTAATTTATGTTGCATAAATATCACTTAAAAAGCCACGTTTTACATGCAATTGTGATTTTATGTGTCATTTTGGTGCTTTTTTAAGATTTACTAAGTTTTAGATGTGTTTTTTCAAATAATGTCATAAAAAATGTATACCTAAACATGAAATTCAAATTCGTAATTTTAAGCTCGTTGCTAATTTTATTATTACTTGAAACAGGATGCAAAAATCCATTTAGGTATACAGATGCACGTGAAGTTCCTCACGATGCCAAAGAAAGAGTGAAAAAAAATATTGAGGAGGGTCGAGGTGTTACCCTTTTTTCTGATAAAAAAAAAGGAGGAGTGTTTGATTTTGCTTCTTCAAATGAATTGTGGAGGGCTTCAATTGAAGTTCTCGATTTTGTAAGTTTTACAAACGCGAGTTATTCGGGAGGTATCCTAATCACAGACTGGTTTTCTGGGAATGTAAACTCTGACAATCAAAATAATAGAGAACTAAAAGTAACTGTAAGATTTTTAAGCAATGAAATAAGAGCAGATGGAATCGAAGTGATGATACATGAGAAGGTTTGCTTGGATAATGAAAGGCTAAATTGCAAAATAAATAAAATAAAATCAAATATAGGTAATGAAATTAAGTTAGCAATTTTAAAAAAAGCAGCTTTACTTAAAAAAGGTTCAGAAAAAAAAACTAAGAAATAATAATTTCAGTCATCTCTGAAAAATTATGGATAGATACAACTTTAAAAAAATCGAAAAAAAGTGGCAAAATTTTTGGACTAAAAACAAGTCTTTCAAATCAAAAATAGATAAAAAATTAAAGAAATTTTATTGTCTAGAAATGTTTCCATATCCTTCCGGGAAAATTCATATGGGACATGTTAGAAATTATACGATAGGAGATGTACTTTCTCGGTATAAAGCTTTACTAGGTTTTAATGTTCTACATCCTATGGGGTGGGACTCATTTGGTATGCCAGCAGAAAATGCAGCAAAGGAGAACAATTTACATCCGAAGACTTGGACTGAAAAAAATATCTCTATTATGAAGGAACAACTCCAGAAACTGGGATTATCAATAGATTGGGATAGAGAAATTTCAACTTGCACCGAAGATTACTACAAACACCAACAACTTTTTTTTATCGAAATGTATGAAAAAGGGCTAGTTTATAGAAAAGAAAATTATGTGAATTGGGATCCAGTAGATCAAACTGTATTAGCCAACGAGCAAGTAATTGATGGAAAAGGTTGGCGCTCTGGTGCGGTTGTTGAAAGAAAAAAGTTAAGTCAATGGTTTTTTAATATTTCAAAATTTTCTGATGATCTTTTAGAAAGTCTAGATAACTTAGAAAATTGGCCAAATAAAGTTAAGATAATGCAGAAAAATTGGATTGGAAAATCTTTTGGATGTGAAATAAATTTTAAGGTTGAAGGTAATCCATCTATTAATGAAATAAAATGTTTTACGACTCGTCCTGATACTTTATTTGGTTTTTCTTTTTTGGCAGTTTCAGTAGATCACCCAATTTCTAAATTTTACGAAAAAGACTCTAAATTTCAAAAGTTTAAAAATGACTGTTCTAAAACAGGAACAACAGAAGAATCTATAGCGCAGGGAGAAAAGATTGGGTTCAAAACTGAACTTGAAGCTGTTAATCCTTTAAATCAAAGTGAAAAAGTTCCAGTTTATTTCGCTAACTTTGTTTTAATGGATTATGGTTTTGGTGCAGTATTTGGATGTCCTGGTCATGACCAAAGAGATCTAGATTTTGCATTAAAATATAAATTACCTGTTAAAACTGTTGTAAAACCAAACGAAGAAGATAATAATTTCAAAGTTGAAAAAGAAGCTTACACAGGAATAGGTACAATTATAAATTCTGATTTTTTAAATGGATTAAAAGTTCCTGAGGAGTCAATTACAGAAACAATCAAAATTATCGAAAAAAAAAAGTTAGGAAAAAAAACTATAAATTTTAGATTAAAAGACTGGGGGGTCTCCAGACAAAGATATTGGGGTTGCCCCATACCTATGGCTTACGATAATGATGGAAATGTTTACCCGGTGCCTAAAGATAAGCTTCCAATAACACTCCCTGAAAAAATAAATCTTAAAGCAAAAGGAAATCCTCTTAATGATAAGAATGAGTGGAGAAGAATTAAAATTAATGGAAAAGAATGTTTTAAAGAAACAGATACACTTGATACATTTGTTGACTCATCTTGGTATTTTCTTAGATTTTGCTCTCCTAATGAACAAAATTATGGGTTTGATTATGATGCTGTAAATTACTGGATGCCAGTTGATCAATACATTGGAGGTGTTGAACATGCAATACTACATTTACTTTATTCAAGGTTTTTTGTAAGAGCAATAACATATAAAAATAAAGAACTAAGTTTATCAGAGCCATTCGAGAGTCTTTTTACTCAAGGTATGGTTTGTCATGAAACTTATCGTGATCAAAACAATAATTGGTTAAATCCTGATGATGTTGAAAGTGTTGATGGAAAAATATTTTATTTAAAAAATAAACCTGATGAGATTGTCGAAGTTGGACCGCCTGAGTCCATGTCCAAATCAAAAAAAAATACTATTGATCCAGGAAAAATGATTGAAAGCTTTGGGGCAGATGCAGTTCGATTATTTATTTTATCAGACAGCCCTCCAGAGAAAGATGTACAATGGTCAGAGCAGGGAATGCTCGCATCATTTAAATTTGTTCAAAAATTTTGGTTATTAAACAATAAAATTGCAGAGAAAATTAAAAACTCTTTAGAAAAAGAAAAACAAGAAGGTGATGAAGAGCTTATAAAATTTACAAACAGACTAATTAACAAAATGAATAGTAACCTTGAGAAGTTTAATTACAATGTAATTATTGCTAATATGCATGAAACATATAATTTTTTAAGTAAAGCTCTTGTTAATGAATTTAGCAAAAGTGTTTTAAAAGATAACTTTAGAAAAATTCTAATAGTTATGTCACCAGTAATGCCTCACATAATCCATGAATGTTTTGAAATTAATAATTTTGATATCCATCAAAAATGGCCATCTGTAAATAAAAAATATCTTGAAGAAGAAATAGTTTCGATAGTAGTCCAAATAAGCGGCAAAAAAAGAGGGATTATACAAACAAAAAAAGATGCTGAAGAAAAAACAATTATGGAACTGATTTCAAAAGAGGATAGGATAAACAAAAATATTAAAGATAAAAAAATAAATAAAGTTTTTTTTGTTAAAAATAGATTAATAAATATTTTAATAAATGATTAAAAGAATTATACTGTTAGTGTTTATTTTGTTATTGTTTAACAATTGTGGTTATAGTCCAATTTACTCAAAAAAAAATCAAAATTTTGATATAAATAAAATTAATTTATCAGGTGAGAGCAAGATTAATAATTTACTTTTAAAAAAGTTTAAGTTTTATTCAGATAATCCAGACTCTCAAAAATCATTTGAATTAATGCTAAATACTTCTTCTGATAAAACTATAGTAACCAAAGATAAGAAAGGTAATCCAACACAATTTTCTATAAGTGTTTCTATTATCATGACCTTAAAAGATGATTTTGGTAATGAAAATACTACAATTTTTTCTGAAAGTAGCGCTTATGCAAATAGTGATGATAAGTTTGATTTAGCAAAATACGAAAATAATATTATAAAGAATATGACTGAAAAGATATTTTCCGATATAATTTTATTTATTCAAAATAAAGTTTGATAATGATTTTAAAGTCTTATCAAATATCAAGTTTAAATGATGTAAAATCAAATTTTCTATTATTTTATGGTGAAAATGAAGGTTTTAAAAATGAAGCTATAGAAAGTATTTTAAATTCTGGATTTACCAACAATATTTACAGGTATGAAGAGAGCGAAGTTTTTAACAATTATGAAAATTTCCTAAATGAAATTTTTAATAAATCTTTTTTTGAAGATAGGAAGATAATTATAATTTCAAGAGTATCAGAAAAAATTTACTCATTAATTGATGAGGTTCGAAATAAAGAAATTAAAGATGTTAAGATTATAATTAATTCAAACTCTTTAGATAAAAGATCAAAGTTAAGATCAAATTTTGAAAAAGAAAACGATCTTGTATGCATACCGTTTTACAATGATGACAATTCAACATTAGTAAAAATAGCAAGTCAATTTTTTTACAGAGAAAAAATTTCATTATCTAGGGAAGTCCTAAACTTAATAGTTGAAAGGTGTAGGGGAGATAGGATCAACTTAAAAAACGAATTATCAAAAATTGAATCTTATATAAAATATAAAAAAAATATTTCAACTGAAGATATACTCAAATTAACAAATTTGGCTGAAAACTATAGTTTTTCTGAACTAGCAGATGCTTGTCTAAGTAATAACAGAAAAAAAACATTAATGATTATTAATGAAAATAATTTTTCTCAAGAAGATTGTGTCGCAATAATAAGGGTTTTTTTAGCGAAAGCTAGACGCATATTAAGCATAAGAGAAATGACTGAAGTTAATAATGATATTGATAAGGCTTTATCGACTTATAAACCAAAAATATTTTGGAAGGATAAGGAGTTAGTAAAAAGACAAGTCAATTATTGGAGCCTAAAAAAGATAGAAAAACTAATTATTTATTTAAATGATTTTGAGCTTTTAATAAAAAAAAATAGCGCTGTTTCTATTCATTTACTTAACGATTTTATTCTAAATCAAAATCAGCTTAATAATTAGCCTTTATTATATATATTAACTTATTTAACTGATCTAAATCTTTGTAATTAAAAGAAATTGATCCAGAATTATTTTTTTTATTTTTAATAGAAACCCTAATACCCAGTTTATTAATTAATATTTTTTCTAGTTCTTTAAGGTTTGAGTCTTTTGATATCAGTTTTATCTTAATAGGTTTTTTGTATAAATTTACTAAATTTTCTGATTGTCTTACTGACAATTTTTTTTCAATAATTTTTTTTGCTAAAAGATTAGCATTTTCCATACCTACTAAAATCTTAGCATGTCCTTGGGTAATTTTTCCACTTTCGACCATATTTATTACATCTTTCGGCAAAGTTAATAACCTCAAACAGTTTGCGATATGCGCTCTGCTCTTACCAATAAATCTTCCGACTTTCTCTTGATCATAGCCAAATTCATCCATTAATCTTTTATATCCTGTTGCCTCTTCTATGGGATTAAGATCGCTTCTTTGAACATTCTCAACTATCCCAAACTCAAGAGCTTTAATATCATCAGCTTCAATAACGACTGCGGGAATTTCATTTAGTCCTGCATTTTGGGATGCAAGCCACCTTCTTTCACCAGCAACAATTTCGTATTTGCTCTCAAATTCTTTTGATTTTCGCACTATTATTGGCTGAACAACACCCCTTTCTCTTATAGAATTGCTTAACTCCTCCAAACTTGTTTTATCAAAAATTTTTCTTGGTTGAAATTTTCCTCTGACAATTTCCCCTATCGAAATTTTGTTTTTAATTGAGGTGCTTTTAGTATCACCTATTAATGAAGATAACCCTCTTCCTAAACCTTTTTTTTGTTTTAAAATACTCATGCAGCACTCACCATTATTTTTTCTTGTCTCAAAAATTCTTCAGTCAAATTAAAATATGATTTACTTCCTGGACATGCCTCGTCATATATTAGAACAGGGATGCCGTGAGAAGGTGCTTCAGATAATCGAACGTTTCTAGGTATTACAGTATTATAAACTTTATCTTTAAAATATTCTCTAGTCTCTTTTTCAACTTGGCTAGTTAGTTTATTTCTTTTATCGTACATTGTTAAAATAATTCCCCTGATTGATAAATCTGAATTTAGGTTCTCTTTAACTCTATCAATAGTTTTCACTAGTTGAGTTAAACCCTCTAAAGCAAAAAATTCTGTTTGCACAGGAACAATTAAAGAATTGGATGCTACTAACGCCATTACAGTTAATAAGCTCAGTGAAGGCGGACAATCAATAAATAAATGACTATAATTAGTTCTATTTTCGTTGAAAAATAAGGCTAATTTGTCCCTTAGAATAAATGCCCTTCCATTATCTCCAGCGGTCTCTACTTCTAAACCTGACAAATCTACATTGGAAGTAATTATGTCTAAATTTTCAACTTGTGTTTTTTGTATAATTTCTGAAATATTTTTCGACCCATTAAGAGCGTTATAAATATTCTTTTCGGATCCATCAGTATTGGAATGCCCTAATCCAGTTGTTGCATTTCCTTGAGGATCAAGATCTAAAACTAATATATTTTTACCTTGATTTGCCAATCCCGCTGCTAGATTAATAACCGTAGTAGTCTTTCCAACACCTCCTTTTTGATTTATGATAGAAATTATTTTAGTTTTCATTTTTTTTTAAATTACAAATTTTAACAATTTTAGACTTATCGCTTGTGAGACTTTTTTTTTCTATATAATCGAAACTCCAATCCGCTAATGCCTCTTCTAAAATATCTTTGCTATTCTTCCCCAAAAAAATAATTATACTTTTAAACGTTTTAAAATTTTTTCCTGCAAGACTTAGAACAGTAGGTAAAGGTTTAAAAGCTCTTGCGATTATCAAATCAGTTTCAATATTTTTCTCCTTAAATACATCTTTTTGGAAAACCTCAGCATTCAAATCTAATTTATTTTTTACCGCTGAGAGGAACTCGCATTTTCTAAAACTCTTTTCATATAAATGAAATTTCATATTTGGTTTTTTAATCTTCATTATAATTGCCAGCACAATACCTGGAAGCCCTGATCCTGAACCAACATCAGTGCAAATATCGTAATTTTCGTCAATAAAATCAATTGTTTGTGCACAATCTACAATATGCCTTTTCCTGATATCTATCTCTGTTGATTTGCCAATCAAATTAATTTTATTGTTTTCTTTTTTCAATAAGTCACAGTAAGCCTCAAACTGTGTAAATGTTTCACGTGAAACATTTAGAGGCTCTAGATTTTTATATTCTAAAATATTCGAATCAATCAAGCTGTGTTCTTAATAGACTTTCTTTTGACGTGAGACAACAAAATATATACGGCTGCTGGAGTTATTCCATCAATTCTTAAAGCTTGACCCATTGTTTTTGGACGAATTTTCTTAAATTTAGATTTTACCTCGTTGGAAAGACCGCTTAAACTGTCATAATTGACTGCTTTTGGTATTTTTAAATTCTCATCCCTCTTAAATGCTAATATATCAGCTTTTTGCTTTGTCAAATAACCGCTGTAATGAGCATTAGTTTCTAACTGTTCATCTATTTCTTTAGATTTATAAGGTATATCGGGCCAAATTTCCCTAATTTTACTCATTTTTATACCCTTTTGACTCAAGATTTGTTCAGCATTTCTGCTTATACCATCTTTAGCTATATTGACACCATATTTAGCTGCTTTTGAGGGTGAAATACTTAAATTATTCATAAATTTAGTCAATTTTTGAAGGTCTTTGGACTTTTGGATGTGTATATTCTTCCTATAATCCTGAATAAGGCCTATATCAATTCCTTTTTTGGTTAATCTTAAATCTGCATTGTCTGCTCTAAGGGTTAACCTATACTCTGCTCTTGATGTAAACATTCTATATGGTTCAGCTACTCCTTTTGTGACAAGATCGTCTATCATAACACCTATATATGCTTCAGATCTATCAAGGATAAATGGTTCCGAATTTTTAACTGATAGCGCAGCGTTTATACCCGCGATCAAACCTTGTGCAGCTGCCTCTTCATAGCCTGTAGTTCCATTTATCTGTCCAGCAAGAAAAAGGTTTTTTATTTTTTTTGTTTCAAGAGTTAGGAAAAGTTCACGTGGATCTACATAGTCGTATTCGATTGCATACCCCGGACGCAATATTTTAACATTCTCTAAACCATTGATATTGCTACATATTTCAGCCTGTATTTCAGCCGGAAGGGAAGTTGATATACCATTTGGATAAATCGTATTATCATTGAGACCTTCTGGTTCAAGAAATATTTGGTGTCTCAATTTATCGGAGAACTTAAAAATTTTATCCTCAATTGAAGGGCAGTACCTTGGTCCAACACCCTTTATGTTGCCGGAGTACATGGCGCTAGATTTAATGTTTTTTGAAATGATTTTGTGCACTTTCTCATTAGTATAGGTCATCCTACATGACACTTGTGGGTTATCATTTTTTTTTGTTAAAAACGAAAAAAAGTAAGGATCAGCATCTGCATGTTGCTCTTCTAAATTTTCGAAATTTATTGTCTTGCTATCCAATCTAGGTGGTGTCCCTGTCTTAAGTCTTCCGATTGCAAAATTATATTTTTCTAATTGTTCTGTTAAACCTGTTGTTGGTTGCTCATTAAATCTACCTGCTGGCGTCTTCTCATTTCCTATATGTATCAAACCATTTAAAAACGTCCCAGTCGTAAGTATAAGCTTGCTACATGTAATCTTTTGTCCTGACTGAGTAATGAAACCTTTTACAACGTTTTTTACAAATATGAACTTAATAACGGGATCTGAAAAAATGCTTAAATTACAATAGTTTAGCAGTTTTTTCTGCATATATTTTTTATATAGTAATCTATCACTTTGGGTTCTTGGTCCTCTCACTGCTGGGCCTCTGCTTCTATTTAAAAGCCTAAACTGTATGCCAGATTTATCTGCTACCACTCCCATCATACCGTCTAATGCATCAATCTCTCTAACTAAATGACCTTTGCCTAGCCCGCCAATTGCTGGATTGCAAGACATTTCTCCTATAGTTTCTATTTTGTGTGTGTATAAAGCAGTGTTAATACCAAGTCTTGCAGATGCAGCGGCTGCCTCACATCCTGCATGACCTCCACCTATTACAACTACATCAAAAAAAACATCTTTTTTCATATCAAAAATATAGTTATTTTTTTATTATTTGCCAATACAGAAGTCATTGAAAATACTACCAAGTATCTCCTCTACGTCCACCTTTCCAACCAACATCCCAAGGTGCCTTGTTGCTAATCTTATGTCTTCAGCTGCTTTGTCAAAGTCACTATCTTTTTCTTTTTTACTAAACTCATCTAAATGGAATATACACTGTTCAAGATGTTGTCTGTGCCTTTCACGAGTTATTAAAGTATCCTCTGCACTAACAAATTTATTTGTTAAATTTTTTTTTATCTTATCAATAAGCTTCTCAATGTTCGTTTCGTCTTTTATGGAAATTAAAATAGGTTTATATTTATCAAGATCCTTCCCCTTTTTTTTACCAAGGTCAGATTTATTTATAACGAATATCGATTTTTCAATATTTAAATCCCTCAAAAAGCCTGTAAAATCAACACTTTTAGGCTCAAAAACCAGTATATTTAAATCTGCATCTTCTGCTCTTTTAAGAGCTAATTTTATACCCTTTTTTTCTATTTCATCTTTAGAATTTCTTATTCCAGCGGTGTCAGACATGATTACAGGAAACCCATCAATATTTAAATGAACTTCAATTATATCTCTCGTAGTCCCAGCAATTTCAGAAACAATAGCAACCTCTCTCTTAGAAAAATAATTTAGCAAACTAGACTTACCTGCATTAGCTGGCCCAAGTATAGCTATTTTAAAGCCCTCTCTGACTCTTTCTCCAACTTTACTATCATTTAATACTTTTTTAATTTCAAGTTTAACTTTTTGTGAATCTTTTTTTATATTATTTAATATATTTGAAGGGAGGTCTTCATCAGGAAAATCAATTTTTGCCTCTAAATTTGACAATATTTTTAATAAAATTTTTCGCCATGAATCAAATTTTTCAGAGCTCTTTCCACTCATTATTTTTAAAGCTTGTTTTCTTTGTATTTCAGTTTCAGAGGCAATAAGATCACCAATACTCTCTGCTTTTAAAAGATTTATTTTTTCATTTAGAAATGCTCTTTTGGTAAATTCACCTGGTTCAGCGAGTCTGCAACCTTCTATTTTTGAAATATTGTCTAAAATTGATTGTATTACTGCTCTACTTCCATGGACATGAAACTCTGCCATATCTTCTCCTGTATAACTGTTTGGAGATGGAAACCATATTATTATACCTTCGTCTATTAATTCTTTATTTTCAATTTTTACTATTTTTTTTAAAGTTGCAATTCGCGATTTAGGAAATGAACCAACGGTAAATGATTTAATAATATTTTTAGTTTTTGGTCCTGATATTCTTATTATTGCTATTCCTGAAGTACTAGAGCCAGATGAAAGGGCATAAATAGTCATTTTATAGATATCTAAAATCTAGATATTATAAATTTAAAATCTTTTTTGTAAATTGCTCTTGAGGATATTTTTTGATTTCTAAAAGGCCATTATGACCTAATTTTTCTCTTTCATTTTCACTGTTTACTAAATGTACTATCATTTCAACCAAATCATTATAGGGTGCGGTTTTAATGCCCATTAAAAAATTATTATTAATTTTGGTTTTATCATCATACTCAGCAACAACCGGAACTCCATTCGTCATTAAATAAAAGACCCTAATAATTTCAAAAATTTTTGAATCGTACATATGCATATTTAACACTAGTTTTGATTTTGCAATCCAATCATCTCTATCTTTGCCATATACCCCAAAAAGGCATTTTACTTTAATATTTTTTTCAATAAGTTTATCAATTATTATTTTTCTACGATCGTTTATTGAACCGTAAAATAAGACATCAACTTTTTTTGTCTTTTTATGAGTTATTCTATTAAGCTCTCTTTGATAACCAATCTCAAATAATTTAGCTTTTATATTTGTTTTATCCTGTGTAAATTTTATATTGAATAAACTGTAATCCCATAACTCTATATTTCGATTTGCTAGTTTTATTATTCGTTCTCTCCATTCCTCTGTGTTAGATTCAATTTGTTCTGTATTAAAAACAATTGAGTTATTTGGAACCTTATTTATTAAATCGTTATTAAGTAAATGTCCTCCAAAAATGATATTTTTTTTTTCTGGATTTGTATCTAAATGATTAAAAGTAATAGATGATTTACAATTTAAATTTAATAATGAGAAATGTATAAGTTCTGCTATTTCCGTAAAAGCTTGGTAATGGATATAGTCTTTTGGTTTTATAATACATATATTAAACATAAAACTTACAACTAATAATTATCTACTTATTTTAACTAATCAAATATTAAATTTAATGTTTTCTTTAACAATTAATGATAGCGCAGCTTTTACTGGAAAATAGAAATCTGAATTTCTGTTGTTGATTAAATAAGGCAAAATATAAAGCTCTAATCCGATATCATCAAAACCTAAATTAAAATTAACAATCTCATTCTTTTGATAAAAAACTTTTTTTTTTGTTCCATCTTTAAAAACTATTTCTACAATTTGATCTCCTTTATATTTTCTTTTATTCTCAATTACTTTATCAATTTTATAAATCCCAAGTCCACCATAAGCAGACTTTACTTTAATTGGCTCCAAGTTTTGTCCAAAATTTAGTTTTTTTTTATCCAAATCACTCTGTAAGTAAGCCATTAAATCAGAGCTAATTTTCTCATTTGGATTAATTTTTTTTGCTATTTCTCTTAATGTCTCTGCCCAAAAATCACTCTTACAATACTTATCATCTATAAGCCCCCACATATCATAATAAGTTCCAATTTGATTTGCAAAAACACCTGCTATTTTTTTGTCAGCAATTAAAAAATTTATTGCTTTTTCAAAGTTCTCTATTTCAATTTTTTCAATATTTCTATCATCAAAATCTAATGCCACAAATAAATCACAATCTCTTAATGGTTTATTTTCTTTGATTGTATCAATTATTAGATTTCTCGCATTTTCTAATCTTTTTCCTCTATAAGGATATTCGCTTAAATCTTCTCTTATCAGCAAGTAATCATTATCTTTCACGAATTTTTTGAGTAGATCTTTTGTTCCATCCTTAGAACCATTTTCTACAATTATTTTGTAGGAAGTATTAAAACATGATGAAAATGTATCGATATTGCGCATAACTTTAGGAAGATATTTTTCACAATCTCTTGCGCATCCTCCAAAAACTACATTCAAGTTTTTAAAATTTTTATCATACTTCATTTGGTTGTTTAATTATCTTGTTTAATTTTTTTGTAAAATTATTTACAAAATCACTTGTATCAAATAATGGGGATTTAAGTACTTTTAATCTTAAACTTTTTCTCAAAGAAATTAATTTATCAATATTTTCATCTTTCATAAATTGTAGAGCAATTGAAATATAATGTTGTTTGTTCTCTGCTATAAAATTATTTAAATTTGCATTCTTATTTATACTATAGCCGCATCTAGAAACAAATCTTTCACCTTTTAAAGTTATAACAGGAACCCCCATCCATAAAGACTCGAAAGTTGTGGTAACGCCGTTGTAAGGAAATGTATCTAAACATAAATCAATGTTTAAATATTGTTTTAAATGATTTTTCTTTTCTACTTCATAATTTAAAATTTTTACTCTTTCTTCTTCAACTTTATGTTTAAATTTTTTAAATATATATTTTTTAAAGTCTTTATCCATACTAATTGAGCTTTTTAAAATAATATTAGAATTTGTAAATTTATTCAAAATTTCACCCCAAACATCAATTGTTTCATCAGATATTTTTAAAAAATTGTTAAAGCATCCAAAATTAAAAATTTTATTTTTGATAAACGGCAAATCATTTATATCTAAATCCTCTAATTTTGAAAATGAATTCCAAATCCTCGGCATCTTGATTAAGTTTTTATTATTCCTGTTATCTTTTGAAATATTTTCGTCTGTTATCATGTAATCAATTTCTTTTATATGTGTTTCATTACAATAACCTAGCCAAGAGATTTGGATAGGTGCTGGTTTATTCTTGAAAACCTGAATTCGATTTCCATCAGAATATCCCGCTAAATCAATAAGAAAACCTACTTTTTTTGAATAGATAAAGTCACTTAATTTCTTATCGTCAAATTCCGAAACATCATACCACTCTTGAAAAGAATCCTTGAGTTCGGTTTTTAGTTCGCTCTCAAAATTTTTTCTGTATAAATTAAATCCTATTGTTACAAATTTATTTTTTTTTAATTCCTTAATGAAATCTTTTAAAAAATAGCCTACTGAATGATCTCTAAAATCATAGGATAAAAATGCAATTCTTTTTTTGTCATGCTCTTTATCAACTAAATAATAAGAAGTTTTATTTTTTGATAAAATTTTTTCGTATAATTTACAATAATTCTTATATTCGTCATCTGAGTAATTATTCGAGTAATTTAGTAAAGTAATTAAAGCTGATAAATCTTTTATTTCAAACTTTCCGCTCTGGATTAATTTTTTATGGAAAAAAAGTGTTTCATCGATAAAACCTGCTGTAAGAGTTATGTCTGCTAAAATTGAAATTATCTTTGTATTATCAGGATTTTTTAAATGATAATTCTTTAGCAGTCTAATTGTTTCTTGAAAATCTTTGTCTGTGTAAGATAATTTAGATAAATTTATAAGACTATGTATGTAATTTTGATCAAGTTTAAGAGACGAGTAAAAATGTTTTCTTGCATCTGTATAATTTTTGTTATTTGCACTAACTATGCCTAAAATGTTTTGAAAGTAAGGATCTTCTTTTTCTTTTTCATCTAACAAATCTAATTCGAACTTTATGCTTTCAAATTGCTGGTTTTTTATTAGGTCTTCGATTTTTTTTTTAAAATTAGAGTCCAATTTTAAAGTATAAATATTATTAAGATGGTTTATTCATTGAATTAAAAAATTCAGAATTATTTTTAGTATTTTTCAATTTAGAGTTAATAAACTCAATAGCATCCATTGAACCCATTGGAGCAATAATTCTTCTTAACACATTCATTTTCTGAAGATCATTCTTTTCAAAAATTAATTCTTCTCTTCTAGTTCCTGATTTTGTAATATCTATTGCTGGAAAAATTCTTTTTTCAGATATCTTTCTATCTAAAATTGTTTCACTGTTTCCAGTACCTTTAAACTCCTCAAAAATGACCTCATCCATTCTACTTCCTGTATCAATCAAGGCTGTGGCAATAATTGTTAAAGATCCACCCTCCTCAATGTTACGAGCAGCTCCAAAAAACCTTTTTGGCCTTTGTAATGCGTTTGCATCAACACCTCCTGTAAGTACTTTTCCTGAACTTGGGACCACCGCATTATAAGCCCTTCCAAGTCGAGTAATTGAGTCTAGAAGAATTACAACATCTTTTTTATGTTCTGTTAATCTTTTTGCTTTTTCAATTACCATTTCAGCAACAGCTACGTGTCTTTGTGCGGGCTCGTCAAAAGTTGAGCTGATAACCTCACCTTTTACAGTCCTTTGCATATCTGTTACTTCCTCTGGCCTCTCATCAATTAATAAAACCATAAGATAACATTCAGGATGATTTGCTGTTATAGAATTTGCAATACTTTGAAGTATCATTGTTTTGCCGGCTTTAGGTGGAGATATGATTAGAGATCTTTGTCCTTTGCCTATCGGACTGACCAAGTCTATTAGTCTTGGTGTCATGTCTGGTTTTTTTTCAACTTTATTACTTTCTATCTCCATTACCAATTGTTTGTTGGGATAAAGAGGGGTTAAGTTATCAAAGGCAATTTTATGCCTAGATTTTTCTGCATCCTCAAAATTTATTTTCGAAACTTGAAGCAGTGCAAAATATCTTTCTCCATCCCTAGGAGCTCTAACAGGTCCCTCTACTGTATCTCCAGTCCTTAATCCAAACCGTCTAATTTGGCTTGGGCTAATATAAATATCATCGGGTCCTGGCAAATAATTTGACTCCATGGCTCTAAGGAAACCAAATCCATCTTGCAACATTTGTAAAACTCCTCCGCCAGTTATTTCTTCACCTTTTTCGGCTAATTTTTTTAAAATAGAAAAAAGAATCTCTTGTTTTCTTAATGTACTTGCGTTTTCAATTCCTAATTCTTCAGCTTGAGTAATTAAGTTCTCTGATGATTTTGTTTTTAGTTCTTGAATGTTCATAATTTTGGGAAGTTTGTTAGATAACTATAATATATATATATTTTAATTATTTTCAATACCTACAATGGCTTTAAAACAACAACAAAAACGATTAATATGAGTAATAATGTTGGGATTTCGTTGAAAATTCTAAAAAACCTGGATGAATATTTGTTCTCGTTTTTTTTAAAATTATTTAAACATTTGCCCAAGAAAAAATGGTAAACAGTTAATATAATCACCATAAAAAGCTTTAGCTGCAACCAATAACTAGATAATTGATCAAATCCAATATTACCAATTAAAAGTAAACCCAGAATCCACGATAGAATCATGGCTGGCATCATAATGTAGTTATAGAGTTTAAACTCCATAATTTTAAAAACCTCACTTACATTATTTTCTTTTATATTCTCAGAATGATAGACAAAGATGCGTGGAAGATATAGAAGTCCAGCCATCCAAGATATAACAGCAATTAGATGTAATGCTTTTAAGGTTAGATAAAAATTCATTACCTTATTATATATCTTTCAACCAATGTTTTTATGAGTTTTAAATGATCTTCACTATCATTTAAGCATGGCACAACATCAAAGTTGTCTCCCCCGGAATTTAAAAAACTCTCTTTTGCTTGAATAGCAATTTCTTCAAGAGTTTCTACACAATCTGAAGAAAATCCAGGACATACCACCAATATATTTTTTTTTCCTAACCCAGGAAGTTTTTCTAAGGTTTTATCAGTGTAGGGTCGTAGCCATTCTTGTGGTCCAAATCTAGATTGGAATGTAGTCTCCATTGGAATTTTAGTAAATTTTTCTTTGATTAATCTTGTGGTCTTGTGGCAATAGCAGTGGTAAGGATCTCCCTTTTCAAAATACTTCTTGGGAATTCCATGATATGACGCGATAATTAAATCTGGATGCCAATTTATTTCTGAAACTTTTTTATCAATACTGTTTACCAAGGCCTCAATATATAATGGTTCTGACTCGTAATGCGGAATAATTTGTAAACTTGGTTGCCATCTCATTTTCATAAGAGTCCTATAAACCTCATCGCAGACTGTTGCTGTAGTTGCTGCTGCATATTGTGGATAAAGCGGAAACACTATTAAATTTTCACACCCATTTTTTTTCATCCTTTCCATTACATTTTTTATGCCCGGATTCCCATATCTCATAGCAAAATCTATTATTATATTTTCATCAAGAATTTTGTTTCTTAACTTTGAAGTCTGTTTTTCAGTATAGTATCTTAAAGGAGACTTGTTTTCACTTTTCATCCATATCTCTTTATAAGCTTTTGCCGTTTTAGATGGTCTAAAATTTAAAATAAACAAATTCAGTATAAACTGCCAGATTATAGGATTAACTTCTATTACTCTTCTGTCTGATAAAAACTCCTTAAGATATTTTCTTATATCTAACCAATTTGTAGAGTCTGGGGTTCCCAGATTCACAAGCAATACTCCTGTCTTACCAAAGCTAATTTTTGGATGATCTTTCATTAAATTTTCTTACTAGTTTTAACAAATATTGTATCATACTTGGGCTGGTCTGAGGGAGCACTCCATGTCCCAGATTAAATATATAGGGGTGATTTTTAAATATGCTAAGATAATAATTTGTAAATTTTTCTACTTTTTTTTTATTTGATAGCAAAATCCTAGGATCCATTCCTCCTTGAACAGGTATATTTATATTGTTAACAATTGATTCTGGATTTACATTATAATCAATATTTATAACATTGGGTTTTATAAAATTAACATAATCTTTATAATTTTTAATATTTCTTGGAAAACAAATACAAGGTGTTTTAAAAGTTTGCGTGGTTTTTACAATTTTTTTGGTAGGATTATAAATAAATTCCTCTAGATTTTTTTCCTTAACCAAGCCTGCCCAGCTATCAAAAATTTGTATTATGTCTGCCCCATTTTTTATTTGATAATGTATGTGAGCCTCCAAATATTTATTAATATACTGAAGTAAATCAATTATTAATGGTTTGTCAGATAGAATTTTTTTTAATCTTCTTTTCGGAGATGTTCTATTAAGCATATAAACCAATACCGTCCAGGGGCCCCCGATAAAACCGATTAAATCTTTATTTTTTATTAAATTACTTTTTTTTACTTGATATATTGATCTATAAACAGGATTTAATTTTTTTTTGAAGTCCTCTAATCTGCAATTTTTTATGTTTTCTAAATTTATAGATCCTAATTGTGGTCCGAAATTTTTTACAAACTCTATTGATTGTCCTAAACCATATGGAACCATTAGAATATCTGAAAATATTATTGCTGCATCAAAATTATATCTTACAATTGGTTGTAGAGTGATTTCTTTAACTTTTTGTGGATTCAAACAAAGTTTAATGAAATTTAAGTTTTTTTTTCTTATTTTTCTAAATTCAGGTAAATATCTACCTGCTTGTCTCATTAACCATATAGGCTTTAATGTGACATTTTTTTTATAAATTACTTTTTTAATAGGAGTCATATAAATTATATAATTAAGTTTATATTAATAGTATTAAAGCTTGTTAATATTGGTGATAAATTTTTATCAACAATTTATAAATACATTTTCCACAATCTAAAATATATATTTTTATTTTTTATTAAGTAAAAACTATTATTATTAAAACAACTATATATTGTTAACATTAATTATACATGTGGCTAAAAATGTTGATTAAATGGGTTTTTTTCAATTAAAAGACTTAAATATTCAATTTCATATAAAATAAGTTTATTATTAACTATTAATAAACAAATTATACATGAGTAATATTTATCAAATATACTTAATTTCAGACTCGACGGGTGAAACACTAGATAGAATATTTTTAGCTTTAAAGGCTCAATTTAAAAATTTCAACTATAAAACAAATCATTTTTCTTTTACTAGGACTGAGAACCAAATAATTAAAATTTTAGAAAATTGTAAAAAACAAAAAAACATCATAATTTTATATACAATTGTTGATGATGATTTAAGTAAATTTTTGATTAAGAATACTAAGAAACTTAATATCCCTTGTTTTGGTGTTTTAGGAGATTTGATTAATAGTTTTTCAAGACTTTTAAATCAAAACGCTTTAAATGTTCCAAGCAGACAGCATATATTAGATGATGAGTATTATAAAAAAATAGATGCAATTCAATTTACAATGAATCACGATGATGGGAATGCAATCGATGATATCGAAAAATCAGATATAATATTAATCGGAGTCAGCAGAACAAGCAAAACACCAACCTCAATTTACTTAGCAAACAAAGGTTATAAAGTATCTAATATTCCAATAGTAAACAAAAACTCCATACCTGAAAACATTCAAAAAAATAAGCAAAAAAAATGTATAATAGGTTTAATAGCTGAACCAGAAAGACTGGCAGAGATAAGAAAAAATAGAATGACAAGTTTAAAAGAAACTGGAAACCAAAAGTATACCAATTTACAGAAAATACAGAATGAAGTTCAAAATTCAAAAAATACATTTCTCAAATTTAAATGGCCGATGATCGATGTAAGTAGAAAATCGGTCGAAGAGACAGCTGCTTCTGTAATAAAGATTTACGAAATAAGTAGAAAAAATGCCTGATATAATTTTAGCTTCAAAAAGCAAAGTAAGGAAATCGATATTGGAAAAAAATAACATTAGCTGTTTTGTAGAGCCATCAAATATTGATGAAGAACCCGTTAAAGAGAGTCTTATAAAAGAGGGCGCTACACCAGAAATTATATCTAAGAACTTAGCAGAACTAAAAGCAAATAAAGTAAGCCAGAAAATGGAACAAGATTTAGTCTTAGGAGCTGATAGTGTAATTGATTTAGAGGGAGAATTAATATCTAAACCGGAAAATAGAAATGAAGCTTTGGACATATTAAAAAAATTAAATGGAAAGAAACATCATTTAATTAGCTCTGTCTGCATATCAAAAAATGGTTCAATGTTATGGAACCACACAGACAAGGCAAAACTAACAATGAAAAAAATGTCTGTTAGTGATCTTGAAAAGTATTTATCGAAGATACCTGATGAAGCATTATATGCTTACAACGTCTATCAAATAGAAGGAGAGGGTAGAAGCTTATTCACAGATATACAAGGAGATGAAGACACCATAATGGGTTTACCAGTTAAAAAAATAAAAGATTATTTAAATAAATGAAGAAATATTTAGTAATAGGAAACCCAATAGAACACTCTTTATCACCAATTCTCCACAATTATTGGATTAAAAAAAACAAAATAGATGCAGTTTATGAAAAGAAGCTGATTTTAGAAAATGAATTAGAAAAAATTATATTTAAAATAAGATCAGGCGAATTAAATGGTATAAACGTTACTGTTCCATTTAAGAATAAAGTGGTACGTTTTATGGACGACCTTACAAAAGAGGCAAAAGAAAGTATGTCTGTAAATACAATTTACTTAAAAGATAAAAAGATTGTTGGCCATAACACGGATATAGCAGGTTTTGAACTTGGTATTAGATCTTATGGGTATGACATAAAAAAAAAAAATATCTTCATATTTGGCGCTGGAGGTGTTGTTCCTTCAATAATAATCGCATTAAAGAGAATGCAAGCTTCAAAAATTTTTTTATATAACAGAACTCACTATAAATCAGAAATGATTAAAAAGAATTTTAATGATATTGAAATTATAGACAAAGATAAAATCTCAGATGAAATAGATGTAATTATAAACGCTTCCAGTCTGGGCATTAATAAAGATGATAAAATAGATTTAAACTATGTAAAAATAGGAACTAATAAATTTTATTATGATGTGATATATAACCCGCCAGTGACAAATTTTTTAAGAGAGGCTAAAAAATTAGGGAACAAAACCGAGAATGGAAAAAAAATGTTCATATATCAAGCCCATCAAGCGTTTGCGTTATGGCATAATGTTTTACCAAAAATAGATGACCAAGTTGAAAAACTGCTTAATAAATAATGATTAGAATAGCTGTAGTTGGAGAAATTGGTTCTGGGAAAACTTATGTAGCAAACTTATTTGGTTTACCAGTTTTCAATGCAGACAAAGAAGTGGCAAAAATTTATAAGAATAATAAAATTGTTTTTAACAAATTGAAATTGAAGCTTCCAGAGTTTATTTCCTCATTTCCTGTAAAGAAAGAGAGTATTAGCAGTGCAATAGAAAATAACCCGAAAAACCTTAAAGTAATAACAAAAATAATTCACCCTGTTGTTAAAAAGAATTTAAGAAAATTTTTGAGAAAAAATAAATCAAAAAAAGCTATAGTTTTAGATATACCTCTATATTTTGAAAATAAGTTAGATAAGAAAAAAGATGTAGTAATTTTTATAAGTTCAAAAAAAAATCAGATTAATTCAGCAATAAAAAGAAGAGGTAAATCAAATTTGAAACTTCTCAAAAGACTTGGTCGGCTTCAAAAATCTCTAATTATAAAAAAAAAAAGATCAAATTATGTAATTAAAAATGATTTTAAAAGTGCTAAACTTAAAAAGAGGGTTAAAATACTTAAAAATCAAATACTGAATATATGAAAGAAGTAATTTTGGATACAGAGACAACCGGGTTAGACGTAAAGGATGGTCATCGGATTGTAGAAATAGGTTGTTTAGAACTAGATAATTTTGTCCTAACTCAAAAAAAATTTCATTGTTACTTGAATCCAGAAAGAAAAGTTTCAGAACAAGCTTTAAAGGTTCATGGTTACACTGATATTTTTTTAGCTAAGCAAAAAAAATTTTCAGATATCGTTGATGAATTTTTAGAATTTATAAGAGATAAAAAACTTGTAATACACAATGCAAGTTTTGATTTGTCCCATTTAAATAATGAATTAGCAATATTAGGAAAAAATAAAATTAGCCAACAAAATGTTATAGATACACTTGAATTAGCCCGAAAAAGGTTTCCTGGACTGCAAAATAGTTTAGATGCTTTATGCAGGAGATATAAGATTGATAATTCTAAAAGAGAAAAGCATACTGCATTAATCGACTGCGAGCTGTTATCAAAAATTTATATTAATTTAACTGGTCAAAAAGAACCTTCTTTAGATTTAAGGATTGGAGATAGCAGTACTTTCTCAAATAATGATAATGATAAAGTCAATTATTTTCGAAAGGTTATAAAACCTACAGATGACGATTTAAGACTACATAAAAAATATTTGAAAAGCAGCTTAAAAAAAAATTTTTTCAATTAAATTTTTCATTAAATAATTTATTAAAATCCACTTTTTTTTCAAACTTCACCCCAGAGTATCCAGAATCTGAAAGCATATTTATTAAAATTTTTTCTAATTTGGGGAAGACTTCATTTTGTACATCACAAAGAATTATTTTTTGTAAATCTTTTTTTTCTGTTGTTTCTTGGCTAAGCTTAATTATGGTTGCATAAACTAATTCAAAGTATGATTTCTTTTCAGCTCTGGTTTTGTCTTGAAATTTAAGCGTAGTATTAATTTCAATTAATTTATTTTTTAAAGGTTTTGAATTAATATCAATATCTAATTCATATTTTGATATATTATCTTTTGTAAACAAAAAGCTTTCAACATTAGGTGTCTCACTTGATAAATCTTTTATATAATTCGATAAAATTTTATATTTTTTAGTCATTTTGTTTCATCTATATCTTCAGATTCTCCCTCTATAAAGTTCTCATTTAACTTTTTACCTTTTGAGTATTTTTTTGAAAATCCACTAAATATAATTTTTCTTGTTGGTGGAAATATCATTAAAAAACCTAAAAAATCTGTAGCAAATCCTGGAATTATTAATAACAAAGCAGCGAAAGCAAGCGCAGCTCCAGAAATAATCTCGTACATTGGCAACTCATTCCTCAAGATTTGACTCATACCGGATTTAAGAGTGTTGAAGCCCTCATATCTTGCATAGTAGACCCCCACTATTGCAGTTAAAAAGATTAAAGAAATTGTATATAAAGCTCCAATTTTGGCACCAATCTCTATAAAAAGATAAATCTCGACTATCGGAACTAAAATTATTGTGAGTAAAATCGCGTTCATTTGTCTATAAGTTAATTTGTTAGTTGAAATTAAATAACATAGTAAATATTATTGTACTATGAATTATAGTTTCGAGTATATAGATATAATACTTTTAGCCATGATTGCAGGTTTTATTTTTCTGAGATTAAGGGGTATTTTAGGAAAAAAATCTGGTTTTGAGGACAAAATGTCAGCAAGTTTTGCTCATGATTTTCCACCTGAAACTCGAAAGAAATCTTTAAATGAAAAAACATTTGATGAGAACGCTAAAAAAGATTTTCTTTCTGGAGCTAAAATTGCATACGAAACAATTATAACAAGTTTTTCATCAGGAAATTTAAATGGAGTAAAACAACTTTTAGATAAAAAAGTATATGAGCAATTTGATGAAGCAATAAAAGCTCGTAACACAAGCGGTCAAGTTTCAGAGACAACTTTCATAGGCATAAACTCTGCAGAAATCAAAAATCATGAAAATAAAAAGGGCTTTTTAGAAGTAACCGTTAGTTTTGTAAGTGAGATTATTTCATGCGTAAAAGATAAGGATAATAAAATTTTATCTGGAGATCCAAAAAAGATAAAAAAAGTATTTGATACTTGGACATTTTCTAAGGAAATTAATTCTACAAATCCTAACTGGTTATTAGTAAGCACAGAAGCTTGATTAAAAAAATTTCTGAAAAAGATAAAAAAGATTGGGAAAATTTTATAAAAAAAAGGGAGAAAGTCGATGATAAGGAAAACTTTTTTAAAGAAAACTCCCATAAAAACGGTCATATGGAACTAGATTTACATGGTTATTCTTTAGACGAGGCTAACAAAAAGATATTTGAATTTATTAATGAATGTTATGAAAAGAATATTAAATCAATTAATGTTATAACTGGAAAAGGTCTAAGGTCGAAAAACTTTGACGATCCCTATTCTTCCTCAGATTTAGGAATATTAAAGAATTCAGTGCCAAATTATATAAAAAATAATCCAGAATTAATGAGTAAAATTAAACACATTAACTTTGATGAGGTTATATCAAAAAATAAAGGGAGCTTTAATATTTACTTAAAAAAAAACTAGTACTATGAAAAAGTTTAAACCAAGAATAAAAGCTAGATTAAGAAAAAGTAAAATTGATTTTAAAAAAAAACTTACGGTAGTAACTGAAAAAGCAAAAGACGTAAAAAGTAAAACCGATTTAAAAACAAATATTAAAAATTTATTTGATTGGGTTAAGGGTGCTGAGCTTGTAGAATTAGATAAATGTAATATTTCTGAGGATCCAGTTAGGCCAGAATTAGATAACATATTTAGAACGAGTTATGGTAGAAAAATATTCGGAGTAAAATTTAAAGATGAAATTCATGCAGTAATGTGTTTTGCATTTACAGATGAAATACCTAAATCTGTTGAACAACTTGATTTATTCAGCCAAGATGCTTTTTTAAAAAATGTTCAAAGAGACCCAGATAAAGTTGGCAGAATAGCAATTGCTTATACAGTTTGGTCTAAGAAAAAAGGGGGTGGCAAACTTATTGTAAAAGAGGTTTACAAAATGATAAAAAGATCAAATCACCTTAATAGATTAGTTACACTGTCTCCTTTGACTGATATGGCAAGAAAATTCCATCTTAGAAATGGTGCAGTAGAATTACAAGTTAATGAAACAACCCAAAATTTCGAGTATAAAGTTATAAAATAAACTTTGATAAATCAGTATCTTTAACTAATTCACCCAAATTTTTCTTAATATAATTAGAGTCTACTACAATTTTTTCACCTGATCTGTCAGTAGCGGTAAAACTTATTTCATCCAGAACTCTTTCTATAATTGTATGAAGTCTTCTTGCACCTATATTTTCTACAGTTGAGTTTACCTCTGTAGCAATATTGGCTATGGTATCAATTCCGTCATCAGAAAATTCTAAGTCCACATTTTCTGTTTTTAAAAGTGCTTTATACTGTTTTATTAAACTGTTATCTGGTTCTCTTAAAATTTTTTTAAAATCTTCACTTGTTAAAGCCTCAAGCTCAACCCTGATTGGCAAACGACCCTGTAACTCTGGTAAAAGATCTGAGGGTTTTGCTAATTGGAATGCACCTGAAGCAATGAAAAGTATATGGTCAGTTTTAATTGGTCCGTACTTTGTACTTACAGTTGTCCCTTCAATTAAAGGCAACAAATCTCTTTGAACTCCTTCTCTAGAAACATCACCACCAACTCTATCAGTTCTTGCTGATATTTTATCTATTTCGTCAAGAAATACGATACCGTTATTTTCAGTAGAATTTTTAGCAGATTTAATTATTTTATCTTGCTCAATTAATTTATCAGACTCCTCATTAATCAATATTTCGTGAGATTCTTTTACAGTCATTTTTTTCTTTTTGGCCTTATTCCCCATGCCTTTACCAAGCATTTCACCAATATTGATCATCCCAACATTAGCACCTGGCATTCCAGGTATTTCAAATGATGGCATATTATTTGCTTCGTTCACTGCAATTTCAATCTCATTATCGTCCAAGTCACCATTTCTTAATCTTTTTCTAAAACTTTCTCTTGTTGCAACACTTGCTTTATTTCCAACAATTGCATCAAGTACTTTTTCTTCAGCTTGTTTTTGTGCTTGCGCGTAAACTTCTTTTCTTTTTTTAACCTTCTCCATAGCAATAGCTATTTCAAGTAAATCTCTTACTATTTGTTCAACGTCTCTACCGACGTAACCTACTTCAGTAAACCTCGTAGCCTCAACTTTTACAAATGGCGCCTCTGCAAGTTTTGATAATCGTCTTGATATTTCAGTTTTACCAACCCCAGTAGGTCCAATCATTAAAATATTTTTTGGCAAAACTTCATCTTTCATGTCACCTTTTAAAGCCTGTCTTCTCCACCTATTTCTAAGTGCAATAGCCACTGCTCTTTTAGCTTTATTTTGTCCAACAACAAATCTGTCTAATTCTGACACTATTTCTCTTGGAGAAAGTGAATTTACAAAAGATTCATCCTGACTATTTTTATCTTTTGGGACTAAAGGTGTTACGTTGTTTTTTTCCATTATATCTTTTCCATATTTATATTGTCATTTGTGAATACACATATTTCAGAAGCAACCTTAATTGCTTTTTTTGCTATTTCTTCAGCTGACATATCAGTATCCATTAATACTTTTGCTGATGCTAGAGCATAATTTCCACCTGATCCTATTCCAATTACATCACCTTCAGGCTCTAGAACATCACCTGTTCCTGAAATAATAAAACTTTTTTCTTTATCACCAATAGCCATTAATGCCTCTAATCTTCTTAAATATTTGTCTGTTCTCCAATCTTTTGCAAGTTCAACAGCAGCTCTAGTTAAATTCCCAGCATGTTTTTCTAATTTTGACTCTAATCTTTCAAATAAAGTTAATGCATCTGCTGTTGATCCAGCAAATCCAGCGATCACATTTCTTTTCTCAATTTTTCTAACTTTGTTTGCTGTTCTCTTGATGACAGTGTTTCCCATACTAACCTGCCCATCACTAGCAACTACAACGTCTTTATTTTTTCTAACTAATACAATTGTTGTCATACATGTTAGATGGACATTAATTTCTATAATTCAAGTTCTTGATTACTCTTATTGATATAAGCAAATAATGAATATATACGTATTAAAATAATGAAGAGAAAAGCTGATATTACTAGAAAAACAAAAGAAACATCGATTAAGGTGGAACTTAATATCGATGGTAAAGGTCAATACAAAATTGACACAGGAATAGGTTTCCTAGATCACATGCTTGAACAACTATCAAAACATTCTTCAATTGATCTTAAAGTTAAAGCAAAAGGAGACACTCATATTGATTTACATCACACAACTGAAGACACAGGAATTGCTATAGGCGAATGTTTGAAAAAAGCGTCAAAAAATTTTGTTGGAATAAAAAGATATGCACACGCCTTGTTACCAATGGATGAAACATTAACAAGGGTGGCAATTGATATGTCTAATAGGCCATATCTTATTTGGAATGTTAAATTGAAAGTTGAAAAATTAGGTGAAATGGACACCGAATTATTTAAAGAATGGTTTCAAGCATTTGCTCAATCTGCTGGAATAACTATGCACATTGAAAATATTTATGGCGACAACAGCCACCATATAATCGAATCTTGTTATAAAGGACTAGCTAGATCACTAAGAGCAGCACTTGAATTAGACCCTAAAAATAAAAATACTGTGCCCTCTACAAAAGGTTCTTTATAAAAAAAGAATTAATGAAAGTCACAATTGTTGATTATAGCTCGGGCAATATAAGTTCTGTAATAAATTCATTTAAAGAGGTTGCACAAAACAAAGCAACAATAGAAGTAACATCAGATTTAAATAAAATTAAATCTTCAGATAAAATTGTTTTACCAGGACAAGGATCATTTAAAAGTTGTGTAGATGCTTTAAACAAAATTAACGGTTTAAACGATACTTTAAATGAATTTGTTATAGTAAATAAAAAACCACTTCTAGGTATTTGTGTAGGTTTGCAAATGTTTGCTGATGTTGGTTATGAAGAAACTGAAACAAAAGGTCTAGGATGGATTTCAGGCAAAGTATCAAAAATAGATAATCAGAATGGCAAATTCAAACTTCCACACATAGGCTGGAACCAAATAAATATCTTGAAAGATAGTAAAATTTTTAAACAGGTAGAAAATAATTCACATATGTACTTTGTTCATAGTTATGAATTCATACCTAAAGATAATAAAGTAATTTCAGCCACTACTGATTATTCAACAAAAGTTGTTTGTTCAGTAGAGAAAGAGAATATATTTGGAACACAATTTCACCCAGAAAAAAGTGATAAAACTGGATTAAAAATAATTAATAATTTTATAAATTTATAAATGAAAATATTTCCAGCAATAGATATCAAAGATGGAAAATGTGTAAGACTTGTTAAAGGAGATTTTAAGAATAAAACAGAATATGAAATGTCCCCAATTGAACAGGCAGGAAAATATAAGGATCATGGATTTAAAAATTTACATATAGTTGATTTAGATGGTGCTTTAACTGGTGAAACAGTAAATTTAGATATTATTCAAGATATAGTTGGTAAATTTAATTTAAAGATTGAAGTAGGTGGTGGTATCAGAAATCCTGAAAGTATTCAAAAATATATCGATGTTGGAGTTGAGAAAGTAATTTTAGGAAGTGCTGCTATTATAGATAAGAATTTTTTAAAAGAAACATGTGAAAAATTTCCAAATAAAATTGCTTTAGGTTTGGATGCTAAAGATGGTTATCTGTCGGTATCTGGATGGACAGAAAAATCTAATCAATTGACTTTAGATTATTTAAAAGAAGTTAATGATTATGGAGTTAGTAGATTGATTTATACTGATATTAACAAAGATGGCATGAAACAAAGTCCAAATTTCGATGAAACAGCAAAGGTTGCTGAGATATCAAATTGTCCTGTGATTATATCTGGTGGAGTTTCATCAATAGATGACATTAAAAAAGCGAAGAATTTAAAAAATGTTGAAGGTATAATAGTTGGTAAAGCTATTTATGATGGTGATATTAAATTAGAAGACCTTGTGAAAGAAGATGCTTAAAAATAGAATAATTCCTTGTTTAGATGTAAAGAACGGTCGCGTTGTAAAAGGCATTAACTTTATTGATTTAAAAGATGCAGGAGATCCTGTCGAACAAGCTAAAATTTATAGCGAGGGTGGCGCTGATGAAATTTGTTTTTTAGATATTACAGCCTCAAATGAAAATAGAGATACCATTTATGACGTTGTAGAAAAAACTTCAAAGAAATGTTTTGTCCCTTTAACAGTGGGTGGAGGAGTAAGAAGTGTTGAAGATATTAGTAAATTACTTAACTGTGGCGCTGATAAAGTTTCAATAAACACAGCTGCCGTAAATGATAAGCAGGTTGTTGTTAATAGCTCAAAAAAATTTGGTTCTCAATGTATCGTTGTTGCAATAGATGCAAAAAAAAATGGAGATGTATGGGAGATTTATACTCATGGTGGCAGAAATAAAACGGGTATTGATGCAATAAAATTTGCAAAAGAAATGGAAAAAAGTGGTGCAGGTGAATTACTCGTAACATCAATGGATAGAGATGGTACACAGGTCGGATATGATATTGATCTCATGTCCAAGATTACATCTGCTGTAAATATTCCTGTTATTGCTTCTGGTGGAGTTGGTACTTTAGATCATTTAGTGGATGGTATTAAATTAGGAAATGCAAGTGCAGTGCTAGCAGCTTCAATCTTTCACTACGGTAAATATTCAGTAAAACAGGCAAAGGAATATTTGGATTCAAAGGGAATTCCAGTTAGAATTTAATATGCTTAAAACTTTAGAAGATTTAATAAAAATAATAAGAGAGAGAAAATCCTCATCAGATGGTAGCTCTTACACATCAAAATTACTTAAAGATAAATCTTTATCTTTAGAAAAAGTCAAAGAGGAGATTGGTGAACTTATTGAAGCTGTAGAAAACAATTCAAATAAAGTTCATGAGGCAGCTGACGTTCTTTATCATTTATTAGTTTATCTAGAAGGAAATGGCGTCCGTATTGAGGATATCATGGATGAATTAGAAAAAAGGAAGAAAAAAAAAGAGTCTTAAAAAGACAAAATTAGTGTTAGCCTTCCTAAAAATTAAATTCATTTATGAGCCACAAATTTTATAAACCTGCAAGGTCAAGACTTCAGAGAAGTGAATTAGCAGTCCCAGGTTCGTCGCCGAAAATGTTTGAAAAAGCTTTAAATTCAGACGCAGATTATGTTTTCTTAGATTTAGAAGATGCAGTTTCTCCAAATGATAAAGTTGCTGCGAGAGCAAATGTTGTTAAAGCATTAAATGAAATTAATTGGAGAGACAAAGGAAAAACTATTTCTGTAAGAATTAACAGTTTGGATACTCATTTCATGTATAGCGATTTAGTTGAGCTTGTTGAGCAAGCAGGGAAAAATATTGATACAATACTTGTTCCAAAAGCAGGAACAGCAAGTGATGTCTACATGGTAGATTGTTTGCTTACTCAAATAGAAACAAACAAAAAAATTGAAAATAAAATTGGAATTGAGTGTTTAATTGAAACTGCTTTAGGTATGTCCAATATAAAAGAAATTGCAAAATCAAGCGAAAGGTTGGAGGCGTTACATTTTGGTGTTGCAGATTACGCTGCAAGTCTTAGAGCAAGAACTGTTGTGATAGGTGGGCTAAATCCAGATTATCCAGGAGACCAATGGCATCACGGATTATCTGAATTAGTTATGACATGTAGAGCATATGGGCTTAGAGCGATAGATGGACCATTTGGAGATTTTAATGATCCAGATGCATATATTGCTTCAGCAAAAAGAGCTGCTGCTATCGGTATAGAAGGTAAATGGGCAATACATCCTTCCCAAATAGATTTAGCAAATAAAGTTTTTTCACCACCAGAATCTGAAGTTAAAAAAGCAAAAAGGATTTTAGAGGAATTAGATAAAGCTGCGAAAGAGGGAAAAGGCGCGGCACAACTAGATGGAAGAATGATAGATGCAGCATCTGCAAGGATGGCAGAAAATATTGTAAATATAAATAAAAAAATAGAGGATAAATAAAATGGATATTCATGAGTACCAAGCAAAAAAAATTCTCGCAGGATTTGGAGTTGCAGTACCAAGGGGCGGAATAGTTTATAGTCCAGAGAATGCGGAAAATAAAGCTAGAGAACTCGGAGGATCTAAGTGGGTTGTAAAAGCACAAATTCACTCAGGAGCTAGAGGAAAGGCAGGAGGAATTATTGTTTGTAACAGCGAGTTAGAAGTTGCTCAAGCAACAGACAAACTTTTAGGAAAAAAACTAGTAACCAATCAAACTGGGCCTGAAGGAAAAATTGTTAATAGAGTTTACATTGAAGAGGCAACCGATATTAAAAAAGAATTATACCTTGGACTTGTGTTTGATAGAAGCTCAGAGTCTATAATGGTAGTAGCTTCTACTGAAGGAGGCATGAGCGTCGAGGAAATTTCAAAACAAAAACCAGAAACAATTATCAGATCAAAAATTGAGGTGGCCGTTGGCATGCAGCAATTTCAGGCAAGAGAAATTGCTTTTGGTCTTGGAATAGAACCAAAGCTAATTTCTAGAATGGCTGAGGCAATAACTGGTTGTTACCGAGCGTTTAGCGAATTAGATGCAACTATGGTTGAGGTAAATCCTCTTGTAATTTCAAACCAAGAACAAATTTTAGCTTTGGACTGCAAAATGAGTTTTGACAATAATGCATTATTTAGAAGAAACCAAATTTCAGAGCTGAGAGATAAAACTCAAGAAAATGCAAGTGAAGTTTACGCGTCTGATAGAGGTCTTAATTATGTAAGTTTAGATGGCAATATTGGCAACATAATTAATGGAGCAGGTTTAGCAATGGCTTCAATGGATATGATAAAATTAGCTGGGGGAGAACCGGCTAACTTCTTAGATGTTGGTGGAGGCGCAACACCTGAAAAGATTGTGAAGGCATTCAAGCTAATTTCAATGGATAAAAAAGTAAAAGTAATCCTGGTAAATATTTTTGCCGGAATAAATAGATGTGATTGGGTGGCAGAGGGAATAGTTCAAGCACTTCAAAAAATAGAAATAAAAGTACCATTAGTTATTCGGCTTGCAGGTACAAATGTAGAAAAAGGCAATCAAATTTTAAAAGAAAGTAAAATTAATTATATCGAAGCCAATACTTTGGAGGATGCAGCAAACAAAGCTGTAAAAGCGTTAGGAAAATAGATGTCAGTATTAATTGATAAAAGTACAAAAATATTAATACAAGGTTTTACAGGAAAAATGGGAACATTCCACGCAGAGGAAATGATAAAGTATGGCTCAAAAGTTGTTGGTGGTGTTACTCCAGGCAAAGGAGGATCAAAGCATTTAAATTTACCAGTTTTTAATACTGTAAAAGAAGCTGTGGAAACTACGGGAGCATCAGCTTCAATATTATTTGTTCCGCCAGCATTTGCAGCGGACTCGGCCATGGAAGCAGCTGATGCTGGTATTAAAACCTGTGTTGCAATAGTAGACGGCATCCCATCACACGATATGATAAGAATTAAAAGATATATGAGAAGATATTCTAGGATACAAAAAATGACACTGATTGGGCCTAATTGTGCGGGAGTGATTAGTCCTGGTAAATCTATGCTTGGCATAATGCCTGGACATATTTATAAACAGGGAAAAGTTGGAATTATTGGCAGATCAGGGACTCTTGGATACGAAGCCGCCCAACAAATGAAAAATTTAGGAATCGGTATTTCTACAAGTGTTGGTATAGGGGGAGACCCAATTAATGGAAGTTCATTCAAAGATATTTTAGAAAAATTTGAGGAAGATAATGAAACAGATGCAGTCTTAATGATTGGAGAAATCGGTGGACCACAAGAAGTTGTAGCTGGAAAATTTGCAAAAGAAAATATGAAAAAACCAGTGATTGCATACATTGCAGGTTTGACAGCTCCTAAGGGTCGTGTAATGGGACACGCTGGAGCTATTGTTTCAGCATATGGAGAAAGTGCAGTAGAAAAAGTAGAATTACTTAAGGAATGTGGAGTTACAATTTCTAAAAATCCATCAGTTATGGGGGAAACTGTTAAATCAGTATTAACTAAAAAATAAAATGGGTAAGATAAAGATTGTTGTTTTTTTAATCCTTCTTTTCATAATATATAAAGTTTTCATTTCAGTTAAAAATTTTGAAACTAACCTAGACAAACAAGTAGCTGAAATAGAAAAAATGGATTTTGAGAGAGAAGATGAAGTTATCGGATTAATGATGTACTTAGGTGACGATGAAAACCTAAAATTAGTCGAGCATTTACTAGTAAAAAATAAATCTAAATGTTTTGAGATGAAAAAGATTGCAGAAGAAAGCTCAAATGCATACTATGAATGTGCAAGAATAAAAGCTAATATTAAGGGAGGAAAGATTGTTAGTGTATTAAAGGAGCTTGAGGTTTTATAATGAGTTATGACAACAATAATATTTTTGCTAAAATTTTAAGGGGAGAAATACCTTGTAAAAAAATATATGAAGATGAATTCGTTTTATCTTTCCATGATATTAATCCTCAAAAAAAAATTCATGTATTAGTAATACCAAAAGGAAAATATACTGATTTAGATGATTTTTGCAAAAATGCTTCGCCCGAAGAAATGGTTGGAATGTTTAAAGGGGTACAAAAAGTTTCGAAACAACTTGGTATTTCACAAGAAGATGGTAGTGGTTATAGAGCCTTAACAAATATTGGTAACGATGGTGGTCAGGAAGTTCCACATTTACATTTTCATTTATTTGGTGGTGAAAAAGTTGGTAAAATGGTTTCATGATTGAAAAGATTGAAAGATATTATCTTGAAATAAATTCTATAAATGACTTGAAAACTAAATCTTTCCTATCGAAAAATTTTACTATTAAAGAGACAAATAAAAATAATTTTGATTTAAATAAATTTTTCTACAAACAAATCGGAAAAAATCACCAATGGGTTGATAGACTTGTTTGGAAAGATAAAAATTGGATGGATTATGTATCTAATAAAAATTTAAAAACCTTTATTTTAAAAAAAAACCATGATTACATAGGGTATTTTGAACTTATTTTCGATAATATTGATTGCGAAATTGCTTATTTAGGTATTTTAGAGGAATATATAGGGAAAGGATATGGTGGTTTTCTTCTTTCAGAGGCTTTAAAAATTGGTTTTAATAATGCTAATAGAGTTTGGGTCCACACATGCTCATTGGATCATTCAAATGCCTTAGAAAATTATAAGTCTAGGGGAATGAAAATTTTTAAGTCAGAAATATTAAAAAGAAGAGCCATTTAGGAGTTTCAATTTGATTATCTGGATAGCCTCATATCCCAAAAGTGGCAATACCTGGGTAAGGTCAATAATTTCTTCTTATTTTTTTTCAAATATAGGGAATTTCGATTTTAGCTTATTAAAAAATATTTCTTTATATCCTGGGCCAAAATATTTCAATAAAAAAATCGATAAACCGGGTGAGGTAAGTTTATTTTGGGAAGTTTCGCAAAAAAATATTATTCAAAATCAAGAACTAACTTTTCTAAAGACTCATAATGCTTTGGTTGCACTAAATAACAGGAATTTTACAACTGAAAAAACAACACTAGGAGCAATTTATATAATTAGAGATCCCAGAAACATACTATCATCATTAAAAAATCATTACGGATTTGATAATTATAATGAAACATTTGAGTTTATGAAAAATAAAAAAAAATATATTTGGGATATTAGAAAAAAAAATGATTTTAGTGGATTCCAATTTCTTGGGTCATGGGCTGATCATTATAAATCTTGGATTAAAAATACAAAATTTAAAACTCTTTTAATCAAGTATGAAGACTTAGAAAAAGATTGTTATTCCACTTCACATAAAATAATTAAATTTATCTTGATGCTAAATGGAAAAAACGTTGAGGTTGATGAAAAAAAACTTTTTAAATCGATCGAAACAACAAAATTTGATGTTTTAAAAAAAAAAGAGATTGAGAAAGGCTTTGAGGAAAGTATTAATATAAATAACGAAAAAAAACCCTTTTTCTTTTTGGGACCTGAAAATATTTGGCAAAAAAAATTACCAAAAGAAATATTATCAAAAGTAGAAAATGAGTTTAAAGATGATTTGAATTATTTCAATTATTAGTTGGTGATGGTAGTTTAAATTGACCTTTTTTAATCTGAATATTTTTTTCCAAATGAAACAAATAAGTAATTACTAAATTTTGGTATAAGTCAATATTTTGCCATCCTATAAGATTATATGAGTTAAGGTCAAAAAAAATATTAATTTGGTTTTCACCTTCTATAAACTTGAAACGTAAGTATCTATTATCGACAAGATCTCCTTTAGTTGATTTAATTTTATTTAATAAAAAATTTTTATCTAAAATTAAATTAAATGCAGTTTTTTCTATAGGATAAATATAATATTGATTACTGTTGAAATTTTGAATTACTAAATTTTTTCCATCAGAAACTAATATTTTTTTACTTTTATTATATTCACAGAAAATTTTTTTAGGATATTCAATCACACAATTTCCCTCTTGTGTTTTTTCATTTATATTTTGTTTGAATTTAAATGATAAATTTTTAGTTTCGCTAAAATTTTTAATTATATTATTTTTAATTGAAGCATTTAAATTATCCGAGTAGAGTAAGAAAATTAAAAAAAAAAGAGCTATAATTAATTTCATTATTTAATAACATCCCTTTTTCCAACATGATTTGCTTTACTTACAATTCCCTCTTCTTCCATTAAGTCAATAATTCTAGCAGCCCTATTATAACCAATCTGAAGTTTTCTTTGTAAAAATGATGTCGATGCTTTACCTTCAGTTCTGATTATATCAACAGCAGTTTGATATAGCTCATCTTTATCGTCATTTTTACCAGAATTAGTAAAATTTTTATCATCACCGTAACTTAAGATTTCATCAAAATATTCCGCCTCTCCCTGTGATCTCAAAAAGTCATTTATTTTTTGTATCTCGGTTTCAGATACAAATGGTCCATGTATTCTTACTACTCTATTAGCAGACGTCATATAAAGCATATCCCCTTTGCCTAGAAGCTGTTCAGCGCCTTGCTCACCTAAAATTGTTCTACTATCGATCTTAGATGTAACCTGAAAAGATATTCTTGTAGGAAAGTTAGCTTTTATTGTTCCTGTTATTACATCTACACTTGGTCTTTGAGTTGCCATTATTATGTGTATTCCTGCAGCTCTAGCCATTTGTGATAATTTTTGTATATAATTCTCTATTTCTTTTCCAGCCACTAACATGAGGTCTGACATTTCATCTACAATAACTACTATATAAGGCATTGGTAGAGTGTGTTTTTCATTATAGCCATCAATGTTTCTTACACCTTCTTTTGTCATAAGTCTGTATCTGTTTTCCATTTCCTTAACTACCCACCCTAATACTGATGTAGCTCTCTTAGGTTCAGTGATGACCGGACATAAAAGGTGTGGAATTTTTTCATAAGTTGATAACTCTAACATTTTAGGATCAATCAAAATAAATTTACATTTTTCAGGGGTTAATTTGTATAAGATAGATAAAATAATTGTATTAATACAAACTGATTTACCAGAGCCAGTTGTGCCAGCAATTAGTAAATGTGGCATAGAGGTAAGATCCCCAATAACTGGATTTCCCGAAATACTTTTTCCTAAAGCGATAGGCAATTTAATATCTTTTCTTTTAAATTCTTTACTTGATATTATTTCACTTAAGTAAACATTTTCTCTTACATTATTAGGAAGCTCTATTCCTATTGTACTTCTTCCTGGTATAGTTGATATTCTTGCTGACTCTGAACTTGTATTTCTAGCAATATCTTCAGATAGATTTATAACTTTAGAAACTTTAACTCCAGCTGCTGGCTCAAACTCATTTAAGGTAACAACTGGCCCATGACTGACTTTGGTAATATTTCCTTCAACACCAAAATCTAACAAAATTTTTTCTAAACTTTTCTGGTCATAATTGCTTTGAAAATTATTTTTTTTAGCATTTTCTTTTGAAACAGTTTCTAAAAAGTTAATAGGTGGCAATTTTAAATTTTTTTTTTTAAAATCTTTTGATCGAGATAAATTATCAAATGTAAAATTTTCTTGTACATCTTGTTCAGTATTTTTTGTGTTTATATCAATACTTTCTTTTAGATTTAACTCTGATTTTTTTTTAATATTAAATTTAAAAATATAATCTTTAATAACTATAAGGTAATTAAATTTAAAATTAATACTTAAAAGAAATAAAAGAAAAATAAGAAATATTAGAAAAAAAAATGAAATTTCTGCTTTGGACATTAATATTTTTTTTAAATAACCTTCAGTCAAAAAACTTCCAACAAACCCCCCATTTCCATTAATAGTGAGAAAAAAAGAATCCTGGTAAAAAAGAGATGAGTAAATAGAACCTGCTAAAGAATATAAAACTAAATAAAAAGCATTTTCAAATAAAATTATTATTTTTTTATTATAGAAAACGTTCAGACCTGTAACTATTATAGTTAAAGGAATTAGAAATGATATTAAACCAAAAGCTTGAAAAAAAAAGTCAGAGACTAGACTTCCATTAAATCCTAAAAGATTCTTAATATCTTTATTTTCAGAAAATATAAAGTTAGGATCATCTGGAGAGTATGTTATTAAAGACAATAAAAATAAAATACCAGAAATGATCAAAATCATTCCAAATACTTGAATAACTTTATTTAGTATTATATTTGGTAAGTTTATTAATATATTTTTAAAACCCATAATATTTTAAAAAGCACATTTATCACTTTGTATCATTTAATATTTATTGTTAAAATTAAAATTTAGATATGAATATTTGTATAATAGGAATGAACTTAACAAGTCTTATATTGTCAAGAGCATTGATAAATATTGGTTGTATTGTGCATGTTTTTAATTTTGCTAAAAAAGCTAGCAGTTTTTCAACTAGGACAATAGGTTTAAGTAAAAGTAATATTAATTTTATAAAGAAAGATATTATTGATATCAAACCAAGACAATTTCATAACATAAAAAAAATCAGTATTTTTTCAGATAACAAAAAAGAACTAATTAATTTTAATGATAATAACAAAGATTTATTTTCATTGATTGAGGTAAGTAAATTTTTCAAAATTTTATATAATAGTTTAAAATCAAATAAATTTTGTAAAATTAAAAATATTGATGAAAAAAAATTTTCAAAAACAAATTATAAAGAAAATTTTGATTTAATAATTAATTGTGAAAAAAATAATTTTATTTCTAAAAAATACTTTAGCAAAAAATTTCAAAAAGATTACAAAAGCATCGCTTACACATCACTTTTACATCATCAGAAAATGAAAAATATTGTAGCTAAACAATTTTTTACCAAATTAGGTCCTTTGGCTTTTTTACCTATATCCTCAAAAATAACTTCTATTGTACTTTCCGCATATAATAGCGGTACTATCAATGAGCAAAAACTAAAAAACTTCATCTTTAATTTTAAAGGTCGTATAAATATTAAAAAAATTTCTAAATTCGAAAAAGCAAAATTGAATTTTTCTCTATCTAGAAAATACTACTACGAAAATATTTTACTATTTGGCGATGGGTTGCATCAGATACATCCTTTAGCTGGTCAAGGTTTTAATATGACAATTAGAGATTTAAAATTTTTATTAAATATATTTAAAAATAAAATAAATAATGGTTTAGCACTTGACTCATCTTGTTTAAAAGATTTTGAAAATTCAACAAAATCTAAAAACTTATTTTTTTCTGAAGGAATAAATTTTATTCAAGATTTTTTTAAGGTAAAAAATATTTTAGGGGAAAAACAAACTAATACTTTAATTAAAAAATTTGGGAAAAATAACTTAATTAACAAATTTTTTATTAAAACTGCCGATGAAGGAATATTTAATATCTAATTTTCAATTACTGTATAGTTTTATTACTAAATTCATCTAAAGTATAAGTTTTTAGTATTTCCTCTAATCTTAATTTTCTTGTGATCAAATCTTTTGTTTCTAATAAAACTTGTTTTTCTTCTAATGAAAATGGCGAAGCCATAGATAAAGTATTTAAAGTGTTAGAAAAATCTTGTTTTTTCAGGTTCGACCAATCGACCATAAAACCCTTCTTTTCAAAAAGATTTTTTAAATCTTCAAATATTTTATCCAAATCTTTAAGTTTAAATTTTTCAACTTTATCATCAAGATCTTTTTGGTAATTGTCATAACTAACATTACATGATCTATAAAGTTTGTCCGTTTGAATTTCTTTATCAATATTAAACCTACTGACACCATTTATTATTATTAAATAGCGTCCATCTTCGGTTTCATTAAAACTAGTTATTTTTCCTATACAACCAACTTCATATAGATCTGGTTTTTTTAACTCACCACTTTTTTTTGGTTGTATCATTCCAATCATTCTATGTGACTTCATGCTATCATCAATCATTTGAATGTATCTAGGTTCAAAAATATTTAATGGAACTGTAGTATTTGGAAAAATAATAAAATTTGATAATGGAAAAAGAGGAACTGTTGTAGGAAGTTTATTTATTTTGTCCATAATCAATCTTATTTTTCAAAAAAGTATTTTAAATTTTAATTAAATAATAATTATAGTACAAATATTTAACAATAAATATTTCAATTTTGTCACTTGCCAAATTTTTAAAAAGACACTACTTTTAGTAATTATAAACGTGCGGGCATAGCTCAGTGGTAGAGCGTCTCGTTGCCAACGAGAAGGCCGTGGGTTCAAGTCCCATTGCCCGCTCCAAAAGGGAATTATATGACTGAATTAGCAGATAAAAAATGTATTCCATGTGAGGGTGGAATACCTAGTTTCGATTTAAAAGAAATCCATAAGTACTTAAAAAAAATTGATGGATGGGATGTAAAAACAGATGATAGTAAAACTTATTATCTAATAAAAGAATTTAAATTTCAAAATTTTTTAGAGAGTCAAACTTTTGTAAACAAAGTGGGTAATTTAGCAGAGAGCGAGTCTCATCATCCTGATATTTGGTTTGGATGGGGTTACGCAAAAATCAAAATTTTTACCCATGCAATAAATGGTTTGCATGAGAGTGATTTTGTTTTAGCGGCTAAAATTGATAAAATATCCTAGTGTTTAAAATGTCTAGTTTTTGAGAAAACTAGCACTGTTCCAGTTTTATTTGCAAAATTTATAATTTCCTTATCTCTAATAGAACCACTAGGTTGAATTATACCTGTGACACCATTTTGCACTAGTTTTTCAACTCCATCAACAAATGGAAAAAAAGCATCAGAAGCAGCCAAAATTTCTTTATTAAAAGTATTTTGAAATTTTTTCATTTTTTTAATAGCAATTTCACAACTATCTAATCTACTTGGCTGACCAGATCCAATTCCAACAGTAGAGTTTTCATTAATTAAAACAATTCCATTAGATTTTACGAATCTGCAAATATTAAAAGCAAAAATTAGATTTTCAAATGTTCGTCTGTTTGGTCTAACTTTAGAAACTATTTTGAAATCAGTATATTTAAAATCTTTAACATCAGGTTCTTGAGTCAAAGCAAAATCCATATTTGAAATAAAATTATTTTTATTAGATAATTTATGATTTTTACTATCAATTAAACGAAGGTTTTTTTTTCGTCTGAGAATAGATAAAGCATCTTTATCAAATCCACAGCCTATGATTACCTCAAAAAATATTTTATTTAGCTTAAGGGCTAATTTTTTATTTATTTTAAAGTTACACGATATGATACCTCCAAATGCGCTTAAAGGATCAGTATTATATGCGAGCGTAAAGCTTTCATTATTATTTTGATGAATTGAAGCTCCACAGGGGTTGCCGTGTTTTACAATAACTGTTCCCCTTTTTTTTGGGAAATTTTTTGATATTTGTAAAGCTGCAAAAACATCAGAGTAATTATTATAACTCAATTGTTTGCCATTTAATTTCGAGAGACCAAGATTACCTGAGGAAGTATAAATTGCACCATCTTGATGTGGATTTTCACCATATCTAAGTTTTTCAAAACGGTTTAAACCAAAAACAATTTTTTTTGGAAATTTACTTGAAGAAATACTATTAAAGTAGTTATAAATTAAAGATTCATAGTAAGCAGTCTCCCCAAAGGCTTCTAATGCAACTTTTTTTCTAAAATCTAAAGAAGTCCCACCTTTATTTTGTTTCATATTTTCTATTAAACTCTCATATTGTGATAAGTTTGTAATTACTGTAACGTTGCTATAATTTTTTGCAGCAGCACGGACCATGGTTGGGCCACCTATATCAATATTGTTAATTATTTTTTTATGATTTTTTGTTCGGACAAGAATGTTTTCAAATGGATAAAAATTTGCAACTACTAGATCAATTTCATTATAATTATTTTTTTTTAAATCGTTTTTATGTGATTTTAATTTTCTCTCTGACAATATACCAGCATGTATCTTAGGGTGGAGTGTTTTAACCCTTCCTGACAAAATTTCAGAACTATTTGTAAATTTTGAAACCTCTTCACATTCAAAACCCATTTTTTTAATTTCTTTATATGTACCCCCTGAACTAATTAATTTAATTTTAAATTTGTTTAAATTTTTTATTAAAAATTTTAAATTATTTTTGTCATATACAGATATAAGTGCCAATTTGATTTTTTTCATTGTATTTTTTCTAGATCCCAATTGATTAAAACTTCTTTATAAGAGGTCTTTCCTGATATTAATATATTTTGATTTTCAACAAAACTATTCTTATTTCCAAAATATAAACCAGTTTCAAAGGAAATTTTATTATTTATAGATGTGAATCTCCACCCTTCACCATTTAAACCAATGTATATAGACCTTCCATCCTGAGTTTTCATTACTTTAGCTTCAGGATCAAGATGAAATCTAATTTCAAAATTTAAGTTTTTAGAATTATTTTTTTTTTCAATTTTGTCTTGTCCTGAGAGTTTTGGAATCTTATGAAAAAATTCAACTTTTCTATGGTGTATTATTCCGAATTTTTTTAAATATCCGTTATGAGATGCCTCAAAGGACCAATATTCATCATTTTTAAAAATTTTTCTATTAAAAATTTTTAATGAACTATTAATTTTATTAATTCCTGAGGAATTTTTTGTAAAGCTTACAGAGGATGTGTTTTCAATATTTAAACTGCTATGACAAGCAGTAGATCTTGATATCAGATTAAGTTGATGATTGTAATTTTGGAAATATCCTGAGTTGCATATTATTTTATTATTATTACTAATAAATTCAAAGGATAAAGCACCTGATTGATAATCCTTAGAAAATTCCTTTTCCGGAGGTGCCCCAACGTCTGAGGCAAGACAATATTTTTTACTTTTAAAAAAAATATATCCTCCTGATATATAGTCCTCATTTTTAAAATTATAACCTAATCTTTTAAGATAGTTATCAAAATCATAGTTTTTATTATCTTGGTTCCCATTAAATAGAAAATTTTGTCCAATATTTTTATGGATTAGAACATAAGATTGACCTAAGTAAAAAATAATTTCATTTAGATATTCAGGAATTTCATTCTGAGACTCTTTTAACCATTCTCTTATCAAAATAAAATATTTTATAAAAAAAATAAGTTGTCTAATATTTCTAGATTTCGGAAATCCATTTTTATCAAATGATAATTTAATTATTTTTTTCAATAATTTTAGACCATAGTTCAAAAAATTTTCGTCATTGTAAGCAATTCCGGACAGAACGATTGCTGAACACCCAATCATTTTATCATCAACCCATAATGACCTCTCTATCTCGTTTATCAAATGATTTATTTGTTTTTTTATGATTTCATCAAACTTATTTTTATACTCTTCACTACTATCCTCGTATGAAATTTTTGAGTTAGATATCCAAGAAATTATTCTTTTTGAAAGAGTATCTATCTCCCAACTAGCAATATTATAATCATTATTTTTTTTTATCCATTGTAAAATTATTGATTGGATGTCACTTTTAGAAGATTTTAAATCTAGCGAAAACAACCAAAAGAAACTATGAAGATTTTTAAAATCATTAATATCTATATTTTCGTTGTCCCAAACATTATTAAAAAAAAAATTATTTAAATTCTTTTTTTCTTTATTATATTTAATTATACATTCTAATAAACTAGGACTTGGTTTATATCCCAAACCATTTAAAGTTATTTTAGAAATTTTGTTATTATATAATTTAGATTTTAAGTAATATTGTCTTATTCGAGAGTTTATAAAATTAAAAAATTCATTTATATAATTTAACGAGTTTTTTAAAATCATTTGAATTAACTTCTAAGTAATTCTATATTTTTTTTTATATCTCCGTTATTATCTTTAAAAATAGTAGTGCCTGAAACTAATATATTAGCTCCCGCCTCAATAACTAGTTTGTTATTTTCAAAATTAATTCCACCATCCACTTCAATATCAAAGTCTAGATTTTTTTTATCTTTAATTATTTTAAGATTTTTAATTTTATTTAAAATTTTTGATATAAATTTTTGTCCACCAAAACCAGGATAAACAGTCATTACAAGAACAAGATTTATTTCTTTCAAATATTTATCTATTACTTCAATAGAAGTATCTGGATTAAGCGATAGCCCAACTTTTTTTCCAAAACTTTTAATCAGATCAATAGAGTCTTTTATGTTTTTGGTAGCTTCAGGGTGAATGGTAATTATATCTGAACCTGCTTCTGAAAAACTTTTGATATACTTGTGAACAGGAGAAATCATTAAATGTACATCGAATGGTAGTTTTGTATATTTGCGTAAAGACTTTATTACAGGAGGGCCAATAGTTAAATTCGGAACAAAATGTCCATCCATTACATCAACATGTATCATATCTGCACCACCATCCTCTAATCTCTTAATTTCATATCCTAGCTTACTAAAATCTCCTGCTAAAATTGATGGTGAAATTTGTATTTTTTTCATTGATTGTATTAACTAAGTAGTATCAATTTTATAAAAAAATAAAATTATTATTTACCAAATAAGTCGTAAATCAGTCTTGAAATTTCGCTATCGAGTGGAAATGACAACATACCCATTTCACCGTATCCAAGTATTACAGGCAATAAATAAAATCTAATCATGAAAATGAACCATGCGATGTACAAAGGCACGACTGCTCTCACAAGGAAGCTTGGTGTCATAAACTTGAATAAGTTTAAAATAGGATTAGTTAGCTTAACAAAAGCTTTCATAAAAAAAAACTCAGAATCCTCTTTTTGGAAGATGTTCATCGCTGACCTTCCAATTAGGGTATACATAACAACTCCAAGTATGTAATCGATAATATATACGTAAACTGGAATTTCCATAAATTAAGATAGGCTGTAATTTGTTAGAAGGGGCGATAATTTCGCCCCTTCAAAATATCTTACTTAGTGTTGTTTACCAAGTATAGTTTTACCCGTAGGTATACGAACTTCGTCTATCATTTTTTGAGTAGAGCTGTCCGGCGCTGGTGTCATCAAACTAACAACAACCATTACAACTAGACAAACGCTAGCTCCAATAATACCGAAACGTAAGTGGTCTATACCTAACCATGCTGGGTTACCCATAAATTTAGGATAAACATAGATTAGATATGCCGTACCTGACGCTAGACCTGTTATCATACCTGCTATTGCACCTTGTCTTGTTGCTCTCTTCCACCATACTCCTAATACAAGTGGGAAGAATAACCCTGACATTGCAAAGTCAAATGCCCATGCTACTGCACCAAGGATACTTGTAATCCTCATTGATGCAATGTAAGCACCTGCGGCTCCAATAACTATTAAAAGTCCTCTAGCTACTAGCAATCTTTTTCTTACATCTGCTTTTGGATCAATGATTTTGTAATAAACATCATGTGATAAAGCATTTGCTATTGCTAAAATCAACCCGTCAGCTGTTGACATCGCTGCAGCCATTCCTCCAGCAGCAACTAGTCCAGAAATTACATATGGTAATCCTGCAACTTCAGGAGTTGATAATACAACAACATCACCTCTCATAAACCATTCATTCAATTGAAGAACTCCGTCTCCATTAAAGTCAGCTATAAAAGCTTGTTTTTGAGCAGTCCATGCTTGCACCCAATCAATTGACATTACAGCAGAAATATCTTTTCCGATAATTCCTGTTGCTAAATTTGGATCCATTAATGAAAGCTTAGATAATGTTGCTAGCATTGGCGCAGAAGTATAAAGTAATGCAATAAAGAATAGTGACCAAGCCACTGATTTTCTTGCAGCTTTAACGCTAGGAGTTGTGAAGTATCTCATTAAGATGTGTGGTAAAGAAGCTGTTCCTACCATCATACAAATTACTAATGAAATAAACTTCCAAGCAGCCATTCCGCCCGCTGGCACTTCTGAGTGAGGTAATGAAATAGATTTCAATCCTCCAGGAACACCCGCAGCTTTAACATCCGCAGCAGCATTTTTGACTAAACCGAATTGAGCTTCTAGTTCGCCTAATCTTGCAACTTCTTCTCCCAACATTAAATGAGGAAAGAATCCGTATCCACCTTTATTACTTATCCAGAATATTGGTAGCAAGTAAGCTATGATCAAAACGATGTATTGAGCAACTTGTGTCCAAGTAACCGCTCTCATTCCACCTAACATTGAACATAATAAAATACTTACTAAACCAACCCATACTCCTAGTTCAAAAGGAATAGAAAGCGCTCTAGCAGCAATTGTTCCAGTCGCGTTAATTTGTGCAGTCACGTAAGTGAAAGATGCCAAAGTTAAAACTACTACAGCGCAGAACCTTGCAAGGTTTCCGCCATATCTAGTTCCAATGAAGTCTGGCACCGTATAACATCCAAACTTTCTTAAGTAAGGTGCGAGCAATGATGATACTAAAATATATCCTCCAGTCCACCCGATTAAGAATGCCATGTATGTATATCCACCGAAGTAAATTCCACCTGCCATAGCAACAAACGAAGCACCTGACATCCAGTCAGCTGCAGTTGCCATACCATTAAATACAGTTGGAACTGATCTCCCTGCAACATAGTACGCATCAACTTGTACAGTTCTAGACATCCATCCTATAAAAGCATAGATACAAACTGTAAAAGCAACAAACAATATACCTATTGTTTTCGCTGTCATACCAGCTTGCTCTGCAATAGCCATCAGAATGATGAACACTAAGAAGCCACCAGTATAAGTCCCGTAAATTTTAGGTAAGTTGTCGATAAATTTTCCTTTAAACATTAATCGTCCTCCCCTCGTTCGGCAAAGCCGCATTCTTCATCTATTTTTTCTTGTCTATTAGCTGACCAGAATAGGATGATCACGAAAGCCACAATCGATCCTTGTGCACACATATAGTAAGCTAAAGGGTATCCAAGAAAACTAGCTGAGTTTAAACTTTCACCAAACATGAAGATTATGTAACCGAAGAAAAACCAAAGTGCTAATGTAAGAAACATATTCCCCTTTGTTTTTTCCCAGTGTTTTTCTTTGTTTGACATTTTTTTCCCTCCCTATAGGTTAAAAACAGGAATCATACTCATTTAATAGTTGAATGGAACCCCTAAAAATTATCACATCTACAACAAATAAGGTGATATAACAGTTTTATGAGCTCTAAATACAAGCTGAAGTTGAAAGACCTTAAGTTAGATTACATTAAGGAATACGTTTCCCCGATATTCAATTTTTTAAAGCCTAAAAAAAAGATAACAAATATTAGCGATCTTAAAACTTTTGTACAAAGAAAGTCTGCTTGGGTGAGTCAAGAAACTCTCTATGGATACTTGAAGACTAGGATGGGAACCAAATATGTTCTTATGTTTGAGGATGAAATATTTTTAGAGTCCATAAACAAGGCTAAATGGAATATTTATTCTGAGTGTTTACAGGATCTTACCTTGTATAGCCTTTCATACTTAAAAAATAAATATAACTTTGATCAAGTCAATCAAGCACAAACTATCCTTGAGAATATTTTTACAGAAGAAAAATTAAATGGAATGCCCGATGAAGTTATAGAAAAATCTAAATCAAACTTTGCAAATAGAATTGATAAAGTACAATGGTCAGAATACTATAGCGGTTCACCTTTTGAAAATAGCGGTTATGCATTATACAAGTGGGCTCCAATTGCTGAGGAATTAAAAAAATTGGATAAAAAAATAGTTTTAAATTCAATACATTTAAAATGGGAAAATATTAAAAAAGAATTTTCTAATTTAATAAATCTTTAAATATTTTTTCTATTATCTACTAATGAGGACACAACAGATGGGTCTGCCAGTGTAGTTGTATCTCCAAGCTGTTCATGTTCATTTGCTGCAATTTTTCGTAAAATTCTTCTCATTATTTTTCCAGATCTAGTTTTCGGTAATCCTGTAGCAAACTGAATAAAATCTGGTGTCGCAATTGGTCCTATTTGTTTTCTTACCCAAAGTTTTAGATCTCTTTCTAAGTCTCCATCTGGGTTTTCCCCTGCGTTAAGAGTTACATAACAGTATAAACCATTGCCCTTTATGTCGTGAGGATAACCAACCACTGCAGCCTCAGCAACTTTTGGATGAGCAACAAATGCACTTTCTATTTCTGCAGTACCAAGGTTATGACCTGAAACAATAATAACATCATCTACACGACCAGTAATCCAGTAATAACCATCTTTGTCTCTTCTGCATCCATCACCAGTAAAATATTTTCCTTCAAATTGAGAAAAATATGTATCAATGAATCTTTGGTGATCCCCATATACTGTTCGCATTTGACCAGGCCATGATTGAGCAATACACAATCTACCCTTTGCCTCACCTTTGAGAGCTTTACCTTCTTGATCAACGATTACTGGCTTAATCCCATAAAAAGGTTTAGTTGCTGATCCTGGTTTAAGATCTATGGCTCCTGTTTGTGGACTAATTAAAATACCACCAGTCTCAGTTTGCCACCAAGTGTCTACTATTGGGCATTTAGACTCCCCTACGGTTTTATAATACCATTGCCATGCTTCTGGATTAATAGGTTCGCCTACAGTTCCTAGCAATTTAAGTGACTTTCTAGAAGTTTTTTTAACTGGACCGTCGCCCTCTCTCATTAGAGCTCTAATTGCTGTTGGCGCAGTATAAAATATATTCACTTTATATTTATCAACGATTTGCCACCATCTTGATGTATCAGGATAAGTTGGTATTCCCTCAAACATTATTGTTGTAGCACCGTTTGCAAGCGGACCGTAAATTATATAGCTATGCCCTGTAATCCAGCCGATATCAGCTGTACACCAATAAATATCCTTAGGCTTATAGTTAAAAATATATTGATGTGTCATTGAAGCATAAACCATGTATCCACCAGTTGTATGAAGCACACCTTTCGGTTTTCCAGTTGAACCAGATGTATAAAGAATAAATAAAGGATCTTCAGCATTCATTTCTTCAGGCTCACACACAGCAGACGCTTTTTTTATTATTTCGTGATACCAAACATCTCTGCTTTCATCCCAGTTTATTCTGTTTCCAGTTCTCTTTACTACAATGCATTTTTTCACATTTGGGCAGTGTATTAATGCTTCATCAGTTATTGATTTTAAAGCTATTATTTTTCCACCTCTTAAACCTTCATCAGCTGTTATAACGTAGTCTGACTTACAGTCATTTATTCTTCCTGCAATACTGTCTGGAGAAAAACCACCAAAGATAATAGAGTGTATAGCTCCGATACGAGCACATGCTAACATCGTGTATGCTAATTCAGGTATCATTGTTAAATAAATAGTAACTCTATCCCCTTTTTTAATTCCTAAATCCTTAAGTGCATTTGCTGTTTTAGATACCTCTTGATGAAGTTGCTTATATGTAATTTTTTTTTGTATTTTAGGATCATCACCTACCCAAATAATTGCGGTTTTGTCTTTATTTTTTTTTAGATGTCTGTCGATACAATTTATAGATGCGTTTAGAGTTCCATCATAGTACCACTTAATGTTAACATCAGTCTTACTGTATTTGACGTCTTTTATTTTTGTATATGGTTTAATCCAGTTTATTCTTTTTCCCTCTTTTTTCCAAAATTGTTCATTATGTTTAACAGATTCATTATATTTTTTTTCATATTGCTTTTTATTAACCAAAGCTTTTTTTTGCCAGTCAGACTTTACTTTAATAAAATTATTATCCTTAATTTTATTTTTGGTTTTATTAAGCTTTTTTTTCTTCAAAGAAATTTTCTTAGATTGCCTTTTGACTTTTTTACTCTTTTTATTCTTCTTTTTCTTTTTCTTTATTCTAGACTTTTTTTTCATAATTCATGATATTTATTTAACAATACTACTAATCTTATTAATAATTTTCCAGCTTTTAGTATCTATTGGCATAACAGATAATCTGCTTTGTTTTACAAGCGAAAGCCCTTTTAAATGAGGATGTTTTTTGATTTTTTCTAAAGATATTGGCATTAAAAAAGTTTTTTTATATTTCACTTTTATTGCAACAAAATATTTTTTTTTATCAGTCGGGTCGATAAAAGCTTCTTTGATCACCTGAACTATTCCTACTATTTCTTTTCCAATATTTGAGTGGTAAAAAAAACATAAATCACCTTTACGCATTTTTTTAAGATTATTTGCTGCTTGATAATTTCGTACACCATCCCACAGCGCACCTTTTTTCCCAGCTTTCTTTTGCTTTTCAATAGACCACACATCTGGTTCTGATTTAAGTAACCAATATTTCATATTACTTTTGTAAACATATATATTAACATAAAAATTTATATTATTTAAAAAAATGAATTCTAAATTAGAAAAAGTTCTAGAGTTAATAAAAAAAAACCAACTTGATAATGCAAAAAATGAATGTTCAATATTAATTTCTAAAAATAGCAAAGATCCTGAAATTTTAAATTTATATGCAATAATATGCTTTCAACTTGAGGAATATGATGAAGCTATAGATAATTGGAAAAAATCAGTCAAGTCCAATCCAAAATATTTCTTTGGTTACAATAATATCGGTAAGGCTTTTTTAAGTCTTAAAAAGTTTAATGTGGCCCTTGAAAATTTTAATAAAAGTATAGAAATTAAACCAGATTTTTTTGAAGCTTATAATAATAAAGGCAATACTCTTATTAGATTAGGTAAATTTGAGGATGCAATAAAAAATTATGATAAAGCAATTGAAATTAATCCAAATAATTTATTTGGTTATATTTTTAAAGGTCATGCTCTCACAGAAATAGGCAGTTTAGAAAACGCTCTTCTTTCGTATAATAATGCACATAGTATTAATCCATCTCATCCACTATTATTAGGATACATATTAAATATTAAATCTAGAATATGTGACTGGAAAAACTTTGGTGAGAGCTTAAAAAACCTAAAATTTAATTTAGAAAATAAAAAAAAAGTAACTTTTCCATTCACTACATTAACTTTATTAGATGATCCCGCCCTACAAAAACAATCATCAGAAATTTGGGTAAATGATTATCAGATATCATCTGATAGAAAAAATAAATTCAATATCAAAAAGAATAATTCAAAGATAAGGCTAGGTTATTTTACAGCAGATTTTAGAAATCACGCTACTTCACATTTGACAGCAGAGATGTTTGAAAATCACAACAAAACAAAATTTGAAACAATAGGCTTTTATTTGGGAAGAACAATTCAACAAAAGGATAAATGGCACGAAAGACTTAAAAAAAGTTTTGATAAATTTTTTTATGTTAATGAAATGAATGATCAAGAAATTTCAAAACTTGCCATAGATCTAAATATTGATATTGCAATAGATCTTATGGCACATTGTAATAATGGTATGGAGAATAGATTTGGAATATTTGTAAGAGGATGTGCACCTATACAAATAAATTTTTTAGGTTATCCAGGTACAAGTGGTTCAAACTCTATAGATTATATTATTGCTGATAAAACAACTATACCATCGAAAAATCAAAAGTATTTTTCAGAGAAAATAATTTATCTTCCTGATACCTATCAGCCTAACACCAAAAATGTAACAAAAACAAATAAACATTTTTCCAAGTCTGATTTTGGATTACCAGAAGATAAGTTCATATTTTGTTGTTTTAATCAACACCAAAAAATTTCTCCTAAAATGTTTAATATTTGGATGAATATTTTAAAAAAAAACAAAAATAGTTTTTTATGGCTTTTAGAGGATAATGTTTTTTCAAAAAAAAACCTCATTCTTGAAACAGAAAAAAGAAATGTGGACAAAAATAGAATTATTTTTAGTGATCGTATCAATCTTGAAGATCATTTAGAAAGAATAAAACTTGCTGATTTATTTCTCGATACGTATCCTTATTCAGCTCATACCACCTGTAGTGATGCTTTAAGATCAGGTCTACCAGTGCTTACTTTAAAAGGTGAAACTTTTGCTAGCAGGGTTGCGTCAAGTTTACTAAAGACATTGGATTTAGATGAGTTGATTACTACTTCTATAGAAGAATATGAAACATTTGCCAACGAATATTGTATAAATTTTAAAAAATTGCAAAAAGTAAAAAAAAAGATACAAAAAAATTTAATTAATTCGAAACTTTTTAATAGTAAACTTTTTACGGAAAATTTGGAAAAAGGATATACTGCAGCCTATAATAAATTTATAAATTTAAGTCAAAAAGAAAATATTATTTTATAAAAATTAGTTAGAATTTAACTCCCGAACCTTTTAAAAAAATAGCTTTTTCATCTAATGCCCATCTTGGTTTTGCAGGGTAACTGAGCTTATTAAATTTCTTTAACTTGTATCTTTCCAATCCTGCCATTGCGATCATAGCTGCGTTATCCCCACATAAATATTGGGGAGGAAAAATCGCTTTAAAGTTCTCATTTAAACTCAATTTTTCTAAATTATCTCTTATTTTTTTGTTTGCGGCTACTCCACCAGCAACTACAAATGTATTATTTTTTCTTAAGTTTATTTTTTTAAACTCATCAAATGCAATTTTGGTTTTTTTATATAATATTTCTTCTATTGTTTTTTGAAAAGATGCTGCGAGATCATATTTATCTTGTTTATTATTTAGTGTCTTTGAAATTTTAAGAACTGCAGTTTTTAATCCAGCAAAAGATAAATTGCATCCGCCTTTATTTATAATCGGCTTGGGAAGCTTAAATCTATTTTTGTCCCCTAATAGGGCATATTTTTCTATAAAAGGACCTCCGGGAAATTTAATTCCCAATAATTTTGCAGTTTTGTCAAATGCCTCACCTAATGCATCGTCTATTGTTGTTCCAAGCCTTTTGTATTTTCCCAAATTTTTTACTGCGAGATATTGAGTGTGCCCTCCTGAAATTAATAAAAGCAAGTAGGGATACTTTAAGTCGGTTACTATTTTTGGGCTTAAAGCATGTCCCTCCAAATGATTTATAGCTATGAATGGTTTTTTCAATGACATTGCTAAAGCTTTTCCAAAATTTAAACCAACTGATAGACAAACAATTAAACCAGGACCAGCTGTAACTGCTATAGCATCAATATCACTCAATTTTTTACCACTATCTTGAAGCGCTTTATTTACAATTAGATCAATTTTATCTATATGGGATCTTGCTGCAAGTTCTGGAACAACGCCACCAAATTTTTTATGTATTTCGGTTTGACTAGATACTACATTTGAAAGTAGATTTGGCACATTTTGTCCACTTTCCTCTATTATGGCCGCAGCTGTTTCATCACAACTTGACTCAATTCCAAGAATTATAGCTCTTTTTTTCATTAAACTTTTTTTATTATACAATTCAAATATAAAAAATTAATTATAAATTAATTTTATGAAAAAAAAAATTATTATAGGTTCAAGAGGAAGCAAATTAGCTCTAGTTTATGCTAAATTAGCCAAAAATAAAATTGATAAATTAAAATCGAGATTTGGAATTAAACATGTGGTTATCAAAAAAATTAAAACAAAGGGGGATAAACTCCAAAACATCAGACTTTCAGATATAGGAGGAAAAGGTCTGTTTACAAAAAAAATCGAAAAAGAATTACTTAATAAAAAAATTGATATAGCTGTTCATGCCTTAAAAGATCTCCCATCAAAAGAATCTAAAAACCTTTATACAGATTGTTATCTAAAAAGAAACGACCCAAGAGAAGTTTTGATAAGCAGAAAAAGACAAAAATTTCATAATTTGCCGAAAAATTCTGTTATCGGTACCTCATCTTTTAGAAGAGAATTTCAACTTAAGAGATTGAGGAAAGATTTAAATTATAAACTAATTAGAGGCAATGTAGATACAAGACTAAAAAAATTAAAAAATAATCTTTATGACGCTATAATTTTATCTTATGCAGGCCTCAAAAGTCTGAAAATGGAGAATAATATTTCTCAAATTTTTTCTTTATCTCAAATTATACCAAGCGCTGGACAGGGCGCTATAGCTTTGCAATGTAGAAAAAATGACCATCAAATAAATAAATTATTAAATTTTGTGAATCATCCCTCAACACATAAATGTGTTAATGCTGAGAGAGATGTACTTAAAGTTTTAGATGGAGATTGTGAGACACCTGTTGGGGCAAATGCAAAAATCATTAGGAATAAATTAAACTTGGTCGTAGAATTATTCTCTATTGATGGAAAAAAAAGATTTTATATGAAATCCTCAAAAAAATTAAGTTTAGCAAATATAATTGGAAAAGAACTTGGTGAAAAGATCAAAAAAAGATCTAAGAAACTATATAAAAAAAAATAAAAATGCATATCTTATTTACTAGACCTTTAGATGATTGTTATGATCTTATGTTGAGATTTAAATCCTTGGGACACTTCATTTCACATATTCCAGTTATTAATATTGAAAAAACTACTTATGAAAAATTAAATTTTACGGATTTTAAAGGAATAATTTTTACAAGTGCAAATGCAATTAAGTTCTTAAATACAAAAGATGTTGATAAAAAAATTTTGTGTTTTTGTGTTGGAACAGCAACTGAAAAAATGGCAAAGAGAAAAGGATTTCAGAATATTTATGTCGCAAATGGAAATGTAAATAATCTTAAGGAAATAATTTTACAAAACTTTAAAACATCTCAGGGAAAATTAATTTATGTGACTGGACAGGTAATATCATCGGACTTAGATAAAAAATTAATTTCTGAAGGATATAATTTTAAAAGAGTAATTAATTATAAAGCTATCCAGCAAGAAAAAATTAACCCAGATGTGATTGAAAAGCTAAAAAAAAATATGCCTGATATAGTTTATATTTACTCACAAAATAGTGCTCAAAGTTTTTTAAATATTGTAAAAAATCATAATATTCAAAATCTTTGGATGAATACCAATTTAATGTGTATAAGTGAGAAAACTTCAGCAATTCTAAATGAAATAAAATGGAAAAAAATATTTCTTTTTAATCCTGGAGATGAGGAATTTTTACTGTATAAAATTTGATTATGGAAATATTTAATAATTTTAAAGATTTATTTCTGTCAGTTTGGAATAAAGGGATTTTAGGTATTGATATATTTGAAATTCTAATTGGTCTTGGAATTTTTTTAATTTTTTTAATTTTCAGAGGGTTAATTAGCAAACTAATTATAAAAAAATTAAAAATCATTTCGCAAAAAACTACTAATAAGCTTGACGACACATTCGTAAAAGCAATGGAAGGACCAGCTAGATTTTTACCTATAGTTTTAGGTTTTTTTATTGCGAGTTATTATATGTCATTTTCAGACGATAAAAGGTTATTCATAGATAACATAAATAGGACTCTGATTACAATTTTACTTTTCTGGATTATACATCAAATCATTGAACCAATTTCCTACATGCTCAGTGGACTAAGCAGAGTTCTTACCAGAGAATTAATTGGATGGATTATTAAATCACTTAAAATATTAATTTTTATACTCGGTGCTGCGGCAGTTTTAGAACTATGGGGAATTAAAATCGGACCAATAATTGCTGGCCTTGGTCTTTTTGGTGTAGCGGTTGCTCTAGGTGCACAAGATTTATTTAAAAATTTGATTTCAGGAATTTTAGTATTAGTGGAAAAACGTTTTAAGATGGGAGATTGGATTGTAGTTGAAGGAATTATAGAGGGTATAGTTGAGAAAATTGGTTTTAGATCCACGACAATTAGAAAATTTGATAAATCTTTAGCGATTATTCCTAACTTTCAATTTGCTGAAAACGCGGTAATTAATATAAGTCAAACAACCAATTGGATTATAAGTTGGATTATTAATCTTCAATATGACACTACGGTTGATCAACTTAAAAAAATTAGGAATGAAATTGAATATTATATAGAAAAACACGAAGATTTTAATATCGAACTTGGTTATGCGGTGAGAATAGATAAATTTGCAGAAAGTTCCATAGATATGTATGTACGCTGTTTTACCAAAACTGATGAATGGGAAAAATGGTTGTCAGTCAAAGAAAGATTGGCGATAAAGATTAAACAAATTGTTGAAAAAAATGGAGCAGCGTTTGCTTTCCCTAGCCAATCGATTTATGTAGAAAAAAAATGATTGCATTATTTTATTTGGTTCTGCAAGTCTTAAAACTCTATTCTTACGTAGTTATAGCCAATGTAATTATTAGCTGGCTAGTGGCGTTTAATATTCTAAATACTTCTAGTAGATTCGTTTTTTTAGTTTTGGATTTCACATATAGATTAACGGAACCATTATTATGGCGCATTAGGCGTTTTTTGCCAAATCTAGGTGCTTTTGATATTTCTCCTATCATCCTTCTTTTGTTGATATGGTTTGTAGAAGTGTGTATGAAGATTTATTTAGCACCAATTTTATTTTAACTTATTATGATTTTAATTGACGGAAAAAAAGAAGCTGCAATTTTAAGAGAAGAGTTAAAAAAAGAAGTCTTAGATCTAAAAGCAAGATACAATAAGATACCTGGTCTTACAGTTATTTTAATTGGGGAACTTGCACCAAGCAAAATTTATGTTAGGAATAAGGAGAAATCAGCGAAAGAAGTGGGACTAAAATCCGAAGTTATTAAATACCCAGATAGTGTCGACGAGATTACAATATTAAATAAAATTTATGAATTAAACAAAGATGATTCGGTGTCTGGGATCTTGGTTCAGTTGCCTTTACCAAAACATATAAACAAAAAAAAAGTTATAGAGGCTATAAGACCAGAAAAAGATGTAGATGGTTTCCACCCTCAAAATGTTGGAAATCTTTCATCAGGATATGAAAGTTCAATTCCATGTACGCCTTTGGGATGCTACTTTTTAATTAAAAAAGTAGAGCCAAACCTTAGTGGAAAAAAAGCAATTGTAATAGGTAGATCAAACTTAAATGGTAAACCCATGACACAATTATTGCTTAAAGAAAACTGTACGGTGACTATAACTCATTCTAAAACAAAAGATTTAAAAAGAGAGTGTCTCAAGGGCGACATTATAGTTGCTGCTGTTGGAATACCAGAACTAGTTAGGGGTGATTGGGTAAAAAAAGACACAATTGTAATTGATGTAGGAATTAACAAAACAGAAAAAGGATTAGTAGGTGATGTAAATTTTGAAGAGGTTTCAAAAGTTGCAAAGGCTTTAACACCAGTTCCGGGTGGAGTTGGCCCGATGACAATAGCCTGTCTGTTGAAAAATACTATTGAGTGTTTCAAAAGATCAATTTAGTATATTTTCTATGAATGTTTATATTAACGAAAAATATCAAAGTTTAGACTTATTAGCTAAAGAAAATAAAAAAAAATATAACAAAAATGAACCTTTTCCTCATATTTATTTTGATAATTTTTTTAATGAAAAAATATTAGACCAAATACTTATTGATTGGCCAAATACGAAAAATAATAAAAATTTTTTTAATGATGACGGAAAAAATGAAAAAAAAATTTCAACATCCTCTCCACTAGCTTTAGATAGCATCCCTTCATTAAATGGTTTTTTAAATTTTCTTAATTCGTTTAGGTTTATTAATTTTATTCAAAATATAACAGGAATAGAGGAAAGTTTGATAGCAGATCCATATTTTTTAGGTGGCGGAATACATGAAATTAAAAAAGGCGGATTTTTAAAAATTCATGCAGACTTTAATTTTCATCCAAAACTTAAACTATCAAGAAGAATTAATATGTTAATTTACCTTAATAAAGAATGGAAAGAGGACTATGGAGGTCATTTAGAACTATGGGACAGGAAAATGGAAAATTGCAAAGTAAAAATTTTACCAAAATTTAATCGAATGGTAATATTCAATACTACTTATTTTAGTTATCATGGTCATCCCGACCCTCTAAATTGTCCTGAAGAAAAAAGTAGAAAATCGCTTGCACTATATTATTATTCAAATGGAAGACCAAAAAATGAAATTCATAAAGATTTTGATAATCAGTTTAGAACCACCACATGGAAAAATAGATTAGGCAAAGATAGTGAAGTTTCCAATAGTATGCCTATATATAAAAAAATTTTTGGAAAATTTTATTATAAAATAAAAATCAAAAATTGAACTATAACTGTTTTTTGTGATTGTTAATAAATTTTTCTATAGTTTTTCTATTAAAATTTTTATTTTCTTCAAATGAAACATTTTTCATTGAGTAGGCCTTACTTTTAGTAATTCTAGATACAATGATGATGTTGCCTTTGTAAAGTTTAAGTTTAATTAAGCCCTTAACCTTTTGTTTTTTTAAATCTACAATCTTTTGTAAATTAAGCCTTTCTCTTGAAAACCAGTAACCATTATAAATTAGTTCAGCATATCTGGACATAATACTATCTTTCAAGTGCATTGTTTTTTTATCCAACGTAATCGATTCAATTGCTCTATGAGCAACCATAAGCAATGTTCCCCCTGGAGTTTCATAAACTCCCCTTGATTTAATTCCAATAAATCTATTCTCGACTAAGTCAATCCTTCCAATACCATTTTTTCCAGCTACAAAATTTAGCTTTTCTAAAAGTTTTGCAGGTGATAGTTTTTTTCCGTTAATACTTACTGGATCACTATTCTCAAATCCGATTGTTAAAAAGGTAAATTTATTTGGTGCTTTAATTGGTGATGTAGTTCTCTGAAAAATATATTCTGGCGCAGAATTTTTTGGGTTTTCTAATATCTTACCCTCAGTAGAAGTATGAAATAAATTGTCATCAACAGAAAAAGGGGCTTCACCTTTTTTATCTTTGGGAATTTCTATACCCTTTTTCTTAGCATATTTTATTAGATCTGTTCTGGATTTAAGCTTCCAAATTCTCCAAGGAGCAATAATTTTAATTTTTGGTCCAAAATAATGGTATCCAAGCTCAAACCTAACCTGATCATTTCCTTTACCAGTTGATCCATGTGAAACAGCGTAAGCTTTTAACTGTTTTGCTACTTTAATTTGATCTTTTGCAATTAATGGTCTTGCTATCGAGGTACCCAGTAAATATGAACCTTCGTATAAAGCATGACCTCTTATCATGGGGAATACATAGTCCTTAACAAATGTATTCTTTAAATCATTAATAATTATTTTTTTAACTCCAAGCTTTTTAGCATTTTTTATTATTTTTTTTTTATTAATTTTTTGACCAATATCTGCAGTATAAGCAATTATTTCACATTTATAGTTTTCCTGTAACCATTTTAATATAATTGAGGTATCTAGCCCACCAGAATAAGCAAGTACTATTTTTTTTTTCATTTAATCTAAGTTAAATTTTTTCTTCGAACATTAACTGCAGCTTTTTTTTGCCTTATCGTATGCTTTCGTAAAACCTAATAGAGAATAATGATCAATGGTTTGAGATCCTGAGGAGTTATATCCAGATATCATTAATCTTGAACCTTTTTTCATAGTTCTTATTAATTTTTTCTCAATTTTACCACTTGCTATCCAAGCGAAATTTTGTTGTGCAATATCAAATTTATATTTAAATTTTCCTGATTTTGCAGTGATCGAATTTTGAGTATTGAATTCATATCCTGCAGTTGTACTAATTTCATCAAAAATTTTTTCATTTGGTCTAAAAGAAACAAACAATCTGGCATCTCTACTGTTTGTCTTTGGTGACTGGAGAATTGGTTTTGATTGGGCAAAACAAACAATACCCTCAGAATTCTTTAAAACCATTGTTTCCCAATCTTTAAACTTTCCTACTTTTTTTACTTCTTCTGAATTTACGTTAAAACTAAAAAACAATAAAAATAAACTTACAAAACTTTTTTTAATTATGGACATGGATTTGGATAAATTTTTTGCACTTCATTAATTTTTTTAATTATTTCCTCAGTTAAATTTACATTTACACTTTCTATGTTAGTTTTCAACTGCTGCATTGTCGTTGCACCAATAATAACACTTGTCACAAAAGGTTGAATCTCGCAAAATTTAAGAGACATTTGTGCCATATCAAGATTATGTTCCTTAGCAATTTTATAGTACTCTTCTACCGCATGCTCCCTATTAGGTTTGTTGTATCTTGTCCAAAAATCCCTGTCATGATCAAGTCTAGAATTTTTAGGTTTTTCATTGTTTCTATATTTACCTGTTAGATGACCGATGGCTAAGGGAGAATAAGCTAAAAGCCCGATTTTGTCTCTTATAGATATTTCAGCCAATCCAACTTCGTATGATCTGTTAAGTAAATTATAAGGATTTTGAATTGACATCATTCGTGGAAGCTTTTTTTCTTTTGACAACTCAAGAAATCTTTTAGCTCCCCAGGGAGTTTCATTTGAAAGACCAATATATCTTATTTTTCCAGAGTCAATAAAACGTCCTAAATTTTCCAAAATATCCTCAAATTCTGTCCAACTCTCATTATCTGAATGTTCATAACCAAGTTTCCCAAACATATTGGTGTTTCTTTCGGGCCAATGTAATTGATATAAATCTATATAATCGGTCTGTAATCTTTTAAGACTACCCTCTAAGGCTTCAGATAGATTTTTTTTACCATACTGGTTTCCTCCACCCCTTACGTACGATCTCATTGGTCCACAAACTTTAGATGCTAATATTACATCTTTTCTTTTTTTTCTTTTTGAAAACCAATTACCTATAATAACCTCTGTATCACCAAATGTTTCCTCTTTTGGTGGAATAGAGTAAATTTCTGCTGTGTCCCAAAAGTTTACTCCTTGTTCTAGGGCATAGTCCATTTGTTCAAAACCTTCATTTTCAGAATTCTGCTCACCCCAAGTCATTGAGCCGAGACATATTGTGCTTACTTTTAAGTCAGTATTTCCTAGTTTTTTGTAATTCATGACCAATCAACGATTTTTTGACTTCTTGATAATATTTATTAAAATTACTATATATACATACATGAATTTTAATAGACAAAACATTTTTCAAGCAACTTCTGCTAAAAAAACATTAGTTTGGGATGCTGGTCTAAGATCTTATATGTTGAAGATCTATAACTACATGGCAACTGGTGTGCTTTTAACAGGTATTATTGCTCTTCTATCCTTTAAAATATCTGTGATAACAGACGCGAATGGAGTGATTACAGGATTTACTAATTTTGGTAACGCATTGTTCTTTTCAGGTTTAAAATGGATTGTAATGTTGGCCCCATTAGGCGTAGTTTTTTATATGAGTTTTGGAATAAATAAAATGAGCTCAGCAAAAGCTCAAACAGTATTTTGGATTTTTGCAGCTTTGATGGGTTTGTCTCTATCATGGATTTTGCTTGTTTATACTGGCGTAAGTGTTGCGAGAGTTTTTTTTATAACTTCAGCAACCTTTGGGGCAATGAGTATTTATGGTTACACAACTAAAAGAGATCTAACTAAACTTGGTTCGTTCTTAATGATGGGTTTAATTGGAATAATTATTGCATCACTAGTAAATATTTTCTTAAAATCAGCGATGATGTATTTCATAGTATCAATTTTAGGGGTCTTGATATTTGTTGGCTTAACTGCATATGATACTCAAAAAATAAAAAACATGTACTCACCATCAGATACTGGAGAAATAGTAGGCAAGAAAGCTGTGATGGGCGCTTTGACTTTATATCTAGACTTTATAAATTTATTTATAATGCTTTTAAGACTCTTCGGTCAAAGAAGATAGTATTTTTATTTAATTTTTTTCCAGTTTGTCTTTAAAATAAGACTTTCCAAGCTTGATGAATTATTTAAAATTTTCCCGTTCGAATCAGTTATTGAATATTTCAAATTTTGATTAACAGGCTTAAATTTTTTACAAATCATATACACAGCATTTTCTGTTGCATTTTTGAATACACTAAATGTAACCTGTTTGCTTGAAATAGCTAAACCATAATCTTTCCAAGATCCATTTGATACCATTCTAGCATATAAATTTAAAATTGATTTAAGCTCGTGTTTTTCAAAAAAAAAATTTTTATTTTTTGCAAAAGTATTATTAATAACTAGTTTTAAATTTTTATTCATTCAGCTTGTATTTATTTATTATATTGAATTGAAAAGCAGTAAAAATAAAAGTTATTGGAAGCATGCCCCATACTTTAAAATTTACCCAAAACTCCTCCGATTGAGTTCTCCAAATTATTTCATTTAAAATAGCTAAAAAGATAAAAAATAAAACCCACCTCTTGTTTAAAATTTGCCATCCCTCATCTTGAATTTTTAGTGCGTTCCCTAAAAGCTTTTTTAAAACTGGTTCTTGTGTAAAAAATTTTCCAAATAGTAAACCCAAAGCAAACAAAATATTTATTATTGTAGGTTTAATGTATATAAAAATAGGATTTTTAAAATAAATTGTTAATCCACCAAAAAGCGTAATCAGAATTCCACCAAGTAATGGCACTAATGGAATTTTTTTCTCTATTTTCCAAACAATAAATAGTGCGATTAATGTTGCTAAAATAAAAGGAGGGATTGCAATTTCTAAATTTTTTTCATTTTTATAATAAAATGTAAAAAATACTAATAGAGGACCAAAATCTGTGACAAATTTGTAAAAAGATTTATTCACAAAAAGATATTAACAGATTTAAAAATTAAATATATTTTTTTTATTGATTTTCTTATTTAAATACCCATATTTATTATTATGACAATACAAAAAGCTAAATTTTCAATAGGCGATGTAGTTAAACACAAGCACTTTGACTTTCGAGGTGTGATATATGATGTTGATTTTAAGTTTAATAATTCTGAAGAGTGGTATCAGTCTATTCCGAAAAACGTTAGACCTAGAAAAGATCAACCTTTTTATCATCTACTAGCTGAAAATGATGATCTTACTTATGAGGCTTATGTATCTGAGCAGAATTTATTGTTTGACGACTCAGAAGAGCCAATAAAGCATCCATTAATAAATGAGATTTTTTCTGGAAAAAGAGGATCTAGTTATTTTAAGCAATCTAACTAATACATCTTTTTTCAAACACAATTGGTACAAATGTTGGTCACACAAAATAAGTATATTTAAGGTATATTCTGATCAAGAGTGTAAACGTTTCCCTTAAGATTATCTCCCTCACATTCTTGATCAGAAGTCTCTTTATCTCACTTTGAAAAATAAAAATTTCAAATATAAATACAAAAATGAATTTTATAAAAAACTATCAATTTAGCTTAGTACGGAAAAGTCAAAAGATTGTTTTGTACTTATTTTTAATTGTCCTTATGCTTGGTTTATTTGAAGCTTTGATATTATCTCCTGAAGATTATCTCCAAGGTGACTCCGTTAGAATAATGTATGTTCATGTTCCATCAGCATGGATTTCACTTGGCATATTTTCTTTAATGGCAATTTTATCGATACTGGTAATTATCTTTAAGAATAAAGTATTTTTTTTAATTGCAAAAAGTTTAGCTCCTTCTGGATTTGTATTTAGCTTGGTAGCTTTAGTAACTGGTTCGATTTGGGGCAAACCAACCTGGGGAACATGGTGGGCATGGGATGCTAGAATAACTTCAATGTTAATATTATGTATTTTTTATTTAATGTACTTAACAGCATGGAGAATTTTTGAGAGCAAAGATTACGTAACCAAAATAACCTCATTTATAGCAATTTTAGGATTTATAAATATTCCAATTATAAAATTTTCTGTTGATTGGTGGTCAACTTTACATCAACCATCATCTGTAAATATTTTCTCTGAGACCACTATCCATTCTACAATGCTAATACCCCTTGGCATCATGACTGCGGCATTTGCCCTATTTTCTTTGCTTATTTTTTTAATGAAATATAATACAGAATTGATAAAAATTAAAAATAAAGGCTTAGACAGATTATGATTTTAGAATTATTTAATATGAACGGTTATGGTTTTTACGTTCTTTCGTCATTCTTGTTCACGTTAGTTTGTTTTCTTGGACTTTACATAATAACAAAATCACAACTTACAAAAGAGCAAAATAAATTTAATGTTAAATTTGGTGAATTAAACTCTGAACAGGTAAAAGAAGCTAAAAAACAAAAAATTTACAAAGAGATAATAGCAACAGAGATATATTCTAAAATTTAACTTTTGGGCATGTATAACAAAAAAGTTAAGTTAAGAGCTTTATTTCTTTTTCTTTCTATAGCAACATTAATATTAACTATTTTTTTAGTTTTGAAAGCTTTAGAGGAAAATGTCGTCTATTTTCTATCTCCAACGGAAATTAATAATTTAAATGAAACAACAACAGAAAAAATTAGAGTAGGTGGAATGGTAAAAGATCAATCAATTAAAATTAACTCTGATAACATAAACTTTATCATTACTGACTTTAAAAATGAAATTAATGTTACTTATTCAGGCATTGTTCCAAATCTATTTCAAGAAGGCAAGGGTGTTGTTGCCGAAGGTATTCTTAGAGATAAAAATTATTTTAAAGCAGAAAAGATACTGGCCAAACATGATGAGAATTATATTCCCCCAGAGGTAAAAGCCAGTTTAGGAGAAAAGTAAATTGATTTTAAATTACTTAGGTAACTTCGCTCTATTATTTTGTTTAATAATTTCATTAGTAATATTTATTACTTCAATATCAAGTTTAAACAACAAAAATTTTTTTTTAAAAAAAAACTTAAATGAATTGCTTTTTTTTAAATTTTTTTTTGCTGTTCTAAGTTTTTCAAGCCTTATAATTTTATTTATTATCTCTGAGTTTAGTAATGAAACAGTTCTAAATAACTCACATATTTCAAAACCTTTGTTTTATAAAATATCAGGCACATGGGGTAATCACGAAGGAAGTCTACTTCTCTGGCTATTAATATTAACTTTCTTTGCCTTTTTTTACTTCTTGAATTCTAAAAATAGGCCCATAGATGAAAGATTATTAACAATAATGTTTCAAGAAGTAATAATTTTAGGCTTTCTATTTTTTTTGTTAAAAGCTTCTAACCCTTTCAATATTATTTACCCTGTGCCAAAAGAAGGTTTAGGTCTTAATCCAATCTTGCAAGATCCATTATTAGCTATTCACCCTCCTGTTCTTTATTTGGGATACGTGACCACTTCAATTGTATTTTCCTCTTCATTAGCTGGATTGATAAAGGGAAATATAAATAATATGTGGGCTAAAGATATAAAAAAATGGGTTTTTATATCCTGGACATTTTTAACTTTAGGTATTTTGCTTGGATCTATTTGGGCTTACTATGAATTAGGCTGGGGAGGCTTTTGGTTTTGGGATCCAGTTGAAAATATTTCTCTAATGCCTTGGTTAAGTCTTACCGCACTAGTTCATTGTGTATTAGCTTTAGAAAAAAGATCAATTTTACATTCGTGGACAGTCATACTTTCTATTATTACTTTTACACTAGGTATTTGTGGAACTTTCCTTGTTCGATCTGGAATATTAAATTCAGTCCACACTTTTGCAAATGATCCAGAAAGAGGATTATACATATTATTCTTTTTATTTTTCTTGATTTTTTTATCAGTTTTTATTTATTTTATTTATGAAGATAAATTTGAATTGAATAATAAAAATTTAAATCTTTATACTAAAGAAACTTCAATAATTCTAAATAACTGGTTTGTAATGTACTTTTTGTCGGTTATTTTGATTGGCACAGTATATCCAATTTTTTTAGAAGTTTTATCTAATGAAAAGATTTCAGTAGGTCCACCGTTTTTCAATAAATTAATAATTCCTTTTTTAATTCCATTTTTAATTTTTATGTCGATTGGTCCAAATTTAAAGTGGATAAAAAATAACTATTTCTCGAAAAAGTTAAAATTGATAATTATATTTATTTTGAGCATTATTTTATCAACACTAGTCTCGAAATTTTTTGGAAATACCGCATTAAATATAACAATATTATTAGCTGCAAGCTTTTATCTTTTTATTATTACTATCAAAGATTTAATTAAAAAAGGTTTTAAAAATTATTCACAAACAATTTCTCATTTTGGTTTTAGTTTGTTAGTTTTAAGTGTATTGTTAAATAGCATCTTCTCTAACGAGATAACCTCAAATATGCGTGTTGGCGATGAAATAAAGTTCTCTGATAAAATAATAAAATTACAAAAACTCGAAAATACAACAGAAGCAAACTTTTTAAAGTTAATTGCTTATTTTAAAATTGAGGAAAAAAATAAAACAGAATTAGTTTTAGAACCAGAAATTCGAATTTACGATAAACCAGAGACAATAACAAGTGAGGCGGCAATTAAGACAGATATTTTTAAAGATAGATTTTTAGTTATCAATCTTGTCAAAGAAAATGAATACTTGAATGTAAGATATCAAGAAAAACCTTTTATGTTATGGATTTGGATTTCGGCAATTATAATTTCTATAGGGGGAATAATTAATATTGTTAAAAAAAATGAAAAAAAGATATTATAAATACTCTATTGTAAGTTTTCTTATATTTACATTTTTTATTTTTTATTATGGATTAAAAGAAAAAAATTTTTATACACCAGAGGATATAAGTATTAAAAAGTTTCCAAATCTAATTCTTAATGACTTTTATACTAATAGCAAAACTTCGTTTGACGATATTTTGATAGGAAGCAATTATTATCTTATAAATATTTGGGCATCATGGTGCTTACCATGCAGGGAAGAGCATACGTATTTAGTTCAGCTAAAAAAAAATTCACCTATTAAAATAATTGGCATCAACTATAAAGATAAAAGAGATAATGCATTAAAATTCCTCGACAGATATGATAATCCATATTCAGTTATATTAAATGATAACAATGGAACAGCCTCTATAGAAGTTGGAGCGTATGGAGTTCCAGAGAGTTTTATTTTAAATGCAGAAAAAAAAATTATTAAAAAAATTATTGGTCCAATTGATAAAAAAAAATTTAATGAAATAAAAAAATTAATCAATAAATGAAAACAAAAATCTTAATATATATAATTTTTTTATTCTTTGCTTTTTCTAAATATTCATTTTCTAATGATCTAAAATTAGAAAATAAAATTAATAAAAATTTAAGATGTTTAATTTGTCAAGGGCAATCTATTTATGACTCACAATCCGACTTTGCTGAAAGTATGAAGTTAGTAGTAAAGCAAAAGATAGAGTCTGGCATGAGTGAAGAGGAGATATATTCATTTTTCAAAATACAATATGGTGAGTGGATATTATACGATCCGGAGTTTAATACTAAAAATTTTGCCCTTTGGTTGCTTCCAATTCTCGTTTTTTTGGTAGGAGGAATAGTAATTTTGAAAAAATTTGGAGTTTCAAAGAAAAGATTATAAGTTATATTAAGTTTATAAATTTATGAAAAATAAAAATTTAAATTTTTTTTGCTTTGTTTTAATTATTATTTTTTTAACAACATCACTTAAAAGCGATGAGGTAAAAAAATTAATTGATCCTCATGAGTATAATTTTTTTACTGGAATGTTTGATTTTAGCGATGAAGGAAAAAAATCTACTTTAGTAGGAATTCAGCATCAAAACGAAAATTTATATAAGGACACTTTTTTAGGAACACTCTCACCTGTTACAGGATTTTTAGTAACTGGAGATACTGCAACATATCTATATACAGGTGTTCAAGCAGAATACAATTTAGGTAAAATTAACCTTACACCAAGCTTTACACCTGGGCTGTATGGGCAAGGTGACGGTAAAGATTTAGGTCATATTGTTGAGTTCAAAAGTGAAATACAGCTATCACTCGATTTATTTAAAGATTCTGAATTAGGTTTTTCATATAATCATATTTCTAATGCTAGTCTCGGGGAAAAGAATCCTGGGGCAAATAGTTATATGTTTAATTTCATGAAAAAATTTTAATTTTTACCCATGAGATTAAAAGATTGTCATAATTTTCAAGATTTTAGAAAATTAGCAAAAAAAAAACTTCCAAGTCCAATATTTCACTACATTGATGGTGCTGCAGATGATGAAATTACTTACAGTCGGAATACGTCAGCTTTTAACGATGTAGACCTTGTGCCAAATGTTTTAAGAGGAGTAGAAAATGTTGATTTATCAACTACAATTTTTGGAAAAAAAATTGATTTACCTTTTTATTGTTCACCTACAGCCTTACAAAGACTTTTTCATTATGATGGTGAAAGAGCAGTAGGTAAAGCAGCAAAAAAATTTAATACTATGTTTGGAGTATCAGCTCTTGCTACAGTTAGTGTAGAGGAAATATCCTCTATGATTGATACTCCTAAAATGTTTCAGTTTTATTTTCACAAAGATAGAGGTTTAAATGACTCTTGTTTAGAGCGTGCTAAAGCGGCTAAGTTTGATGTTATGGCTCTAACAGTTGATACAATTACAGGAGGTAATAGAGAAAGGGACCTTAGAACTGGTTTTACATCTCCTCCAAAATTAACTTTAGCAAGCTTGTTTAGTTTTGCTACAAAACCAATGTGGGGAATAAACTATATTACTAAAGGCAAGTTTGAGTTACCTCATTTACAAGATTATGTAAAAGAAGGGACTAGCACCAATACATCTATTGGTAATTATTTTTCTACAATGTTAGACCAGTCAATGAATTGGAAAGATGCAGAGAAATTATGTGCTCAGTGGAATGGTCATTTTGCACTTAAAGGAGTGATGAGTGTTGAAGACGCAAAAAAAGCAGTCGATATTGGATGTACTGGTATAATGGTTTCAAATCACGGAGGGAGACAACTTGATGGTTCAAGATCTCCATTCGATCAGTTGGCAGAAATTGTCGATGCTGTTGGTGATAAAATTGATGTAATTTGTGAAGGTGGATTTCAAAGGGGTACTCATATGTTGAAAGCTTTATCGCTTGGCGCAAAGGCATGCGCAGGTGGAAGATTATATTTATATGCATTAGCAGCAGCTGGACAAGCAGGTGTCGAAAGAGCTTTAGGTCAATACAAAGCTGAATTAGAGAGAGATATGAAACTAATGGGATGCACTAAAATAAGCGATCTTAGTAGAAAAAATTTAAGATTTAGAGTTTAATGAATATTTCTGACTGCAGAAACTACAATGATTTTAGAAAACTAGCAAAAAAAAAACTTCCTGCACCTATTTTTCACTATATAGACGGGGGTGCTGATGATGAAGTCACATTAAAGAGAAACACCAGTGCCTTTGATGATTGTGATTTAATTCCAAATATTTTAACAAGTGTAGGCAGACCAGATTTATCTACAACAATTTTTGGTAGAAAAATTGATATGCCAATTTTTCTGTCACCAACTGCAATGCAAAGATTATATCACCCAGACGGTGATAAGGCCTCAGCACGAGCTGCTGAGAAATTTGGTACATTTTACAGTATGTCAACAATGGCAAATAATTCAATCGAGGAAATATCAAATATTTCAAGTGGTCCAAAATTATTTCAGCTTTATGTACACAAAGATAAGTCTATTACGGATGATTTAATAGATAGATGTAAAAGATCAGGTTTTGACGGAATGTGTCTCACCGTTGATACTTTAGTTGCAGGAAATAGAGAGAAAGATCATAGAACAGGATTTACAACACCTCCTAAACTTACTTTAAACAGTCTTCTGAGTTTTGTATTAAGACCATCGTGGGTATTAAGTTATTTAACAAATAAAAAATTTGAATTATCTAATGTTGTAAATAAAACTGATAAAGGAACTAATATTACTAAATCAGTAATAGACTACATTAATGAGCAATATGATCCCAAGATGGACTGGAAAGATGCTGAGTATTGTGTAAAAAAATGGAATGGGCCATTTGCGTTAAAGGGAGTTATGTCTGTAGAGGATGCGAAACGTGCTATTGATATAGGATGTACGGCTATAATGGTATCCAACCATGGGGGAAGGCAATTAGATGGTTCGCGTTCTCCTTTTGATCAAATTAAAGCTATCTCAGATGCTGTTGGTGATAAGCTAGAGATAATACTTGATGGAGGTGTTAGGAGAGGAACGCATGTTCTTAAGGCCCTGGCAGCTGGTGCAAAAGCTTGTAGTTTCGGTAAAATGTTTCTGTTTTCTTTGAGCGCAGGTGGTCAACAAGGCGTTGAACATTTATTGAAAATGATGCATGATGAAATAAATAGAAATATGATTTTGATGGGTTGTAAAAATTTATCAGAGTTAAATAATTCAAAGTTAATTTATAGAAACTAGATTGGAGATTTTAAATGAAGTTAGCAAAAAGTTTAGATAGATTAGGAACAGAAACAGCTTTTAGTGTACTTGCTGAAGCAAAAAAATTAGAAGCTCAAGGCAAACCTATGATTCACTTAGGATTAGGTCAGCCAGATTTTAAAACTCCAAAGCATGTTGTTGATGCTGCTAAAAAAGCTTTGGATGACGGTCATCATGGATATGTAATGTCAAACGGAATTCCTGAATGTAGACAAGCTGTAACCAGATGGATTAAAAAACGTTATAATGCGGATGTCAGCGCAGAAAGAATTTTAATTATGCCGGGTGGAAAACCTACTATGACATATGCAATTCAATGTTTTGGTGAGCCAGGAGCTGAAATTATTAATCCAACTCCAGCTTTCCCCATTTATGAGTCAATGATAAATTATACAGGAGCAACTTCTGTGAAATATGATTTAACCGAGGATAAAGATCTTAAATTTAGTGCTGAGAAAATTCTTTCATTGATAACTGATAAAACGAGGCTACTGGTTTTAATAAACCCTAATAATCCAACAGGAAGTTTTGTTGAAAAACAAGAAATTGATAAAATAGCTGAAGGTTTAAAAAAACATCCACATGTAACTATTTTAAGTGATGAGATTTATAGTCGACAAATATTTGATGGAAAAGATATGCCCTCTTTTTTCAACTACCCTGAATTAAGAGATAGATTAATAGTTTTAGAAGGATGGAGCAAAGCTTACTCCATGACTGGTTGGAGATTGGGTTGGAGTTTTTGGCCTGAACATTTAGTTGAGCACGTAAATAAATTATTAATCAACAGTGTATCATGTGTGAATGCTGCTGCCCAATTTGCTGGCATTGCCGCACTTGATGGACCGGATGACTCTATCCATGAGATGATGGAAAAATTTACTGCAAGACGAAAACTAATTCATGAAGGATTAAATAGCTTGCCCGGTGTTGAATGTAGTTTGCCTGGTGGAGCCTTTTATGCTTTTCCAAAAGTAAGTGGAACGGGCATGAGTGGAGCTGAATTCTGCAAAAAAGCTATGCATGAGGCAGGAGTAGCAATTGTCCCTGGAACTGCGTTTGGAAAAACCTGCAATGATTACGTAAGATTTAGTTTTGCAGCATCAAGAGATAATATTTCCCAAGCTCTTGAAAATGTTAAAAAAATGTTAGGATAAGTTTATTTTATTAATCGGATTGTTATACTAATTCAATGAACAACCCTTCTTTAAAACAAGAACTTACGAGTTTATTAAAAGATAGATTTTCTTTATCTCAATCAACTAGAGCAAATTATGCTAGAGGAGAAGACACATACGATCCTATTCTCTCACAAGCAGTAGTATTCCCAGAGACAAATGAAGAAGTTTCTGGAATTTTAAAACTTTGTAATGATCACAAAGTTCCTGTAGTGCCTTTCGGAACAGGAACTTCCTTAGAAGGTAACGTAGTTGGTAATGATAAAGGAATAACAATTTCTTTAGAAAAAATGGATAAAATTTTAAATGTTAATGCAGCAGATTTTGATTGCAGGGTTCAAGCAAATGTAACAAGAGAAAAATTAAATGAGTATTTAAGAGAGGATGGAGTATTTTTCCCTATAGATCCAGGTGCTAATGCTGCAATAGGTGGGATGGCATCGACATCAGCCTCTGGAACAATGGCTGTAAAATATGGAACTATGAAAACAGTAATTACCGGTTTGACTGTAGTTTTACCAAGTGGAGAAATAATAAAAACAGGCACAAGAACAAAAAAAACTTCAGCAGGATATAATCTTACGAATTTATTTATTGGTTCAGAGGGTACACTTGGGGTTATAACTGAAGTTCAACTTAGATTATCTCCAATACCAGAAAGCATGATGAGCGCTATATGCCATTTTAATACTTTAGAAGAAGCTGTTCAGACAGCTCAAGAAACAATTCAGTATGGTGTTCCGATCGCAAGGATTGAAATGCTTAATAAAGATCAAATGGATATAAGTATTAATTACTCAAAACTTAAAGATATTAAAATCTTACCCACATTGTTTTTTGAATTTCATGGAACAGAGATTTCTAATAAGGAGTCAATTAAAATTGTAGAGGAAATTTCAAAGAATAATAATGGTAGTGCTTTTAAGTGGGCTGATACGTTAGAGGAAAGAAACCATCTGTGGCGAGCAAGATGGGATGTTTACTACTCAGTTAAAGCATTAGTAGATAATGGAAGAGTTTATTCAACAGATGTATGTGTGCCTATATCAAAAATAACCGAATGCGTAAAGTTTGCTGAAGAAGAAGTTAAGAAGTTTGGTCTAAGAGCACCAATGGTTGGCCATCTAGGAGATGGAAACTTCCACGTTTTATTCCCTTACGATCCTAAAGACAAAACTGTTTATAAAAAAATCAGAGAATTTAGCGATTTGTTAATCGATAAAACTTTAGATCTTGAGGGTACAATTACAGGAGAACATGGAGTAGGTCTTCATAAAAAAAGTTACTTGTTAAAAGAACATCCAGATAATATACCTGTCATGAAAACTATTAAAAGAAGCTTGGACCCAAATAATATTATGAATCCTGGAAAAATTTTCGATATTAATTAAACTATGAAAAAAATTCTTGTTACGCGAAGACTTTTAAGATCTAACGAAGATAGGATTAAAGAGATTTACGATGCGAACTTAAATTTAAATGATGAACTTTACTCTCAGGACAAGCTAATAGAATTGAGTCAGGGATGTGATGGCGTATTATCAGCTCTAACAGATAAGTTAGACGAGAAAACAATAAATCGCCTACCTGATAGTGTAAAAATTTTATCTAATTTTGCTGTAGGCTTCGGAAATATCGACTTAGAGGCAGCAAAAAAAAGAAATATAATTGTTACAAACACGCCAGAAGTTTTAACTGATGCTACAGCTGAAATTGGTGTTCTTTTAATACTTGGAGCATGTAGAAGAGCATCTGAGGGTATTAAAGGTGCAAGAGATGCAGACTGGAAATGGTCGGCAGATTATCTGATTGGAAAGCAATTAACTGGCGCGAGACTTGGTATTTTGGGAATGGGTAGAATTGGACAAAAGATAGCAAAAATTGCGAAGTCTTTAGGAATGATAGTTCATTATCATAATCGATCTAAACTTAGCTCTGATAAAGAAAATGGATCAATCTACCATGACAATCTCAAAAGTTTAATGGAGGTATCAGATGTACTCTCAGTTTGTTGTCCTGCCTCAAAAGAGACTATAAATTTGATTAATAAAGAGACTTTGGAGTATTTACCAAAAGGTGCTGTAGTAACTAATGTTGCCAGAGGGGATATCGTAGATGATGAAGCTCTTATTGATGCTCTTGATCGAAGAAAAGTTTATGCAGTTGGTTTAGATGTTTACAAAGGAGAGCCAAATTTAAATCCAGGATATTTAAAACACAAAAGCGCTTTCATATTACCTCACTTAGGCAGTGCAACAAAAGAAACCAGAACTGCTATGGCAAATCTCGCCATAGATAATTTAGAAGAGTTCTTTAAATCAGGAAGTTGCAAAAATAAGGTTAATTAAAAGTATAAAATTCTACTCAAAGTTGTAAATAATTTTGAATAAGTCTATTTAGCAAAAGACTCTTACAACCATTTGTGCTTAAATTATCTCAAGTTAATTAACTAAAGAGGAGAAATAATGATTAAAGAAAAAAAATCATTGAAGGGAAAAACGCCTTCAAGACGTAAGTTCTTTAAAACTGCGGCTATGGCCGGAGCAGCTGCTGTTGCAATGCCTTATGTTAACTTAGGCGCTGCACAAACTTTAAAAATGCAAGCTGCATGGCCAAGTGGAGCTAACATCTTTTTTGAAATGGCAGGAGATTACTGCAAGATGGTGAGCGACATGTCTGGTGGATCGTTGAAAATTGATCTTCAACCAGTTGGAGCAGTTGTTAAGACTAGTGAAATTGGTCAAGCAGTTAGCTCAGGTGCCGTTGATATGGGTCACTGGGTAACAGCATACTGGTACGGTAAAAATGCTGCGGCATCTTTATTTGGAACAGGACCTTCATATGGTATGTCATCTCAAGAAGTAATGGGATGGATGGAATACGGTGGAGGAAGAGCACTTTATGAAGAAACTGTTAAAAAAGTAGGTTTCGACTACACAGGTGTTTTTCATATGCCTATGCCGGCACAACCATTTGGATGGTTTAAGAAAAATGTAACTAAAGTATCTGATGTTAAAGGTATGAAATATAGAACAGTTGGTCTTGCTACTAACGTTCTTACTGCGATGGGAATGGTCGTTAGACAATTACCAGGTGGTGAAATTCAACCAGCTATGAAAACTGGATTGATTGAAGCTGCTGAGTTTAACAACCCAACTTCAGACTCACAGTTTGGTATGCAAGATGTTTCTAAGCACTATCACTTAGGAAGTTTCCACCAATCTCAAGAGATGTTTGAAATACCTATTAACAATAAAACATTTAACGGTCTGTCTCCAGCTAACCAAGCAATATTAAAAAATGCTGCTTACGCTGCAAACACAGATAACTATTTCAAAGCATTAGTTAGATATTCAGCTGATTTATCTAAATTAATGAATGAACATAAAGTAAATGTTTACCAAACGTCTGATGCGATTTTAGCTCAACAATTAAAAGGTTGGGATAAAGTTATCGGTGATTTCAATAAGAAAGATCCTTTCTTTAAGAAAATCGTTGATTCTCAAAAAGCATACGCTAAGAGAGTAATGAAGTACTTGCTGATGAACCAGCCTAATTACAAATTAGCATATGAAAATGAGTTCGGACCTATTGCGAAAGTTAAGATATAATTATTAACTTCAATATTTAAAAAGGGGACCATTTGGTCCCCTTTTTTTTGTTTGCTTTAATTATATATTTTAACATAAGGTACGGAAATGAAATCTTTCATAAAATTTGCTGACACACTGAGTGCTTCAATGGGAAAAGCATTTTCTTGGTGTATTGTCATTCTTATGGGGGGTACTTGCTATGAAGTTATCATGGCATATGCATTTAACAGTCCAACATTATGGAACTTTGATTTTAGTTTACAAATGTATGGAGCTATTTTTATGATGGCTGGAGCATACACTTTATCTACAGAGGCTCATGTAAGAGGAGACGTTATTTATAGATTGTTTCCAACCAGAGTACAGGGTTGGATTGATCTAATTTTATATTTTATATTTTTCTTCCCTGGAATTTTAGCTTTAGCATTTTATGGGTACGAATATGCTGCTTTAGCCTGGAAAATAAAAGAAACAAGCTGGAATAGTCCAGCACAAATACAGATTTATATGGCTAAATCATTAATACCATTATCAGGAATATTATTAACCATACAAGGTGTTAGTGAAGTATGTAGAGCAATTATTTGCATTAAAACTGGTCATTGGCCCGTTAGAGCATCGGCAGATGCTGAAGAAACAGAAAAAGTATTAATGAGAACTTCACAAAAGGACGATCAAGCAGATGTTATTTGAATTAACAAATCCAGAAATTGCAATTTTAATGATGAGTTTGTTTCTGTTCGCAGTTTTATTAGGTTTTCCAATTGCATTTACATTACTAGCAATGGGAGTGGGTTTTGGTTATTACGCTTATTTTGATCCAACTAGGATGGATCATTTATTTGATAACCGGATATTTTCTTTATTAGTCTCTAATACCTATACAATAATGGATAATACCGTTTTAACCGCCGTCCCTTTATTTTTATTCATGGGTTATCTAGTTGAAAGAGCAGGGATTGTAGCAAAGCTATTTTTTGCAATAAGACTTGCATCTCACAGACTTCCTGCCTCTATGGCTGTTGCGGCACTTGTTACATGCGCATTATTTTCTACAGCAACTGGAATTATTGGTGCCGTAGTTACACTTATGGGTCTCCTTGCTTGGCCGGCGATGATAAGAGCAGGATATGATAAAAAATTTGCATCGGGCGTAATTTGCTCCGGTGGATGTTTAGGAATTTTAATTCCTCCAAGTATCATGCTTATTGTTTATGCTGTAATAGCTCAATTATCACCATTAAGACTTTTTGCTGCAGCTATATTTCCTGGTCTAATGTTGGCCGGATTGTACATACTTTATGTAATTATTAGAGCATACTTTAATCCATCTTTAGCTCCAAAACCTGCTGCAGAAGAAATTCCTCCACGTTCGGAGATTTTGAAAGAAGTTTTGGTTTCGTTTGTTCCATTATTTTCATTGATTATTTTAGTACTTGGTACAATTCTAGCTGGTTTAGCCACACCAGCTGAGGCAGCCGCAGTTGGAGCCTTCGGTGCCTTAGTTCTCTCTTACTTTTATAAGTCATTAAAATGGAAAAATTTTAAAGAGTCTGTATTTTTAACTGCAAAAACAAGTGCAATGATTATGTGGTTATTTGTAGGTTCTTGGACCTTTGCATCTGTATTTTCTTATTTAGGTGGACATGAGGTATTTGAACATTTTTTCAAATCAATGGATATTCAGCCATGGCAATTTTTAGTTATAACTCAAATAATAATTTTCCTTTTAGGTTGGCCACTAGAATGGACTGAAATACTAATTATTTTTGTACCAATCTTTTTACCACTTGTAGAATTTTTTGGTGTAAATCCATATTTCTTTGCAATGTTAATAGCATTAAATTTACAAACATCCTTTTTGACACCACCAATGGCCATGTCAGCATACTATTTAAAAGGAGTTCAAAGCAGAAATGTTCAGTTAATGGAAATCTTTAGAGGAATTATGCCTTTCCTTGGAATTGTTATACTTGCAATGGTACTGATGTACATTTTTCCTGGAATAGCATTATGGTTACCTGACACTTTGTTTGCACAATAATTTTTAAATGACTAATGTCTTTTCTTTACCGATATCTAAAATTGCAGAAAAAATTAGAAAATCCGAAATAACCTGTTTAGAACTTTGTCAAAATTATATTTCCCAAATAGAAAAGTATGAAAAAGACGTTAAAGCTTGGGCTTTTTTTGATAAAAAACTTTTGATAGAAAAAGCAGAAGAAGCTGACACATATAGAAAATCTGGAAAACCCATGGGTATATTGCATGGTATTCCTGTAGCATTAAAAGATATTATTGGAACTTATGATATGCCAACTGAATGTGGCACAGTATTAAGAAAAGGTAAAACGCAATCCCAAAATTCTGAAATTGTAGATCTTCTGAAATCTGAGGGAGCAATTATTATGGGAAAAACTGCAACATCAGAACTGGCTTATCTTGGTCCACCAGATACAAGAAATCCTCATGATTATTCAAGGACACCAGGAGGATCTTCAAGTGGATCAGCAGCTGTAATTGCAACCCATATGGCTCCGCTATCAATTGGATCTCAAACTGGCGGATCAGTTATAAGACCAGCATCTTATTGTGGAGTAGTCGGGTATAAACCTAGTTATGGATTGATATCAAGAAATGGAGTTTTAAGAACATCCTATCATCTAGATCATATGGGAGTTTTTGGAAAAACAGTAGAGGATGTAGCTTTACTTGCTAAAGTTTTAATTAAAAAAGATCAATATGACGAAGCAACCATACATTATTCATCAGAATTTATGGTGGATGAATGTTTAAAGGGACCAATGTTTGAACCTAAGTTTATATTTTATAAAACAGAGAGTTGGAAAAAAATTGACAAGAGATCTCGAGAATCGTTTGAGTTCTTTATTAAATCTTTTAAAAAAAATATTGAAGTATTTGATACTCCATCTTATTTCAAAGATATTGACAAGTACCATAGAGTAATTCATGAAACAGATTTAGCTAATAATTTTCAGACATATTACAAGAAATCAAAAAATAAACTTTCAAAGGAGATGCAGTCCGCAATTAGTAGAGGAATGAAATATTCTGCAAAAGAATATTTAGATGCTGTAGATTTTATGAAAAGAAGTTATGAGTCTTACAAAGAGGTATTTGAGGATTATCATGGTGTATTAAGTCCATGTTCCACAGGAGTTGCAGACAAAGGATTAAAAAATACAGGAAGCGCAGATTTTAATCGAGTTTGGTCTTATATGCATACACCAGCAATTTCTCTACCTTTACTTCAAGGTGAAAATAATTTACCTTTAGGTATCCAATTAATTGGTGATAAGTATGATGATCATAGATTTCTTGGGGTTGCTAGATGGTTAGAACAAAAAAGTAAAAAATATGATGAATAAAATTGCAACAATAGTCGGTTTGTCTTTCTGTCTTTTCTTTTTAATAGGGCTTGCAACAACTCTTACAAGATCAATGATGATAGGTTTCTTTGACGTTTTACCAGTTTATATATTTATGGGAATCGCAATTGTCATGATGATTTACGAAGCATTCTTCGATAAAAAATAAATTTCTTCTAATTGTTAAAAATAAATAAAATGATTTTGAGTATTACTTTAATCCTAATAGGTTTTTACTTTTTTGTTACCATATTCTTATATTTTTATCAGAATAAACTTCTTTATCACCCAAATATCAATTCTAGAAGCAATTATGAACTTAATCACAAAATAAATGAAATTTTGATAACTTCAGATGATGATATCATTGCTTGGCATTATAAAAAAAACGAAAATTACAAAACATTAGTTTTTTTCCATGGCAATGCAGGAAACTTATCTAATAGGATTTATAAATTAAACGAATTATCAAAATTGAAACTCAATTATCTTATATTCGCATACAGAGGTTTTAATGGAAACAAAGGAAAACCTTACGAGTCTGGACTTTATAAAGATGCAGAAAATGTAATTAATTGGTTGAAATCTAAAAATATTGTCGAAAATAACATAATTTTATATGGAGAATCTTTAGGGACAGCTATTGCAATTCATACTGCACAAATGAAAAACTTTGCCGGGATTATTCTAGAGGCGCCTTTTACCTCAATGGTGACACTTGGACAAAAATATTATCCTATATTTCCGGTGAAATTCCTTCTTAATGATAAATATGAGAGTTTAAAAAAAATTAAAAATGTTAAGTCACCAGTATTAGTTATGCATGGAAAAAAAGATAAAATTGTACCTTTTAAAATGGGACTAGAAATATATGAAAAATTAAATGGCCAAAAGTTCAAATATTTTAACGACCAAGATGATCACATGATGGAATATAATCCAGATCTTGTTAGAGCTATTGAAAATTTTATTAATCAACTAAATTAATTAGATTGTATAAAAGAATTGGCAAATTTCTCAGCCTCAAAAATTTGAAGATCATCCTCTTTTTCTCCCAAACCCAAAGCTATGATGGGTAATTTATATTTTTTTGCTATAGCAATTAAAATTCCACCTTTTGCAGTGCCATCAAGTTTGGTCATTACTAATCCTGTAATTGGGATTATTTTATTAAACTCTTCTACTTGATTAATTACATTCTGACCAGAAGTAGCATCCAAAACCAAAATTACTTCATGTGGAGCCTTAGGGTCAATTTTTTTTGTAACATTCGCAATTTTCTTATACTCCTCCATTAAATTCTTTTTGTTTTGCAATCTTCCAGCAGTATCTATCAATACATGAGTAAAATTTTTATTGATGGCTGCTTCAACGGCTTTATATGCAACAGAAGCCGGATCTGAACCTTGTGAAGATTTAATAATTTCGACATCAATTTTTTTTGCCCAATTTTCCAACTGTTCGATTGCTGCAGCTCTAAAAGTATCTGAAGCTGAAAAAATTACTTTATTATCATTCATTTTTAATATTTTACCAATTTTTCCAATTGTAGTAGTTTTGCCTACACCGTTAACACCTGAGATAAGTACAGCATTTAAATCAGTTTTTTTTGAAAAAAAAATACTTTTTTCAAGTGGCGACATTAAACTAATTATATAATCTTTAAGAATTGAATTAATTTCATCTAATTTATTTTTATTGGGATCGACTTTTTTTTCTGCAATAATTTTTTTAATTTCTTCTGAAGCGATAATTCCCACATCAGATTGTATTAAAAATTCTTCTATTTCATCTAATGTTTTGTCATCAATTTCTCTTTTAATAATTATTTCCTTAAGCCCAGAGGAAAAACTTGAGGCAGTTTTTTGTAAACCTAATTTAAATTTTTCAAAAATACTCATTTTATAACTTTAAATTAATTTTTTTTATCTCCGAAACTGGCCCAGTCATAAAAATATTATCATTTTTATCAACCTCAATATTCAAAATACCTTCACTAAAATTAATATTAACTTTATTATCAACTAAACTCTTCTTTAAGGCAGCTACTGCAGATGCACAGGCTGCCGTTCCACAGGCCTTAGTAAGTCCTGCTCCTCTTTCCCACACATTCACTTTTATATTATTTTTATCTACGACTTCTGCAAATGTTACATTTGTTTTTTCAGGAAATAGATCATGGTTTTCAATTTTAGGACCTAATATTTTTAGGTCATAATCAAAGCAATTCTTTACAAAAAAAATTATGTGGGGGTTCCCTAGATTAACACAAAATCCATTTGAAAATGTTTTATCATTTATTTTTAAAGATACATCAGCAGGATTTATTGTCTTTGATAATGGAATATCCTCAAAACTAAACAAAGGTTTTCCCATTTCAAGTTCAACTTGTAAATTTCCAATTATCTTTGCATTAAGTACCCGATTGTTTGTTCTTAACTTAACTTCTTTAGTATTTAAATTTTTACCCAAAAGATAAGCTACACATCTTGACCCATTTCCACATGCGCTTACCTCACCTCCATCAGAATTAAATATTTTTATAGGAAAAGAACTTTCTTTTTTTTGATCTATAAAAATAATTTGATCGAATCCAATATTGGATCTGTCTCCTAATTCAATAATTTTTTCCTTTGTTAAACTAATTGAACTTTCTCTTCTATCTATGATAATAAAATCATTTCCCAAACCATCCATTTTGTAAGCATTAAATTCCATATATTTATACTTAACTTATTTATTGACTTTTTGAACCTCTATTATAGGTTATCGCCACTTCCGCAAAGTCAGCAATTTGCGGTGTCTTTGGAAACAAAGAGATCGACACCAGTCAGCGAGGGTTCGCCCACTGGTGCGATAACTGCTGTGTAAAATTATGTTTGAAAATTTGACAAATAAATTTGAGGAAATTTTTTCTTCTTTAAAAAAAGCCCCATCACTTGATGAAAAACAAGTGGATGAGGGATTAAGATCTATTCGGCTAGCTCTTCTAGAAGCCGATGTATCTTTAGATGTTGCAAAGCAGTTTATCGAAAATGTTAAGCCCAAAGCATTAGGCAAAGAAATTGTAAGATCAACTTCACCTGGTCAAATGGTTGTTAAAATTGTCTACGATGAATTAGTCAATATACTTGGAAGTAAATCTGAAAAAATAAATCTTAATGCAGTTCCACCAGTTTCAATGATGCTAGTGGGTTTGCAAGGATCAGGTAAAACTACTTCTGCCGCAAAAATTGCGAAGCATATTGAAAAAGTAAACAAAAAAAAAATTATGATGGTGAGCTTGGACGTTTACAGACCAGCTGCTCAAGAACAATTAAAATTGCTAGGTGAACAAAATAATATTTTAACTTTACCCATTGTCGAAGGACAACAACCTTTGGATATTTGTAGACGTGCAATTAGTGCTGCAAATTTAAACGGATCAGAAGTAATAATTTTCGATACAGCTGGAAGAACACAAATAGATCTACAAATGATGAGTGAAATTAAACAAATTGAGCAAACAATTAATCCCTCAGAAACTTTACTTGTTGCAGACTCTCTTACTGGTCAAGTAGCTGCAAATGTTGCTAAAGAGTTTAAAAGCACCGTTAATTTAACAGGAATAGTTCTTACTAGATCTGATGGTGACGGAAGAGGTGGTGCAGCTTTGAGTATGAAATATGTATCTCAAGTTCCAATTAAATTTTTAGGAGTGGGTGAAAAAATTGAAAACTTAGAGGAATTCTATCCTGAAAGGATCGCTAACAGAATCCTTGGTATGGGAGACATAGTTTCACTAGTTGAAAAAGCTACACAAGATATAGATGAAGAGAACCTAAAGAAAACTGAGGAGAAATTAAAAAAAGGCCAATTTTCATTAGACGATTATCTTTCTCAACTACGACAGATGAAAAAGATGGGAGGTATCGAAGGTATCATGTCTTTTTTGCCTGGCGTATCAAAAATAAAAAATCAAATGGATCAAGCTGGTGTCGATGAAAAAATTGTAAGTAAAAATGAGGCTGTAATTTTATCTATGACAAAAAAAGAAAGAGTAAATCCAAAAATTATAGACGGATCAAGAAAAAAAAGAATTGCTAATGGCTCAGGTACTGACATAGCCACTATCAATAAATTGTTAAAACAATTTAAAATGATGTCTGAAATGATGAAGAAGATGTCTAAAGGAAATATGAAAGGTTTGGCAGACAAAGGGATTCCGCCAGAACTTTTTAATCAACTAAAATAATAAAGGAGAGAAATGTTAAAGTTAAGGTTATCAATGGGAGGAACAAAAAAAAGACCTGTTTACAAAATTGTTGTTGCAGATAGTAGATTTCCAAGAGATGGAAGATTTATAGAAAAACTTGGTTTTTTTAATCCACTTTTACCCAAGGAGAAGAAGGAAAGAGTTGGTTTACAATCTGAAAGAATTAAATATTGGTTAAGCCAAGGTGCTAAACCGACTATGCGTGTAGCAAGAATTCTCGGAGAAAATCAATTAATGGAAATGCCAGCGAAAGGCAATAATCCTTTAAAGGCTGTTCCAAAAAAAGATAGAAAAAAAGAAGCTAAAGATGAAGCACCTAAAGAGGGAGAGAAAAAAGCTGATGCTCCAAAGGAAGCACCTAAAGAGGGAGAGAAAAAAGCTGATGCTCCAAAGGAAGCACCTAAACAAGAGGAGAAAAAAGCTGATGCTCCAAAGGAAGCACCTAAACAAGAGGAGAAAAAGTAAAAATGTTTATCGCTCAAATATTTACTTTATATCCCGATTGTTTTCCTGGGCCACTTGATAAAGGTTTGTATGGAAAAGCTATGGAAAAAAAAATATGGGATTTAAAAACTGTCGATATTAGGGAATATGCTTCGGATAAGCACAAAACAGTTGATGATACGCCTTATGGTGGTGGATCAGGGATGCTTCTAAAACCGGATGTTGTCGCAAAATCTTTAGATGCAAATATTAAAAATGGGGAGAAAATTTTTTACCTTTCCCCTAGGGGTAAAGTATTTAATCAAAATATTGCAAAAAAAATATCAAAAGAAAATAAAGTAAATCTAATTTGCGGACATTTTGAAGGTATCGATCAAAGAGTTTTAGATAATAGAGAAATAGAAGAAATAAGTATTGGTGACTTTGTTTTATCCGGAGGCGAGACAGCTTCGTATGTTTTTTTAGATGCTATATTGAGATTGATACCAGGTGTAATTGGTAACGAGCAATCTAAAAACGAGGAAAGTTTTGAAAATGGTTTATTAGAGTATCCTCAGTATACAAAGCCTCAAATTTGGGAGGAAAAAAGCGTTCCAAATGTGCTTTTATCAGGCGATCACGCGAAAATTAAAGACTGGCGTTTAACTCAATCAAAGGCTATAACACGCCACCGAAGACCAGATTTATGGCAAAAATATAATAAAAAGAATTAAATTGATAAAATTTAACATGAAAAATATTGAAGAAATTAACCAAGCAAATGTAAAAAAAATTGCCGCTGAAAAGAAACTTCCTGAGTTCTACACTGGTGATATAGTTAAAGTTGGAGTTAGAATTACTGAGGGAAAAAGAGATAGAATTCAGTATTTTGAAGGAGTTTGTATAGCTAAAAAAAATAGAGATATAAACTCTTCGTTTACTGTGAGAAAAATATCTTTTGGTGAAGGAGTAGAAAGAACCTTTGCATTATATAGCCCTATAGTCGACTCAATCAAAGTTGTAAGGTCTGGAAAAGTAAGAAGAGCAAAATTATACTATCTAAGAGACAGGACTGGTAAATCTGCAAGGATAGCAGAGAAAATTAGAAAAAAGATAGGTATCGATGTTGAAACAAAACCGGAAACTGTAAATGAGGAAAATGTTGTGGTTTCTAAAGAAGAAAAAATAGCAGAAAAAGAAACTCCCTCGACAGAGACAGCCAAAAAAGTTGAAAAAAAAACTGAAACTCCAAAAGCAGAAAGTCCAAAAGAAAATCTAAAAGACAAAAAATAATATTTTTTCTGAATGTCTAAAACTTTATACGATAAAATCTGGGATGATCATCTTGTGCACACACAAGACGATGGAACATCTTTACTTTATGTTGACAGACATTTAGTTCATGAAGTTACTAGTCCGCAAGCATTTGAAGGATTGAGAAACTCCAATAGAAAAGTAAGACAACCAAATCTAACATTAGCTGTTGCAGATCATAATGTTCCAACATCTGATAGATCTAAAGGAATTTCTGATGAAGAGTCAAAACTTCAAGTAGAAACTTTAGAAAAAAACTGTGAAGAATTTGGAATAAAACTTTTTGGAATGAATGATAAAAGACAAGGGATAGTCCATATAATTGGACCTGAGCAAGGATTTACACAGCCAGGAAGTATAATTGTTTGTGGAGATAGTCACACAGCAACTCACGGAGCTTTTGGATCTCTAGCTTTTGGTATAGGAACTTCTGAAGTAGAGCACGTATTAGCCACACAAACTTTGGTTCAAAAAAAATCAAAAAACTTTCGTATTAAAGTGGATGGAAAGTTGTCTATCGGCGTAACATCTAAAGATGTTATTTTACAGATCATTGGTAAAATTGGTACTGCAGGTGGAACTGGTTATGTGATTGAGTATGCAGGAAGCTTAATCTCATCTTTAAGTGTAGAGCAAAGAATGACAATTTGTAATATGACTATTGAGGCAGGTGCAAGAGCAGGTTTAATCGAGCCAGATGAAAAAATATTTAATTATTTAAATGGCAGACCAATGTCACCTAAAAAAGAAAATTGGGATAAAGCATTAGAGTATTGGATTAAATTAAAATCTGATGGTGATGCTAATTTTGATAAAGAAGTTACTTTAGATGGAAAAGATATTATGCCAATGGTAACATGGGGAACTTCTCCACAAGATGTTATATCTATAGATGGAAGGATACCAAATCCAGAAAACGAAGCGGATGAGGATAGAAAAAATTCAATAGAGAGATCATTAAAATATATGGGTTTAAAACCTGGCACAGCTATAAAGGATGTTAAGATAGATAAAGTTTTTATCGGAAGTTGTACAAACGGTAGAATTGAGGACCTAAGAGATGCAGCAAAAATAGTTAAAAACAAAAAAGTAGCACAACATGTATATGCTATGGTAGTTCCTGGCTCTGGACTGGTGAAACAACAGGCTGAACAAGAAGGTTTAGATAAAGTCTTCAAAGACTCGGGTTTTGATTGGAGAGAACCTGGATGTTCTATGTGCTTAGCGATGAATGCTGATAAGTTAAAACCTGAAGAAAGATGTGCATCTACTTCAAATAGAAATTTTGAAGGACGTCAAGGTAGAGGCGGGAGGACACATCTTGTTAGTCCTGGAATGGCTGCAGCAGCAGCAATATCAGGATCTTTAGACGATGTTAGAAAATTTCAAAATTAAATGCAAAAATTTAAAACAATAAAAAGTATACCTGCATATCTTCCAATAGTTAATATTGATACAGATATGATAATTCCAAAGCAGTTTTTAAAAACCATTAAAAGAACAGGTCTTGGAAAAAATTTATTTTATGAAATGAGATATAATGAACAAGGTACACCAAATGATGATTTTATTTTGAATACTAGTCCATTTAACGACACTAAGATCTTAATTGCTGGTAAAAACTTTGGTTGTGGATCTTCAAGAGAACATGCGCCCTGGGCTTTACTTGATTTCGGAATAACATGCGTTATTAGCTCAAGTTATGCAGATATTTTTTATAATAATTGTTTTAAAAATGGAATTTTACCAATTGTGCTTCCAGAAGCTAAAATAAAAGAACTTTCCGAATATTCAAAAAGAAAAGAAGAGATTATTATAAATCTTGAAAAACAAAAAATTACTTTTGGAAATAACGAAATTGACTTTGAAATAGATCAATTCAAAAAAAAGTGTTTAATTGAAGGACTAGATGATATCGCTCTTTCACTAGAAAAAAATCCAAAAATTAATGAATTTGAAAAAAAATTATCTTCAAATAGGCCATGGATTTTGAATGATTAAAGTTAAGAAAAGAAAAATTTTACTATTACCAGGTGATGGAATTGGTCCAGAGGTTGTATCAGAGGTAAAAAAAATAATTAATTGGCTTAATAGTAAAAGATCTCTTGATTTTGAAATAGATGAAGATTTAGTTGGAGGGGCGGCTTATGATAAGCATGGGACCCCAATAACTGATGAGGTATTTTACAAAGCTCTTGAAAGTGAGGCAGTAATTTTAGGTGCAGTGGGTGGGCCTAAATGGGATAATTTAGATTTTTCAAAAAAACCTGAGAGAGCTTTGTTAAAATTAAGAAAAGAATTAAAATTATTTGCTAACCTTAGACCAGCGATTTGTTTTAAGCAGCTAGTTGATGCCTCGAGCCTTAAACCAGAAATTGTTTCCGGACTTGATATCATGATAGTAAGAGAGCTAACAGGTGGTATATATTTTGGTGAGCCAAGAGGTATTAAACCTATTGATAACGGCGAGAGAAAAGGCGTTAATACTCATACTTATACTTCAAGCGAAATTGCAAGAGTAGCAAGAGTTGCTTTTGATTTAGCAAAAAAGAGAAATAATAAAGTTACCTCATGTGAAAAATCAAATGTTATGGAGGCAGGACAATTATGGAGAGAGGAAGTAACAGAAACTCACAAAAATGAATTTAAAGAAGTTAAATTAGAACATATGTTGGCAGATAATTGTGCTATGCAATTATTAAGAAATCCAAAGCAATTTGATGTGATTGTAACAGATAACTTGTTTGGAGATATACTTTCTGATGAGGCAGCTATGTTAACTGGATCTTTAGGTCTTTTACCATCAGCATCTTTAGGTGCTAAAGATAAAAATGGGAATATGAGATCAATGTATGAGCCTGTTCATGGTTCAGCACCAGATATAGCTGGTAAAAATCTTGCAAATCCAATTGCAACAATTTTGAGTTTTTCTATGGCACTAAGGTATTCTTTGAATTTAGAAAAAGAAGCTAAGGAAATTGATACTGCAGTGCAAAGCGTTTTAGACATGGGATTAAGAACAAAAGACATATATTCTAAGGGAAATAAGGAAGTTTCAACAACTGCAATGGGAGATGCAATTATTGCGCAATTGCAAAAATAAATAATTTCACATATTTTATAGTTATTAAAAATTATGACTACTTACACAGCACCAATTGAAGATATGATGTTTCTCTACGAAAAGTTGAGAAATAACAAAAACTATAATCAGATTGAAAAATATAAAGAAATAACTCCAGATCTAGTAAAAGATATATTGGATGAGGCTGCTAAAATTAATCAAAACATTATTTTACCATTAGCTAAAGCAGGGGATGAAAATCCAGCGGTACTTGAAAATGGTGTTGTTAGAACACCCCCAGGTTATAAAGAAGCATACAGTAAATTTATTGAAGATGGATGGATGTCTCTATCTTGTGACCCAAAATATGGTGGTCAAGGGATGCCTAAAACAGTAAGTGCCTTTTTTGATGAAATGCTTTCCTCGGCAAGTTTAGCTTTCAAACTTTATACAGAACTCACATTAGGTGCTTATAACTGCATTCGTCACCATGCATCCGAAGATATAAAAAACATGTATTTACCAAAAATGGTTGAAGGAAAATGGAGTGGAACAATGTGCCTTACAGAACCAGTTTGTGGCACTGATCTTGGAATCCTTAAGACAAAAGCCCATGAACAAGAAGATGGCACTTATAAAATTTCAGGTCAAAAAATATTTATTACATCTGGCGATCATGATTTAACTGAAAACATTATACATTTAGTTCTTGCAAGAGCCTCAGACTCACCTCCAGGAACTAAAGGCATTAGTTTATTTCTTGTTCCAAAATATATTGTTAAAGAAAACGGATCTGTTGGTTCAAAAAATGGTATTTCTACAGGATCAATAGAAAACAAAATGGGAATAAAAGGATCTGCAACTTGTGTTTTAAATTTTGATGAAGCAACTGGATATATGATTGGACCAAAAAATAAAGGACTTAATTCAATGTTCACTATGATGAACTTAGAGAGAATAATTGTAGGAATTCAAGGCTTAGGACTTTCAGAGATTGCTTATCAAAATTCATTAAACTATGCTAAAGAAAGAAAGCAAGGTAAGAGCAATTCTAGCAAGTCTCAAAATGGAAGTGCAGATTTGATTATAGAACACGCAGATATTAGAAGATCATTACTTAACATGAAATCAATTATTGAGGGTGAACGAGCCTTATGTTTTTGGTTATCACAACAAACGGAAGTTAGTCTAAATCACAATGAGCCCAAAATAAAACAGGAAGCTTCAGATTTAGTTTCACTAATGACGCCAGTAGTAAAATCTCTATTTTCAGATTTAGGAATGGAAATAACAAGTGATGCAATGCAAATACATGGAGGCTATGGTTATACAAAAGATCAGGGTATAGAACAGCTTTATAGAGATAACAGAATTACACCAATTTACGAAGGTACCAACTCAGTTCAGGCTATAGATCTAGTTTTTAGAAAACTTATAAATAAAAATGGAGATATTGTTGAAAATTACATCAATATTTTAAGAAAAGATATAGAAACAGCAAGTCCAGAATTAAAACCCTACCAAGAAAAATTAAAAATTTATTTAGAAAAACTTATTGATTTTACTACTTGGATTAAAGAGAAGATTAAGGACTCAAAAGATGATGCTAATGCTGCATCTAATGATTATTTAAAAGTTCTCGGTTATGTTGCACTAGGTCATTCATGGTTGAAGGTTTTAGAGGTTAGTTTTAAAGAAGTATCAAATAATAAAAAATTCTATGAAGATAAAATACAAACAGCTAAATTTTATTTTCATAGAGTGCTACCAAGAGTAGAGAGTCATTATTCTAGTGCAATTTCTGGTAGTGGTTACATAATGGATTTTAAATTTAATTAATTCATGAATCATTACGAGACAAATCTTGATAAAAACAAGGCCAATCATGTACCTTTGACCCCTCTTACATTTTTAAATAGAGCGAAAGATATTTATCCAAATTATGAAGCAATTATTTATGAAGATAGAAAATATACCTGGATGCAGGTTTATAAAAGATGCCTTAAATTTGCAAGCGCATTAGAAAAAATAGGAATTAAAAAAGGAGACACAGTTTCATTCTTAGCTTTTAACACTCCTGAGATTTTCGAAGCACATTATTCAGTCCCAATGACTGGCGCAATTCTTAATACAATTAATATTCGTTTAGATGCTAAAACAATTGCATATATTTTAGAACACAGTGAAGCTAAAGTATTAGTTGTTGATAGACAATTACATACAGAAGTTAAAAAAGCTTTATCCACTTTGAATAAAAAAATTACCATAATCGACATACATGATAAATATGCTGATCAATCTAAGTTAGAAAAAATTGGTGATCTAGAATATGAGGAATTCCTTAATTCTGGAGACGAAAATTATAAGTGGAGAATGCCGGATGATGAGTGGGAAGCAATTACACTTAGTTATACTTCAGGAACAACAGGAAACCCTAAAGGAGTAGTTTATCATCATAGAGGTTCATATTTAATGTCAACAGGAAGTGCTACGGCATGGAATATGCCAAATAGATTAAATTTTTTAACTATTGTTCCTATGTTTCATTGTAATGGATGGTGTTATCCATGGACTGTACCAATGTTAAATGGAAGAACAATTTGTTTAAGAAATATTGATGTCAAAAAAATATTTGAATTAATAGACAAATATAATGTAACTCACTTTGGTGGTGCTCCTATAGTTTTAAATATGATTACAGGTGCTCCAGAATCAGACAGAAAAAAATTGAAAAATAAAGTTTATGTTCTCACTGCAGGCGCACCTCCTCCAAGCATAATTTTCAAAAAAATGAAAAGTTTGGGTTTTGAGGTTATGCATGTTTACGGTCTAACCGAAACCTATGGTCATGTAACACAATGTGCTTGGAATGATGACTGGAATGCATTTGAAGAAGAAAAACAAAACGAGATAAAAGCAAGACAAGGAGTAAGATATCCAAACACTGAAGGTGTTACAATTATGGATCCTGAAACCATGAAAGAAGTTCCAAGAGATGGAAAAACCATTGGAGAAATAATGATAAGAGGAAATGTTGTTATGAAAGGATATTTTAAAGATAAAGATGCAACTGATAAAGCAATGAAAGATGGTTGGTTTCATTCAGGGGATTTAGCAGTAATGCACCCAGATGGTTATATTAAAATACAAGATAGATCAAAAGACATCATTATTTCTGGTGGTGAAAATATTTCATCTATAGAAATTGAAAATACATTAGCTAAACATCCCTCCGTATCAATTGCTGCTGTTGTAGCAAAACCAGACGAAAAATGGGGCGAAGTACCCTGTGCATTTATAGAAGCTGTAAAAGATAAACCAACGACAGAAAAAGAATTAATTGATTTTTGCAAAGAAACGCTGGCAAAATTTAAAGTTCCAAAAAAAATTGAGTTTTGTGAATTACCAAAAACATCAACAGGAAAAATCCAAAAATTTGAATTAAGAAAAAAGGCCAAGGAGCTAAACTGAATTTAGAGGTAGACAATAAAATTGTGTTTATCTCCACAGGAGGTATGGATGTTGACAAGTCTAAACCGACAATACTTTTGATGCATGGAAGTGGATTGACACATATCGTTTGGTCTCTTCACGAACAATTTTATGCTTCTCATGGGTTTAATGTTTTATCAGTAGATTTACCCGGCCATGGAAACTCAGATGGCCCAGCTATAAAATCAATCGAAGAAATATCCGATTGGGTTGCAGATTTAATTAATAAATTGGGGTTAGAAAAAGTAAATTTTATTGGTCATTCTCAAGGCTGCCTAATTGGAATAGAATTTGCATCAAAACATCCTAAATTAATAAATAAATTAGTTCTTGTTGCAGGTTCTTATATGCTACCAGTAAATCAGGATTTGTTGGATTTAGCAGAAGCGGGAGATGATAAAGCTATTCATTTAATGATGAAATGGGGATATGAAGGCTCAAAAGCCTTCATTGGAGGAAATCCAGTAAAAAAAATTATTAATTCAACACGTGAAATCCGAGAAATTTTGTCTGTAGACTTAACTGCCTGTAACAACTATAAAGCCGGAAAAGAATCTCTTGATAAAATAGAATGTCCAACTCTATGTATATTCGGAGATTTGGACAAAATGGTGCCTCTCAAAGTGGGAAATAAAATGGCTGAAATTATAAAAAATTCACAAGTAAAAGTAATACAAAACTGTGGTCATATGATTATTTATGAGAAAGCTTTTGAGATGAGAAAACTAGTTAAAGAATTTTTATTGAATTAATGAGTAATTTTTATATTGCAAAATCAAGAAGGCTTAGAGGAACAAAATACACCTCAAGAGTTGAGAAACAAGGTGTAACTCATTACACAGTCTATAATCATATGCTTTTACCAGCTGCATTTGGACCACTCGATGAATTATATCATCATCTTAAAGAACATGTTCAAGTTTGGGACGCTGCAGTACAAAGACAGCTTGAAATTTCGGGGAAAGACTCAGCTAAACTTGTACAACTAATGACTTGTAGAGATTTGTCAAAATCAAAAGTCGGCAGATGTTATTATTGTCCAATAATTGATGACAACGCAGGATTAATTAACGATCCAGTGGTTTTAAAACTTTCGGATACACGTTGGTGGATATCATTATCAGATTCTGATGTTGGGCTATTTGCAAAAGGACTTGCAATAGGGAGAAATTTTGATGTTAAAATTTCAGAGCCTGATGTAGATATATTTTCAGTTCAGGGGCCAAAATCATTTAAATTAATGGAAAAAGTTCTAGGTCCTAAAATTACTCAATTAAAGTTTTTCGGTTTTGATTACTTTGAATTTGGTGGAGCAAAACATCTTATTGCTAGATCAGGATGGTCTAAACAAGGTGGCTACGAAGTCTATATGGAGCATACTGAAGCTGGATTAGCTTTATATGATAAATTATTTGAGGTTGGTGATGAATTTAATTTGAAACCAGGATGCCCAAACTTAATTGAAAGGATAGAAAGTTCGTTGTTATCTTACGGAAATGATATGGATTTAGGCGATAACCCATATGAATGTGGATTTGATAATTATATTAATCTTGATAACGATATTGAATTTTTAGGAAAAGAAGCACTTAAGAGAATAAGATCTGAGGGTGTTAAGAAAAAACTAATGGGAGTAAAACTTGATATTGACAATATTTCCGTTACTGGATCAATGAATTTGTATGATAGTAAAAATGAACTAATTGGCGAACTTAGGTCAGGATCATATAATCCAATGTTTAAACAAGCAATTGGTATAGCTATGATCAAAAAACCTTACTTTAAACCATCTCAAGAATTTAAGGTTAATATAAACGGCAAAAACATAAGCGGAAAAGTTTGCGATTTACCTTTCATTTAGTATAAATTCACAAAATATACTATGAATATTGCAATCGTCGGAGCTACCGGAAATGTAGGAAGAAAGATCCTTGAGGTTTTAGAAAAAAAAAATTTTAGGGTTGATAATTTACATTTATTAGCTTCAACTAAAAGTTTGGGATCATCTTTAAACTTTAAAGGCAAAGATGTTAAAGTTGAACTACTAGAAGATTTTGATTTTTCAAAAGTTGATTTGACTTTCTTCTCTGCTGGAGGAAAAATTTCAGAAAAGTTTGCCCCAAAAGCTGCTAAAAATTCTGTAGTAGTTGATAATTCAAGTTTCTTTAGGATGGACCCAGAGGTTCCACTAATAGTTCCACAAGTTAATCCTAATGACATGAAAAATATACCTAAAAATATAATTGCTAATCCCAATTGTTCTACCGCTCAGCTGGTTATAGTTCTTAAGCCGCTTCATGATTTATTTAAAATAAAAAGAGTTGTTGTATCTACATATCAATCAACTTCTGGCGCAGGTAAAGCTCCTATGGATGAAATGGTTGAACAATCAATGGCTATAATAAATAATAAAAAAGTTTCTTCAGAAAATTTTACTAAACAAATTGCTTTTAACGCAATACCTCACATAGATGTTTTTGCAGAAGATGGATATACAAAAGAAGAATTAAAAATGACACGTGAAACAAAAAAGATTTTGGATGATAAAATTGAACTCACAGCAACATGTGTGAGGATTCCAGTAAAAGTTTCTCATGCTGAGTCTGTTAATATTGAATTTGAAAAACCTTTTACTATAAAAAAGATAAGTGAAACTTTAAACAACTCACCAGGTTGTAAGGTTTTTGATAAAAGAGAAAATGCAGGTTATATCACTCCGATAGATGCAGAGGGTAAAAACGAGACTTTTATCTCAAGAATTAGAGAAGATAATTCAAAAAATAATTCTTTGAATTTATGGATTGTTTCAGATAATTTATTAAGAGGTGCGGCTCTTAACGCTGTAGAAATTGCAGAAACATATTTTAGGATGGGAAAATGAAAAATGATAATCCACTATCACCACATATTCAAATATATAACTGGCATATATCTTCTTTAGTTTCAATTTCACACCGAATTACAGGAATAATTAATTTTGCATCCTTAACTTTGATATGTTTCTGGGTTTCCTATCTGGTTTTAGGAAAAGATAATTATGAATTTGTTTTTATATTTCTAAATTCTTTTATTGGGAAATTTTTAATTTTAGCAATTGTTTGGTCTTTTTCTTTTCAAATTCTAAGTGAAATAAGACATTTGTTTTGGGACTACGGTATTGGATTTGAATTAAAAACAGCAAATATTACAGGGTCATTAGTGATAGTTGGTTCATTTATATTAACTCTTTTAATCTACATAACAGGAAAAAACTTTTTAACATGATTACTGCAACAAAAAAGTGGATTTTTCTTAAATTGAGCGCTGTTATTATGTTGCCTCTCATGATCTGGTTCGTATTTCAACTGGTTTCAATATACAATATGGGTTTTGAGGATATTAACTCTTTTTTTGTAAAGCAGCCAAATAAGTTTTTGTTCTCTTTATTTGTAATAATTACTTATTTTTACTCAGCATTAAGCATAAGTGAGGTATTTGAGGATTACATAGTGAATGAAAAATTAAAAAATGTCGCAAACAAAATACTCTATTTATTTGCTATTATAATGCCAATTTTTACAATATTTATATTATACAAACTAAGTTTATGAGCAGTTACAAAATAATAGATCATGAATACGATGTTGTAGTTTTGGGTGCAGGAGGATCTGGACTTAGAGCTGCAGTTGGATTAAGTGAAGCTGGATTAAAGACAGCATGTATTTCAAAAGTATTTCCAACACGCAGTCATACATCTGCAGCGCAAGGAGGTATTTCGGCAGCATTAGGAAATATGGGCGAAGACGATTGGAGATGGCATATGTATGATACTGTTAAAGGATCTGATTGGTTGGGAGATCAAGATTGTATAGAGTATCTTTGTAAAGAAGCACCAAGAGCAGTTTTAGAGCTTGAAAAATATGGAGTGCCATTTAGCAGAACAGAAGATGGTAAAATTTATCAAAGACAATTTGGTGGTATGACAAAAAATTATGGAAATGGAACTGTGCAGAGAACTTGTGCAGCAGCTGATAGAACAGGTCATGCAATTTTACATACACTTTATGGTCAAGCTTTGAAACACAATACTGAATTTTTTATTGAATATTTTGCATTGGATCTATTGATGAAAAATGGTGAGTGCAAAGGACTGATAGCATGGAACTTAAATGACGGAACAATTCATAGGTTCAGATCGCATATTACAATTATTGCAACTGGTGGATATGGCAAAGTTTACTATTCAGCAACTTCAGCTCACACTTGCACTGGCGATGGAAATGCAATGGTTTTAAGAGCTGGATTGCCACTTCAAGATATGGAATTTGTACAATTTCATCCCACTGGTATTTATGGTCATGGAACTTTAATTTCTGAAGGTGTTAGAGGTGAGGGAGGATATTTAGTAAACTCTAAGGGTGAAAGATTTATGGAAAAATACGCGCCTAAAGCAAAAGATCTTGCTTCGAGAGATGTTGTTAGCAGATCAATCGCGGTCGAAATTAATGAAGGGCGTGGTGTCGGCAAGGATAAAGATCATGTTCATTTACATTTAAATCATTTAGACCAAAAAGTAATTGAGGACAGATTGCCAGGTATCTCGGAAGCCTCAAGACTTTTTGCAAACGTTGATGTAACTAAGGAACCAATTCCAGTAGTGCCAACAGTTCATTATAATATGGGTGGAATACCTACTAATTATAAAGCAGAGGTAATAACAATGAGTGGATCAGAAAAAACCGTTCCTGGACTTATGGCAATCGGTGAGGCAGCTTGTGTTTCTGTTCATGGTGCAAATAGATTAGGATCAAATTCTTTAATCGATTTAGTTGTATTTGGCAGAGCAGCAGCAAAAAGAGCCGCTGAACTTGTAAAACCTGGTATGAAACATGAAGACATTCCTCAAAGTGAAACAGATAAATGCTTAGATAGATTTGATAAATTAAGAAACTCTAAAGGATCTAATCCTACTGCAGAATTAAGATTAGCTATGCAAAAAACTATGCAATCAAAATGTGCAGTATTTAGGACTGAAAAAACTTTAACAGAAGGTGTAAATGAAATTAGAAAACCTTTTGAAGGTATGGAAAATATTTCTGTAAAAGATAATTCATTGATTTTTAATACAGATTTGGTTGAAACACTTGAATTTGATAATTTGATTAGACAGGCAATCACAACTATGGACTCTGCATATAGCAGAAAAGAGAGCAGAGGGGCTCATGCAAGAGAAGATTTTCCAAAAAGAGATGACAAATCTTTTATGAAACATACCCTGTCTTGGTGTGATGGTACAAAAACTAAAATTGATTATAGACCAGTAAATATTTCAACACTTACAAGTGATGTTCAGTACTTTCCTCCACAAGAAAGAGTATATTAATGGTTCAAATAAGGTTACCTGAGAATTCAAAAATTGAAAAAGGAAACTATTATAAAGATAAAACAGGATCGAAAAATTTAAGGAAAGTAAACATTTACAGATGGGATCCTTCCACTGGAGAGAAACCGAGAATAGACACTTATGAAGTTGATATGGATAATTGTCCTTCTAAAGTTTTAGACATCTTAAATAAAATTAAAAACGAAATCGACCCATCTATCGCTTATAGAAGATCTTGCGCTCATGGCGTTTGTGGCTCTTGCGCAATGAATATGGATGGAAAAAATGGGCTTGCTTGTACTAAACCACACTCTGAAATCAAAGGTGATATAAATATTTATCCCTTGCCTCATTTAAAAGTGTTAAAAGATTTAATTGGAGATTTAAGTACATTATACAAACAATACGAGTCAGTAGAACCTTGGCTTAAAACCTCAAAAAAAAATAATGAAAAAGAAAATCTACAATCCAAAAAAGATAGAGCAAAATTAGATGGTTTGTATGAATGCATAATGTGTGCTTGCTGTTCAACGTCTTGCCCAAGTTATTGGTGGAATGGAGAAAAATATTTAGGACCAGCGGTCTTACTTCAAGCTTATAGATGGATCATAGATAGTAGGGATGAAGATAGAAAAGCGAGACTTAAAAAAGTTGCAGATGAGCTAAAATTATATAGATGTCATACTATCATGAATTGTACAAACGCATGTCCAAAGGGTTTAAATCCAGCAAAAGCGATTGCATCTATTAAGAAAATGCTTGCAACAAGCTAATTAGTTATTTAAATAATTTTTCAATGAATTTAATTCAACACTTTGTAAATGGTAATTTATCCAAAGGTGACTCCAATAGAAGAGGTAAAGTTTTCAATCCTGCAACTGGAGAACAAACTTCTGAAGTGATACTAGGATCTAAAAAAGATTTAGATAATACAGTTTTAATCGCAAAAAAAGCTTTTGAAAGCTGGTCACTTAAGCCACCACTTCAAAGAGCAAGAGTAATGTTTAAGTTTAAAGAATTAATTGAGAAAAACTCTGATGAGATAACAAAAATGATTGTTGCAGAGCATGGAAAAGTTTATGAAGATGCAAAGGGTTCTTTGACAAGGGGTTTAGAAGTTGTAGAGTTTGCATGTGGAATCCCTCAAATTTTAAAAGGAGAGTTTACTGAGAATGTTGGCTCTGAGGTTGATAGTTGGTCTATAAGACAACCATTGGGGGTTTGTGCTGGTATTACCCCATTTAATTTTCCGGCCATGGTTCCCATGTGGATGTTTCCAATGGCAATTGCATGCGGAAATACATTTATACTAAAACCATCTGAAAAAGATCCATCATGTTCAATAAAACTAGCGGAACTATTTAAAGAAGCTGGTTTACCAGATGGTGTATTTAATGTTGTCAATGGAGATAAAGAAGTTGTGGATGCAATTTTAGTTAACAAAGATATTCAGGCTGTAAGTTTTGTGGGATCTACTCCGATTGCAAAATATATATATGAAAATGCTGCTAAAAATGAAAAAAGAGTTCAGGCACTTGGTGGAGCAAAAAATCATTGTGTTGTAATGCCTGACTGCGACCTAGATCAAGCAGTAAATGGTTTGATGGGGGCTGCTTATGGATCTGCAGGAGAAAGGTGTATGGCTCAATCTGTTGCAGTTGCAGTTGGTGGTATTGGCGATAAATTAGTTGAGAAATTATCAAGAAAAGTAGAAGCTCTTAAAGTTGGCCCCGGTATGGATAAAAACTCTGAGATGGGCCCATTGGTAACTAAAGAACACTTAGATAAAGTGAAAGGATATGTTGATTTAGGTGTTAAAGAAGGAGCAAAACTTGTTGTAGATGGAAGAAATTTAAAATTACAAGGATATGAAAAAGGTTTCTTTATTGGAGGATGTTTGTTTGACAATGTTAAAAAAGATATGAGAATTTATAATGAGGAAATATTTGGACCAGTATTATCAGTAGTACGTGCAAATGACTTTTCTGAAGCTACACAATTAGTAAATGATCACGAATTTGGAAATGGAGTAAGTATTTTTACAAGGGATGGTGATGCTGCGAGAAGTTTTTCCAGTAAAATAAAAGTTGGAATGGTTGGAATAAATATTCCAATACCTGTACCAATGGCGTTCCATAGTTTTGGAGGTTGGAAAAGATCTCTTTTTGGCGATCAACATATGCATGGACCAGAGGGTGTCAGATTTTATACAAAACTAAAAACTGTAACGTCAAGATGGCCATCAGGTATAAGATCAAACCCAGAGTTTGTTATGCCTACAATGAAATAACATGAAAAAAAAAATTTCACTTATAGGAGCTGGTCAAATAGGAGGCACACTAGCGCATTTAATTGGGCTTAAAGAACTTGTTTCTGAAGTTGTATTGTTTGATGTTGCTCCAGGTGTTGCAAAAGGTAAAGCATTAGATATTGCACAATCATCCTCAGTTGATGGTTTCGATGTAAAATTTAAAGGCACTGATAAGTATGAGGATATAAAACATTCCGATGTTATAATAATTACTGCAGGCGTACCTAGAAAACCTGGAATGAGTAGAGATGATCTATTAGGTATTAATTTAAAAATTATGAAGCAAGTTGCTATTGGTGTTAAAAATAACTGCCCAGAGGCATTTGTAATTTGTATTACTAATCCGCTAGATGTTATGGTTATGGCATTTCAGAAGTACTCAAAATTACCAACAAATAAAGTTGTTGGAATGGCAGGTATTCTAGATAGTTCTAGGTTTAAACTTTTTTTATCTTTAGAATTAGGTGTGCCTGTAAAACAAATCGATGCAATGGTTATGGGCGGTCATGGAGACACAATGGTTCCACTTCCTAGATTTACAAAAGTAAATGGTAAAATGTTAAATGATTTAATTAACGAGGGAAAAATTTCAGCAGATAGAGTTGAAAGTATAAATCAGAGAACAAGGGATGGAGGTGCAGAAATAGTAAAATATTTAGAAAAAGGATCAGCTTATTATGCTCCCGCAGCCTCAGGTGTAGAAATGGCTATATCTTTTCTTAATGATGAAAAAAAAATTTTACCATGTGCAGCGCATTTAAACGGAGAGTATGGTATTAAAAACGTTTATGCTGGTGTTCCAGTTTTGATTGGTAACAAAGGTGTCGAAAAAATCGAGGAAATCCAGCTCGATGAAAAAGAAAAAAAAGAATTTTTAAATTCAGTTAATGCGGTTGAAAAACTTTGGGAGGCAGCCATAAAAATTGATCCTGAATTGAATAATTGATGAATATTCATGAATATCAAGCAAAAGAATTATTAAAAAAGTTTGGCGCGCCAGTTCCAAATGGGGTTCACGGCGAAACTTCTAAAGATCTATTTAATAAATTAAAATTACTTAAGACTGAAAAATACGTCTTAAAAGCCCAGATTCACTCTGGAGGAAGAGGAAAAGCTGGAGGTATTAAAATTACTAATTCCTTAGAGGAATTAAAACAAGCTGCTGATCAAATGTTAGGTAAAACTTTAGTCACTAATCAAACAGGTCCAAAAGGTAAAAAAGTTAAAAAATTGTATGTAGAGGAGTCATCTAGAATAGATAAAGAATTTTACTTATCGTGTTTGGTAGATAGAGCAAAATCAAAGATTGCATTTATTTCTTGTTTAGAAGGAGGAATGGATATTGAGGAAATAGCAAAGAAAAATCCTGAAAAAATAATTACAACAAGAATTGATGTTGAAAAAGAAATTTCTGATTTTGATTGTGAAAAAGTTATAGATGTTTTTAAATTAGAATATGATGCTAAAGACCAAGCAATTGAACTTATTAAATCTATGTATAGATTATTTATAGAAAAAGATGCAAGTTTAATTGAGATAAACCCTTTAGTTTTAACAAAAGAAAACAATATTCTTTGTTTAGATGCAAAAATTAATTTTGACGATAACGCTATTTTTAGACACCCAGATATTTATGAACTTCGTGATTTAAATGAAGAAGACCCAACTGAAATTGAAGCTAATAAACAAGAGCTTTCTTATATTAAACTCGATGGAAATATTGGATGTATGGTAAATGGTGCAGGACTAGCTATGGCAACAATGGATATAATAAAATTATTTGGTGGCAGCCCAGCAAACTTTTTAGATGTTGGCGGCGGAGCATCAAAAGATAAAGTTGCAGCTGCTTTTAAAATGATACTCAGTGATAAAAATGTAAAAGGTATTTTAATTAATATCTTTGGAGGCATCATGAGATGCGATGTATTAGCTTTAGGGGTAGTTGAAGCTGCAAAAGAAATGAAAATAGACATCCCATTAGTTGTAAGACTAGCAGGAACTAATTATGAAAAAGGAAAAAAAATATTAGACGATTCTAAATTAAAAATTATTTCTGCCTCGGATTTATCTGAGGCCGCAAAAAAAGTTGTAGAGATTACTAAATAATATGTCGATATTAGTGAATAAAAATACAAAACTTATTTGTCAAGGTTTCACTGGTTCCCATGGAACATTTCATTCCGAGCAATCAATTTTGTATGGTACTAATTTAGTCGGAGGAGTGACACCCAGAAAGGGAGGTCAAACACATCTTGGAAAACCAGTATTTGATACAGTAAAGGAAGCCAAAGAAAAGACTGATGCAAATGCCACTATGATTTATGTTCCAGCAAAGTTTGCAGCAAATGCGATTATTGAAGCAATTGAGGCATCAATAGAAATTATAGTTTGTGTTACTGAGGGAATTCCAATTATTGATATGTTGAAGGTAAAAAAATCTTTATCTAAATCTAATTCAAGATTAATTGGGCCTAACTGTCCTGGCATAATTACGCCTGATGAATGTAAAATTGGAATCATGCCTGGAAATATCCATAAAAAAGGATCAGTTGGAATAGTCTCAAGATCTGGAACACTAACCTACGAAGCTGTTGCACAAACAACAGCTAATGGACTAGGTCAATCAACATGCATCGGTATTGGAGGAGACCCAATCAATGGGACAAATTTTATAGATTGTTTGGATTTATTTTTGAAAGACGAAAGTACAAAATCAATTGTTATGATTGGAGAAATTGGTGGAAGTGCTGAGGAAGAGGCAGCTGAATTTATCTCTAAACATGAAATAAAAAAACCAATGGTTGGTTTTATTGCTGGTCTCACAGCACCCAAAGGTAAAAGAATGGGACATGCCGGAGCCATTATTTCTGGTGGGAAAGGTGGAGCCAAAGAAAAGATTAAAATTTTGCAAAAAGCAGGTATTACAATTACAGAGTCGCCCGCAGATATTGGAAAAACCTTACTTAATAAATTGTCACTTTAAAATCTAAAGTTAAACATTATAATAAGATAATAATAATGACTTCTAGTAAAAATATTGAATTTAAAAAAACATCTTTTTTAAATAAATCAAATAGTGCATTTATTGAAGAAATGTACATCAAGTATATTGAGAAAGATCCAAATTTACCCGAAAGTTGGAAAGAATATTTTAAAGATCTTAACGATGATATAGAATCAATTATCAAAGAAGTAGAGGGGCCTTCTTGGGCTCAAAGAAAAAAAGTAAATCTAGATAAAATAACTAACGAATTAGCAGATCAAAATCAAAACATTTCAACTTCACAAAACTCAATAACTCAATCAATTAAAGCAATCGCACTTATTAGAGCATATAGAATTAGAGGCCATTTGATTGCTAACCTTGACCCATTAGGCATGATGGAAAGAAATTATATCCATGAGCTTCATCCCGAAGATCATGGGTTCAAAAAAGAGGATTATGGTAAAAAAATTTTTATTGGATCTTATCTAAATACTACTTTTGCATCCATAAATGAAATTTTACAAAAATTAAGAAAAGTATATTGCTCAAATATAGGAGTGGAATATATGCATATTTCAGATCCTGTAGAAAAAATTTGGTTTAGAGAGAGAATGGAAAACGAGGAAAATCAAATTAACTTCACAAGTAATGGAAAAAAGGCAATTTTTAATAAAATAGTTCAAGCAGAAGGTTTTGAAAAATTTCTTGCAAAAAAATATGTAGGGACAAAAAGATTTGGTCTTGATGGTGCAGAATCATTAATACCTGCTTTAGAGCAAATAATTAAAAGGGGTGGTCAATTAGGTGTAAAAGAAATCAAAATAGGAATGCCTCATAGAGGAAGATTGAATGTACTTGCAAATGTCTTACAAAAATCCTACAAACGGATATTTAATGAATTCGCTGGAGAAATTTCCAATCTTAGAAAAGAAGATTCAACTGGAGATGTGAAGTATCATTTAGGTGCTTCTTCAGACAGAGAATTTGATGGAAATTCTGTTCATGTAAGTTTAACTGATAATCCCTCACATTTAGAGGCTGTTAACCCTATCGTATTGGGACAGACGAGGGCCAAACAATTTTTTCATAAAGATTTAAAAAGAAAAAAGGTTATTCCAGTTCTAATTCACGGTGATGCTGCTTTTGCAGGACAAGGTATAGTTGCTGAATGTTTTGCCATGTCTGGATTAAAGGGACATAACACAGGTGGCACAATACATATTATAGTTAATAATCAAATTGGTTTTACTACTAGTCCTAGATTTGCACGTTCTAGTCCTTACCCATCTGATTTAGGAAAAATAGTAGACGCACCCATTTTACACTGCAATGGAGACGATCCAGAGGCTGTTCTGCACTGTGCTAAAATTGCAATTGAGTTTAGGCAAAAATTTAGCAAAGACGTAGTGATAGACATGATATGTTATAGAAGATTTGGTCATAACGAAGGAGATGAACCTTCTTTCACCCAACCATTAATGTATAAAAAAATTAGGTCACATCCATCAACACTAAAAATATATGGTGAAAAATTAATAAAAGAAAAAATTATAAGTAAAAATGATTTTGAAAATCAAATTATATCTTTTAGATCTTTATTAGATGAACAATTTAAAACAGCAAAAGATATAAAACCAAAACTAGATTGGTTTGAGGGTACTTGGTCAAGGTACCAACCAAAAAAAGGCAAAGATAGAAGAGGAGCAACTGGAGTTAGCATAGATAAAATACTCAAGATTTCAGAAAAAATAAATAAAGTTAGTGAAAAAATAAATATACATAAAACAATTCAAAAAATATTAACCAATAGACATAAATGTATATTGGATAAAAAAAACATTGATTGGGCAAGTGCTGAAAGTTTAGCTTTTGCAACACTTTTAGACGAAGGTTATCCTGTTAGATTAGTTGGACAAGATTCAGGCAGAGGTACTTTCAGCCAAAGACATTCAGTTTTAAGAAATCAAGAGGACAATTCAAGATTTATTCCTTTAAACAATATTTCTAAAAAGCAAAAAAATTTTGAGGTAGTAGATAGTTTACTATCTGAATTAGCAGTTTTAGGTTTTGAGTATGGTTACAGTCTAGTCGAACCCGAAACCTTAACGATGTGGGAGGCCCAATTTGGTGATTTTGCAAATGGAGCTCAAGTTATTATCGATCAATTCATATCATCGGGAGAAAGAAAATGGTCACGTGCTTCAGGGCTAGTTTTGCTTTTACCACACGGATATGAGGGACAAGGTCCAGAACATTCATCCGCTAGACTAGAAAGATTTCTTCAATTATGTGGTCAGGAAAATCTTCAAGTTATGAATTGTACAACTCCAGCAAATTACTTTCACGCACTAAGAAGACAAATACACAGAGATTTTAGAAAACCACTCATCATCATGACACCTAAATCGTTACTAAGACATAAAATTTGTGTTTCAAATTTAGATGATTTTAGTAAGAAAAACTCCTTTCACAGAATTTTAGAAGACCACGCTTTTGGGAAAAAAAATGGTTTTTTAGAATTAAAAAATTCAAAAAATATTAACAAAGTAATTATGTGCTCAGGAAAAATATATTTTGATCTATTAGAGGCAAGAGAAAAATACAAAAGAAGGGACGTCGTTTTATTGAGAATTGAACAGCTTTATCCTTTTCCAGCTAAATCATTAGTAAAATCTATTAAATCATATGCCAAAAATGCTGAATTTATATGGTGCCAAGAAGAACCAAAAAATATGGGGGCATGGTCGCATGTGAGAGATTATATACAATGGACATTAGACTTTATTAAAGCTAATAATAAAAATGTTTCTTATATTGGAAGAGCTCCAGCTGCCTCTCCAGCGACTGGATATGCTAAAAGACATGTTGCTCAACAAAAAGAAATTTTGGAAAAAGTGTTTAATTAAATGAATGAAAAAATTGTAGTACCTGCTTTAGGAGAAAGTGTTACAGAAGCAACAATAGCAAAGTGGTTAAAGAGTGTTGGTGATACTGTAGAAGTTGATGAACCTATCGTAGAATTAGAAACCGATAAGGTAAATTTAGAGGTACCATCTCCTGTAAGTGGAACAATTGGTGACATCAAACATAAAGATGGTGAAGTAGTAGAAGTCGGAGCCGTTTTGGGATCAATTCAAGCTAATGGTAATGAAACTGTTCAAGAAATAAAAAAGATAGAACCAGATGTAAAAATTGAGCAGACAAAGGAACTTCCAAAGAAAAAACTTGAAAAGATTGTAGAGGAAGTCAAACCCTTACAATTAGAGGAAGAAATAGAAGATGAAACATCTTTAGAAGAAGAACCTTTGGTTCTTACAGAGGAAATACCTACAAACGGTTCTAGAAAAAATAATTTGTCAAATACACTTTCTCCGTCAGTAAGAAAAATTGTTGCCGAAAATAAAATAGATTTAAAATCAATACAAGGATCAGGAAAAGATGGCCAAGTTCTAAAAGGTGATTTAATAAATTTAATGTCAAAATCTCCAAAACCTTCAGAAAGAAAAATCAAATTTGGACAAGAAGAAAGAATTAAAATGAGCAGATTGAGACAGACAATTGCAAAAAGGCTTAAACAAGCACAAGAGAATGCTGCCCTTTTAACAACATTTAATGAAGTTGATATGTCAAATGTTATTAAAATGAGAAAAGATTATCAGGATGATTTTTTAAAAAAATACGGGGTTAAGCTTGGATTTATGTCTTTTTTTGTAAAAGCAAGCATTGAAGCTCTAAAATTATTTCCAGCTGTAAACGCTGAAATAGACGGCGAAGAAATAGTCTATAAAAATTACTATAATATAAGTTTCGCTGTCGCTACTAATAAAGGTTTAGTAGTTCCTGTTTTAAAAAATGCTGACGAAATGTCCTTTGCTCAAATTGAGAATGAAATTAAAACAATCTCTGAAAAAGCTAGAGATGGTAAACTTAGCATCGAGGATCTTCAAGGGGGCACATTTACTATAAGTAATGGTGGTGTTTACGGCTCAATGCTTTCTACTCCAATTCTAAATTTACCCCAATCAGGAGTTCTAGGCATGCATAATATTGTTGATAGACCTGTTGTGGTTGATGGTGGAATTAAAGTTAGACCCATCATGTATCTAGCTCTTTCATATGATCATAGAATAATTGATGGTAAAGATTCTGTATCATTTTTAAAATTGATAAAAGAAAAATTAGAGAATCCAGAAAAATTATTTTTAGAAATTTAATGTCTGAAAAATTTCAAGCAGTAGTAATTGGAGGCGGCCCTGGCGGTTATGTGTGTGCAATAAGATTGTCCCAATTAGGTTTTAAAACGGCATGTGTAGAGGCGCGAAACACACTTGGTGGCACTTGTCTTAATGTAGGATGTATACCATCAAAAAGTCTACTGAACTTGTCGGAAAATTTTCAAAAAGCAAAAAAATTACAAAATCTAGGAATTGAGGTGGGTGAGGTAAAATTAAATTTAGAAAAGATGATGAAAAACAAGGAAAAATCAGTCTCTATTCTTACAAAAGGAGTCGAATTTTTGTTCAAAAAAAATAAAGTCTCTCATTTCAATGGAACTGGCTCTATAGCATCTGCAAACGAAGTTTTAGTAACAACAAAAGATAATAAAAAAATTTCTTTACATACAGACAATATAATTATTTCTACAGGTTCAATACCAGTTGAGTTGCCAGGAATTAAGTTTGATGAAAAAATTATTCTATCTTCATCTGGCGCTCTTGATCTTAAAAGTGTACCAAAAAAAATGATTATAGTAGGAGGTGGATATATTGGTCTTGAAATGGGATCTGTATGGTCGAGGCTGGGCTCGGAAGTGCATGTAGTCGAAGCATTAAACTATATTACGCCAGGAATGGATAAAGAAATCTCCTCAGAGTTTTTAAAAATTCTAAAAAAACAGGGAATTATTTTTCATCTTGAGACAAAAGTACAAAACATCAAAAATGAAAAAAATTCTGCAAAAGTTTTACTCCAAGATAAAACTGGCAAAAATAGTGAATTAATTGCAGATGTTGTTTTGATTTCTGTTGGTAGAAAAGCAAATACGAAAGATCTTAATTTAGAAAAAATTGGTGTGAGCTTAGATAATAAAAAAAGAATTAAAGTAAATAAAGAATTTAGGACTAGCACAAAAAATATTTTTGCAATAGGTGATGTGATCTCAGGTCCAATGTTAGCACACAAGGCTGAAGAAGAAGGTATAGCAGTAGCAGAATTGATAGCTGGACAATCAGGCCATGTAAATTATGACTTAATTCCTGGGGTAATTTACACATCTCCTGAAGTTGCTGTCATTGGAAAAACTGAAGAGCAGTTAAAAGAAAGTAATATAAAATACAAAGTCGGCAAATTTCCTTTTATGGCTAATTCAAGAGCCAAAACTGTTAATAATGCAGAAGGTTTTGTTAAAATATTAGCAGATGAAAAGACTGACAAAGTATTAGGTGTTCACATGATTGGATCGCACGTTGGAGAAATGATTGCGGAAATGGCTGTTGCCATGGAATTTGGTGCTAGTTCAGAAGATATCGCGAGAACTTGCCATGCCCATCCCACTTTTTCAGAAGCAATTAAAGAAGCAGCTTTATCTGTAGAAAAAAGAGCAATACACTCTTAAAAAAAAGCATAATATAAATCAATGAAAGTTCCGATTCTTTTACCAAAAATATTCAATCATCCTTTCACCTACGAAACTAATTTAAAATTAAGACTAGGCGATTATGTAGAGGTACCATTCGGAAAAACAAAAACCGTTGGAGTTGTGTGGGATGAATTTGAAAAGAATACAGAAAAAAAATTTCAAACAAAAAAAATTATCAAAAAGCTTAAGATACCAAATCTTAATAAAAAAATGGTCAACTTTATAAATTGGTTTGCAGAATATAATGTTATTCCAAAAGGAATGGCCTTAAAATTAAGTTTACTAAATAATAGTAATTTAGAGGAATTTCCAAAAAATGAACTACAAAACTATTCTATAAATTTAAAAAAAAAAATATTTAATTTAACCAAAACACAGAAAGATAGTTTAAAAAAAATAGAAAAAATAAGTAACGAATTTAGAGTTCACGTTGTCCAAGGAGTTACTGGGTCAGGCAAAACTATTGTTTATTTCCATGCGATAAAAAAAATTCTCGACAAGTCTAGACAGTGTTTAATTTTACTTCCAGAAATAGGATTAATATCACAATTTGAAAAAAAATTTACGGAGTTCTTTGGTTTTTATCCTGCGATATGGCATTCTGGAATAAGCCAAAAGAATAGAAAAATTATTTGGAACGGAGTTGTAAATAATAAAATAAAAATAGTAATTGGAGCAAGGTCGTCTTTATTTCTTCCTTTTAGTGATTTAGGACTTATTATTGTTGATGAAGAGCATGATCAGTCATTCAAGCAAGATGAAGGAGTAATTTACAATGCGAGAGATATGGCCATATCAAGAGCTTTCTTTGAAAATTTTCCAATTAATTTAGTTACATCTATTCCCTCTTTAGAAACTTTTAATAACATAAAAAAAGGAAAATTTTCTGTTTCTAAAATATCAGAAAGATTTGAAAAGGCTTCTTTACCAAATTATGAAATAGTTAATTTAAATAAAACAAAATTAGAACCCAATTCCTGGTTATCTAAAGAGATAATTGAAAAAGTAAAATATCATTTGTCAATTAATGATCAGGTATTATTTTTTGTAAACCGTAGAGGTTTTGCGCCAAACGTTTTTTGTAAAAAATGTTTAAAAATATTTGCTTGCCCAAATTGCTCAATTAATCTCGTTTACCATAAAACAAAAGAAATTTTGTTATGTCATTATTGTGGATTTAAATCACAAATTAATTTGGAATGTAATGTTAATAAAAAATGTGATTTAGTTTTTTATGGTCCTGGGGTTGAGAGGATTGCTGAGGAGGTTAAAAAAAAATTTCCTTCACAAAATCAATTAATTTTTTCCAGCGACACAATGAATAAAAAAAATTCTAAAGATATATTAAAAAAAATAGTTGATAATAAAATTCAAATTTTGATAGGAACACAATTAATTTCTAAAGGTTTTCATTTCCCACATTTAAATTGTATTGTCGTCGTAGATATCGATCTTAGCTCCCAAGGACATGATTTAAGAGGTACTGAAAAAAATTTACAACTTTATCATCAACTTTCAGGCAGAGCAGGTAGAGCAGGTAAACCAGCAATGGTATATTTTCAAACTTATAATTTAAACAAAAATATGATCTCAGATATTACAAACGAAAACCCAGAAATTTTTTTAGAAAAAGAGCTGGAGTTGAGAAAAATAAATGGATTACCACCTTTTCAAAGATTTATTTCATTGATAGTTACTGGTTCAAACGAAAAAAAAACAGAACAAGAAGCAATGAGATTTAAAAATTACATTGAAAAAATTTTAGATGGTAAAGTATTAGGACCAGTAAATTCCCCAATATTTCGTATCAGAAAAAAGTTTAGAGTAAGACTATTAATTAGATCAAAAAAATCTTTAAATATTCAAAAAAAATTGGCAACTTTGATCTCAAAATTCAAATTTTTAAATGGAATAAAACTGACGGTTGATGTCGATCCAATAAACTTCAATTAATAAGCAAAAAATTAACCTATTTTGACAATGAGGTACTTGAAGACAATAGTCTCATATGTTACTTAATTTTCGAATTTTTAAATTCATCAATTCATAAAGGATCTAAGTTGAGCAAAAAAAATAATCTCTCTGAAGTAACTTTTAGCAGATATTCTCTGGCTCTTTATGAGTTAGCTCATGAATCAGACTCTGTTAATGAGGTAGAGAAACAGGCATTAACAATAGTTGATCTGATATCTAAAAGCGAAGATTTAAAGTTTTGCATTAAAAGTCCTACAATAAGCAAAAAAGAGTTGGAAAATTTGATCAATTCTATTTCAGAAAAAACTAATATGAATGAGTTGTTAAAAAAATTTCTATTTTTTCTTATTCATAAAAGGAGATTCTTCTATGTTGATAAAATTTTAAGGGAATTTATTGAAACTTGTTCAAAGAAAAGAGGTGAAATAAAAGCAGAATTGATTTCAGCAAAAGATTTAAGTGAAAGTGATGTAGAAAATATTAAAAATGATCTCTCGAATTCCTTTAATTCAAAAATAAAACTTACTTATAAAAACGACAAGAGTTTAGTTGGAGGATTAATTTTGCAAGTTGGCAGTACTATGATTGACACATCAATTAAAAATAAATTACAAAAAATAGAAAAACAAATGGTTGAGGCATAAATGGAAATAAATCCTTCAGAAGTTACAAAAATATTAAAAGAGCAAATTAAAAAATTTGGAGATAAAGCTGAAATTACAGAAGTTGGACAGGTTTTGTCCGTTGGAGATGGTATCGCTAGAGTTTATGGTTTAGATAATGTCCAAGCAGGTGAAATGGTAGAGTTTGCAGATGGATCTAAAGGTATGGCTTTAAATTTAGAAAGTGAAAACGTTGGTGTTGTTATATTTGGAGATGATAAGGCAATTAAAGAAGGTGACACAGTAAAAAGAACAGGAGAAATCGTTGATACCCCTGTTGGAAAAGAGTTGCTTGGTAGAGTAGTAGATGGATTAGGAAATCCGATTGATGGAAAAGGTGCTTTAGATAAAAATGTAAAAAAAAGTAGAGTTGAAGTAAAAGCTCCAGGGATTATTCCAAGAAAATCTGTAAGTGAACCAATGCAGTCAGGTTTAAAAGCAATTGATAGTTTAGTTCCAATTGGAAGAGGACAAAGAGAATTAATCATAGGTGATAGACAAACAGGAAAAACAGCGGTTGCGGTAGATACAATAATAAATCAAAAAAAAATAAACGAAAGTGGAGATGAAAAACAGAAATTGTATTGTATATATGTTGCAATTGGACAAAAAAGATCAACGGTAAGACAAATTCAGAAAACTTTAGAAGAAGCTGGCGCTATGGAATACACAACTATAGTAGCAGCTACAGCATCAGACGCTGCACCTTTGCAATTTCTAGCACCATATACAGGATGTGCTATGGGAGAGTTTTTTAGAGACAATGGCATGCACGCTTTGATTATATACGATGATCTTTCCAAACAAGCAGTTGCCTATAGACAAATGTCATTATTATTAAGAAGACCTCCTGGAAGAGAAGCTTACCCTGGAGATGTGTTTTACCTTCACAGCAGATTACTTGAAAGAGCTGCAAAACTTGGAGATGAACATGGGGGAGGATCTTTAACGGCATTACCAATAATTGAAACACAAGCAGGTGATGTTTCTGCTTATATTCCAACAAATGTAATATCTATTACTGACGGACAAATATTCTTAGAAACAAATCTATTTAACCAAGGTATAAGACCGGCTATTAACGTAGGTTTGTCGGTTTCACGAGTAGGATCAGCTGCTCAAACAAAAGCAATGAAAAAAGTTTCTGGATCAATGAAGTTGGAATTAGCACAATACAGAGAAATGGCTGCATTTGCACAATTTGGTTCTGATTTAGATACATCAACACAAAAATTGTTAAACAGAGGATCGAAATTAACAGAACTTTTAAAACAAAAACAATTCTCACCAATGACAGTTGCTGAACAAGTAGTTTCTGTATTCTGCGGTGTTAGAGGATATCTTGATGATATTGACCAAAAAGATATTTCTGATTTTGAAAATAAAATTCTGCAAAAATGCAAATCTGATAAACCAGAAATTTTAGATTCAATTTCAAGTTCAGGCAAATTAGAAGACAATGCAGAAAAAATGCTAATTGATCTAATTAACGAATTTAAAAAAGGATTGAAGTAAGTATGGCAAGCTTAGATGACCTAAAAAAGAGAATTTTAAGTGTTAAATCTACACAAAAAATAACAAAAGCTATGAAAATGGTAGCTGCAGCAAAACTTAAAAGAGCTCAAGAAAATGCAGAAAAAGGTCGGCCTTATTCTGAAAAAATGAATAATATAATCTTAAATTTATCAAACGGTATATCAGATAAAGAAAATGCACCAAAACTTTTAGCTGGAACAGGTAATGATAAAGTTCATTTATGTGTAGTTTTAACTTCTGACAGAGGTCTATGTGGAGGATTTAACTCAAATATCATCAAAAAGGCAAAAGCATATTTTAGTAAAATTACAAGTGAAGGAAAAAATTTAAAAATAATTACTGTTGGATCTAAGGGTTATGACCAATTGAAAAGGCAATATAATGATAAAATCGTGAATAAAATATCTTTTAAAGAGTCAAAAAATATTAACTTTTTTGACGCTGAGAAAGTATCTAAAATAATTATTGAAAGTTTTCAAAAAAATGAATTTGATGTATGCACCATTTTTTATAATAAATTTAAAAATGTAATTACTCAAATACCACAGGCTCAGCAAATTATTCCTTTAAAATCTTCTGAAACTGGCAATGAGAATGAAAAAGATAATTATGAATTTGAGCCAGAGGAAGATGAAATATTAGGCAATTTATTGCCAAAAAACATTTCTACACAAATATTCAAAGCGATGTTGGAAAATTCTGCAAGTGAACAGGGATCTAGAATGAGCGCTATGGATAATGCAACACGAAATGCAGGAGAAATGGTTGATAAACTTACCATACAATATAATAGAAGTAGACAAGCAGCCATTACAAAGGAATTAATAGAAATAATATCAGGAGCGGAGAGTTTATAATTATGAGAAAAGGAAAAATTACACAAATTATTGGAGCGGTAGTTGATGTTAAATTTGATGGAGAACTACCTGAGATTTTAACTGCACTAGAGTGTAAAAATGGTGATAACAGACTTGTTTTAGAAGTTGCACAGCATCTTGGAGAAACAAGTGTGAGAACCATTGCAATGGATGCTACAGAAGGATTAAAAAGAGGAGACGAGGTAACAGATACTGGGGCTCCTATAAAGGTACCAGTTGGTCCTGAAACCTTAGGCAGAATAGTAAATGTAATCGGAGAACCGATTGATGAAAAAGGTGAAATTAAAACAAAGGAAAATTGGCCAATACATAGAGCAGCGCCTGAATTTAATGATCAGTCAACTGAAACAGAAATTTTAGTTACAGGGATTAAAGTTGTTGATCTTTTAGCACCTTACGCAAAAGGAGGAAAAATTGGATTGTTTGGTGGTGCAGGGGTAGGAAAAACTGTTTTAATTATGGAATTAATTAACAACGTTGCGAAAGCTCACGGTGGTTTCTCAGTTTTTGCAGGTGTTGGAGAAAGAACAAGAGAAGGAAATGATCTCTATCATGAAATGATTGAGTCTGGTGTAATAAAGCCAGATGGAGCAGGATCAAAAGCTGCTTTGGTTTACGGTCAAATGAATGAACCTCCTGGAGCTAGAGCAAGAGTTGCTTTATCAGGGCTTACAGTTGCTGAGTACTTTAGAGATCAAGAAGGTCAAGATGTATTATTTTTCGTTGATAATATATTTAGATTTACACAAGCTGGTTCAGAGGTTTCAGCATTATTAGGGAGAATTCCATCTGCTGTAGGTTACCAACCCACATTAGCTACCGACATGGGTAATCTTCAGGAAAGAATAACAACTACAAATAAAGGTTCTATTACATCAGTTCAGGCGATCTATGTACCTGCTGATGACTTGACAGATCCTGCCCCTGCAACTTCATTCTCACACCTTGATGCAACGACGGTTTTATCTAGACAAATAGCCGAACTAGGGATTTATCCAGCTGTTGATCCATTGGACTCTACCTCAAGAATTTTAGATCCAAGAATTGTGGGAGATGAGCATTATAGAGTAGCTAGAGAAGTTCAAAAAGTTTTACAAACCTACAAGTCTTTACAAGATATTATAGCGATCCTTGGTATGGATGAATTATCTGAGGAGGATAAATTGACAGTAGCAAGAGCAAGGAAAATTCAAAGATTTTTATCTCAGCCTTTCTTTGTTGCTGAAGTTTTTACAGGATCACCAGGAAAATTAGTAGAACTAGAAGCTACTATTAAGGGTTTTGATGCAATCTGCAAAGGTGAGTATGATCATTTACCTGAAGCAGCATTTTATATGGTAGGAACTATTGAAGAAGCTATAGAAAAAGCAGAAAAAATGTCAAAAGATGCTGCATAATGAGTGAAGAATTTAAATTAGAAATAGTTAATCCTGAAAAATCATTTCTTAGCAAAGAAGATGTTACAGAGGTTTTAGTACCTGCTTATGAAGGAGATATGGGTATATTAAAAGATCATATTTCTATTATTTCGTTTCTAAAGCCAGGAATACTTAAAGTTTTTTCAAAGAGTGGAGAAGATAAATATTATGTTGAAGATGGTATAATAGAATTTAAAGATAATACATTGTCAATTTTGACAAGTTCGATATTTAGTCTAGATAAAATTGATAGAAGCTATGTATCACAGTCATTAAGTGACTCAGAAAAGCTTTTAAGCAAAGAAGATTTAGACGATCAAAGCAGATTTTTAATATCTCAAAAAATCGATGTACTAAAATCTATAAGCTCTAATTAGTAACTACTTTTTTTATCTCACTAGTAACTTTTTTGTAAACATCTCTTTTAAAGTCAACTACAACATCAATTAATTGATCAATTTCTACCCATTTCCACTCTAGGAATTCAGGTTTAGGAGTGTTTACATTAATCTCATCGTCAGAACCATTAAATTTCATAATAAACCATTTTTGTTTTTGACCTTTAAATTTTCCTCTCCATATGATCCCTAAAAGATGATTTGGAAGTAAGTAGGTAATAAAATCATCGATTTCTTTAATTAGTGTAACATTTTTTATACTTGTTTCCTCTTGAAGTTCTCTTATTGCTGCCTCAAAATAATTTTCACTTTCATCTTTACCTCCCTGGGGCATTTGCCAAAAATTTTTTGGATTATCAATTCTTTTTGCAACAAAAACTCTATTTTTTGAATTCAAAACTACTATCCCCACACCGTCTCTTAGTGGCAGTTTTTGAAAATCAGTCTTCATTCTAGCCGTTTAAAAGTTTTACAGCAAAGTCTAATTGATTATCACTTTCTGTATCAATTCTAAACTCGTCAGAACCTTCAGAGACTTCAATATCTGGGTCAACTCCAACTTCAGAAATTGAGACTCCGGATGGAAGATAATATTTTGAAATAGTTAATCTTATAGCTCCTTTATTTTTTAATGGAATAATTGATTGTACTGAGCCTTTACCATAAGTAGTCTCTCCAATAAGTATAGCTCTTTTATGATCTTTTAAAGCTCCTGCTAATATTTCAGATGCAGAAGCTGAACCATTATTAATTAATACTACCAAAGTTTTTCCATTTAGTATGTCACCTTCATTTGCAAACCATTTTCTATTTTCATTCTCTTTTCTTGATTTAGTAGAAACAATCTCTCCGTTTGAAAGAAAGAAATCAGAAATTTTTATCGCTTGAGAAAGTAATCCTCCAGGATTATTTCTTAAATCTAATATATATCCTTTAATATTTTTATCTTTATCGAACTCTTTTATTTTTTTTCTTACTTGCGAACTACTATTTTCATTAAAAGCCGTTAATCTAATATACCCAATATTTTTATCTATCTTTTTTGATTTAACCGACTGAATTTTGATTATTTTTCTTGTGATATTAAAAACTAAAGCTTTCCTTTCTCCTATTCTTCTAACAGTAATTTCTATATCTGAACCAACAGGTCCTCTCATTAAATCTACCGCTTCACTTAAAGTTTTACCTTGAACCTGATGTTCATTTATTTTTACAATATAATCTCCTGCTTTTACCCCAGCCTCATATGCTGGTGACTCATCCAAAGGTGAAATGACCTTTACAACACCAGCTTCCATACTGACTTCAATACCTAAACCACCAAATTCACCACTTGTTTCAGTTCTCATGCTATCAAAACTCTCTGGAGACATATATGCTGAATAAGGGTCTAAAGATTGAAGTACACCATTAATTGCAGCATCCATAACTTCATTCTGATTAATTTCATCTACATATTCTTTATTAATTTTGTCAAGAACATCGCTAAAAATATCAATTTTTTCGTAGATAGTGGTTTCATCATTTGCACTATGTGAAGGTTTTGAAAAGAGAAATAATATTAAAAATAATAATCCAATTAATTTAAATAATTTCATATAATTAATTTCTCTTTTGGAATAAGTTCTGACCACATTTTCTCTAATTCGTAAAATTTTCTTTTTTCAGGATTAAAAATATGAACTATTATATCAATACCATCAATAAGCTTCCAGTCGCTGCTTTCACTTCCTTCAACTTTACAATTTTTAATACCACTTAATTTAATTTTATCAACTACTTGTTCGGATAAGGCCTGAATATGTCTCGATGAAGTACCACTAGCAATGATCATATAATCTGCGATTGAACTTTTATTCTTTAGGTCAATGCTTACAATGTCTAAGGCTTTGTTAGTGTCTAGTGTTTTTAGGATTAATGCTTTTAAATTTGAAATTTTATCCATCAATTACAATCTAGACTATCAAATTTTTCTTAATTGAGAAGATGAAATATTAACCTTATTGAATTTAATAAATTTCAACCTTTTTCTATCAATTTTTTTATAAGCCACAGATTTAAGACATTTTGTCTTGTAATTTTCTCTATCAAAAACTAATATTTTACAAACTTTTGGGATTTCCTTCCAATTTTTCCATTTATGAAAATTTATAAGATTATCAGCACCAATTATAAAATAAAAATCATCATTAATATGTTTTCTACTCAAATATTTTATGTATTTGTAAGCCCTATTAGATTTACATTTATTTTCTACAAAAATAACTTTAATAAATTTATTTTTAATACTTAATTTTTTTGCGAGCGTTATTCTTCGAGACAAGCTATAGAAACTCTTTTTTTTAAAGGGATTTTTTTTTGTAACAACCCAAAAAACATTTTTTAGATTAAATCTTTTTTTTGCTTCTTGTGAAATTTTAATATGACCTTTATGCGGTGGATCGAAACTCCCTCCTAAAATTCCAATTCTCTTTTTCAATAAATTATTCAATTTATTTTCTTATTTGTCCTGATCCAACAACTTCATATTTATAGGATACTAATTGGCCTAATCCTACTGGACCTCTAGGTGGTAGGGTGTTCGTAGAAATTCCCACCTCCGCTCCAAAACCAAATTCCCCACCATCTGCAAATTGAGTTGATGTATTATGCATAGCTATTGAACTTTTAACATTTTTTAAAAAAATTTTAGACGTTTTTTTGTTCTTGCAAATAATTGCGTCAGTGTGTTGTGTTCCATATTTATTTATATGATTTATAGCTTCAATTACATTTTTAACTGATTTAATAGATATCTTTGAATTTAAATATTCAGTCATCCAGTCTTTTTCAGACGCTAGAAAACTGTTTCCCTTATAAACTTTTCTAATTTTATTATCTGTATAAACCACACATCCATTATTTTCCAATTTTGTGATTAATAATTTAGAAAATTTTTTAATTAACTTATCATTTAATAGAATAGTTTCTGTTGCACCACAAATTGCAGTATTTCTCAGCTTAGCATTTAAAACTACTTTTAAAGCCATTTTTAAATTCGCACTACTGTCAATGTACGTATGACACAAGCCTTCTAGATGACCTATAACTGGCAATTTAGAGGTATCTTGAACCTTTTTAACTAAACTTTTCCCTCCTCTTGGAATTATTATATCAATATATTTTGTCATTTTAGAAAGCATGTGATCTACAACCTTTCTACCTCTCATGTCTACAAATTGAACGAAATTAGGATCAATTTTATGAAATTTTAAAGATCTTCTAAATAGGTTAGATAAAATTTTATTGGTAAAGTATGCTTCAGAGCCTCCTTTTAAAATAACAGAATTACCTGATTTAAAACACAGGCACGAAACATCTGAGGTAACATTTGGTCTACTTTCATAAATCACCCCTATTACTCCTATTGGAACTGAAACTTTTTTAATTTTTAAACCATTTGGTCTCTTCCACTGTTCTAGTATTCTATCAGTTGGGTCTTTTAATTTTGATATTGAATTGATCGAACTTATAATGGCTCTAAGTTTTTTTGTATCTAATTCTAATCTGGAAATAAAATTATCTTTCAATCCAATTTTTTTTGCGTAACTAATATCTTTTTTATTTTGTGATAATATAGATTTTACGTTTTTTTGAATCGAATGTGCATAATGACTTAAGACTTTATTCTTCAACTCATTTTTAACTTTATTTTCAAAAGCCTTTTTAGATTTTCTTCCAATAATTTCAAAATATCTTTTTATCATATGGCCACCATATCATCTTTATGGACAACTTCAGATTTTGCAATATATCCTAATAATTCCTGTATTTTATTTGAATGTTGACCTTTTATTTTTATAATTTCCTCAGAGGAAAAAGAACTCAAACCTCTTGCATATTCGATCATATTTTTGTTCAGAATTTTAATATGGTCACCTTTATTAAATTTTCCATGTACTTTTTTAATACCAGCTGCAAGCAAACTTTTACCTTGTTTTAAAGCTTTAATTGCTCCATCGTCAATAATTAATTCACCTTTTGGAGAAATTGAGCTTATTATCCATTTCTTTCTTGCATCAAGTTTAGATACTTCTGTAATAAACCAGGTACAATTATTTCTTTTTTGAATTTGGTCTAGAGGTCTTAAAATTAGTCCATTTGCAATTGCCATTTGGCACCCAGATTTTTGACAAACTTTTGCAGCATCAATTTTGGTCTTCATTCCACCAGTTCCATATATACCACTTTCATTACTTGCAGTTCTTTCGATTCTTGCGTCAATTTTATTAATTTCTTTAATTAAAGTTGCATCTTTAAATAATTTAGGATTTTTTGTGTATAGACCGTTAACATCTGAAAGTAAAACTAAACAATCCGCACTTGAAATTTGAGCTACCCTAGAGGCTAATCTGTCGTTATCACCATATTTTATTTCAGATGTAGCAATGCTATCATTTTCATTAACTATGGGCACAAAACCAAGTTGAAATAAATTATTTATTGTCCTTTTTGCGTTGATTGCTCTTCTTCTTTGCTCGGTGTCCTCAAGAGTTAGGAGTATCTGAGAAAGATTTAATTTTACTTTATTGAAGTTTTTTTTAAAAAGGTTCATTAATTCTATTTGTCCAATCGACGCCACTGCCTGACTTTTATCCAACTTTAAATTTGTTTTTTTTAAATTTAATTTTTTACATCCTAGAGCTATAGCGCCAGAGGTAATAATTATCACTTTCTTACCTTGATCTACTAGCTTTTTAACATCCTTAGAGAATTCGGTTAACCATTTTGTCCTTATTTTCATATTATTATCAATTAATAAAGATGATCCAATTTTTACGGCAACAATTTTTGAATTTTTAAGATACATAATTTATTAACTTAGATTTTATATTTGAAACACTTTTCGACTGAATTGTGGACATTTTAAATGTTTTCTTTTTAATTTTTATTTCAAAATCTTTAACTTTTTTATCTATATTATTTTTTTGAAGCAGGTCAATTTTATTAAATACTATAATTTCTTTTTTTTTAATCAATTCCTTTCCGTAACTTTTAAGTTCATTTCTCACTTGTTTATATGATGATACGAGATCTTCCTCGTTAATATCTATTAAATGAAGAAGTGTTTTACATCTTTCAATATGTTTTAAAAATTTAATTCCCAAACCTACACCTGAATGTGCCCCTTCAATTAAACCAGGGATATCGGCAAGAGTAATTTCTTTATCATCATAAACTGCAACTCCTAAATTAGGATTGAGTGTTGTAAATTTATAATTTGCAATTTTTGGTGTTGCACTTGTCATTGATGCAAGTAAACTTGATTTTCCTGCATTAGGTAGTCCAATAATACCAATATCAGCAATTGTTTTTAATTGAAGCCAAATCCAAAATTCTTCACCTTTAATACCTTTAGTAAATTTTTTAGGCGCCCTATTCGTTGATGATTTAAATTTAGTGTTTCCAAAACCACCTTTTCCTCCAGACGCAACAACAAATTCATCATTATTCTTTTTAAAATCAAAAATAAGTGTTTTATTATCTTCCTCAAAAACTTGAGTTCCGATTGGGACTTTTAAGTAAAGGTTCTCCCCACCTTTGCCAGTCATTTTTTTTCCTTTACCATCTCCTCCTCTTTGAGCCTTAAAATGTTGCTGATATCTATAGTCGATTAATGTATTTAGGTTTCTTTCAGATTTTAAAATCACTGATCCACCTTTGCCGCCGTCACCTCCATCAGGTCCTCCAAATTCTATAAATTTTTCTCTTCTAAAACTTGGCGATCCTGATCCACCATCACCTGCTTTAACAAATATTTTGACTTGATCTAAAAATTTCATAATACAACACCTTTATTTTAATATGTTGTATATTAATTGGGCTTTACAGATACAAAAGTTCTATCTGATTTTGTTTTTTTGAATTCAACTGTTCCTTTAATTTTTGAAAAAATTGAATGATCTTTTCCCATTCCGACATGTTCTCCAGGAAATATTTTTGTACCTCTTTGTCTTACAATTATATTACCCGGAATGACTTTTTGACCTGCATAAATTTTGACACCAAGTCTTCTACCAGCACTATCTCTTCCGTTCCTTGACGATCCACCTGCTTTTTTTGTTGCCATAATTTATTCTCTATATTTACTTTTTAGCTTCTTCTTTTTTAATTTTTTCTTTTACTACTTTTTTATATTTCTCAGCTTCTGAGAGTATTTTACCATCTTTAGCAAAAATTTTACTTATCCTTACTAATGTAAATTCTTGTCTGTGTCCATTTTTTCTTCTTGAATTTTTTCTTCTTCTCTTTTTGAAAACTAAAACAGTTCTATTTTTACCATTTTTTAAAATTTCAGCTTCAACTTTCGCACCTTCAATTTTTGGAGAGCCAACTTCTGCATTTTTTTCATCTCCATAAGCTAAGATATTCTTGAACTCAACTTTGTCTTTATCGTTCAATTTCTCGACCTTAAGTATCTCTCCAGCTTTAACTTTGTACTGTTTTCCACCAGTTTGTATAACTGCAAATGACATATAATTTATCCTAAATAATGCTGCAATATAGATCTAAGGTATTTTTAGTCAAGGAATATCAATTAAAAATTATCCTTTAAATCCCGTAATTTTGAAAATTCTTTTAAGTTTTTTGCTCTCAAAAAAATATTACAATCTAATTCATCTTTTATTGAGGATGGAACAGTAGGAAGTCCATTATTTAATTTTTTTTTAATATCAATAATTTTTCTATCTAGTTTAGAATTATCTTCATCAAATTTACTACAAAAAATAGAGTTATTTAAAGTATATTCGTGTCCAAAATATATTTTGGTTACCGGAGGCAAACTTTTTAATTTTAATAACGAATTGAACATATCCTGATGACTTCCTTCAAAAACTCTTCCACATCCAAGGGAAAATAATGTGTCTCCAGTAAAGACTATTTTTTCATTAAAAAAATAAAAACAGATATGTCCCATAGTATGTCCTGGAACACTAATAACTTTAAACTCAAATATATCATCCTTCCAAATTTGACCATCGCTTAAAAAAATATCAATCTCAGGAATTTTTTCTCTATCATTTTCAGACGCAAGAATTTTCGCATTAAATTTATTTTTTAATATATTATTACCGCCTATATGATCTCCGTGGTGATGAGTATTCAAAATATACTTTAAATTTATTTTATTATCCTCAATGAATTTCAAAACTGGTTTAGACTCTCCAGGATCAACTACACACGCATCAGAATTTTTTTCATTAATTAGTAAATATGAAAAGTTATCTTCAAGACATTTGATTATTGCTATTTTCATTCTATTTCTCCAATATAAAAATTCCTAATTCTGAAAAAAAATTGTGAAACTTTAAATTTTTTAAATTAATTTTAATATCTCTTTCTTTACAATAATTTTCAAAATCTTTAATGGTGCACATATGCAGGTTTGGTGTATTGTACCACTCATTTGGTAAATTTTTGGTTACTGGCATTGTACCTTTTAAAAGTAAATGTAATCTAACTTTCCAATGCCCAAAATTTGGAATTGATACAATTGCTTTTTTTCCAATCCTTAGTAATTCATTCAATACATTTTCTGGATCTAAGAAAGCCTGTAAAGTTTGACTGAGGATTACAAAATCGAAAGAACTATCTGGAAATTGTCTTAAATCTTTTTCTGCGTTTCCTTCGATGACTGTTAAACCTTTTTCAACACATTTTTGTACGTTGGATTTTGACAATTCAATTCCTCTAATATCTTTGCTGATATTTTCTGTAATATATTTCATAAGTTCACCATTTCCACATCCTACATCTAAGACTTTAGAATTTTGAGTAACTAATTTTGCAATATTATAAAATTCTTTTTTCATTTAATTTGTTTGTAAGAAGTATTTAAAAAATATTTAACAGTGTTTAAAAAATCTGGAACATCAAGTAAAAAAGAATCATGACCCTTGTCAGAAGAAATTTCGACAAATCCTACGTTTTTTCCAATAGCATTTAGAGCAATTACAATATCTCTGTTTTCAGAAGTTGGATAAAGCCAATCTGAAGTAAACGATATAATAAAAAACTTAGTATCACTTTTCTCGAAAGCTTTTGATAAATTTCCACTAAATTTTTTTGTTAAGTCAAAATAATCCATAGCTCTTGTAATATACAAATAGCTATTTGCATCAAATCTATCTACAAAAACTGATCCTTGGTATCTTAAATAACTTTCTATTTGAAAGTCAGCGTCAAAACTAAATTTTAAATCGTCTCTTTCTTGCAATTTTCTCCCAAATTTTTCTTGAAGTCCTGCTTTAGATAAATAAGTAATATGTGCAGCCATTCTAGCAACTGCAAGACCTTTATCTGGCTGTTTATTTTGTTCTTCATAAAAGCCATCTTGCCAATTTCTGTCGGCCATTATTGATTGTCTGCCAAGTTCATTTAGGGCTATATTTTGAGCTGAATGACTTGCAGTACAAGCAATTGGAATTGCAGTAAGAGCTTTATTAGGAAAGTTGGATACAAACTGAAGTACCTGCATTCCACCCATAGATCCCCCAATTACACTGAATAATTTTTCAATTTTAAAATAATCTAAGAGATTATATTGAGCATTAACCATGTCATTAATTGTGATAACTGGAAAGTTTGTACCATAAGGTTTTTTTGTGTTAGGATTAATATCACTTGGACCAAAAGAACCCATGCATCCACCTATAACGTTTGAAGCAATTACAAAATATTTATCAGTATCAATTGCCTTTCCAGGTCCAAGAGCATAATTCCACCAACCATCCTTTTTTGTAATTGGATTAATTCCTGATGCAAATTGATCTCCAGTCAAAGCATGAAAAATCATTATAGCATTACTTCTGTCGCCATTTAATTTTCCATAAGTTTCATATGCTAATGGGTAATTATTAATTGTCTGTCCACAATCTAATTTTAAAGGTTTTTCTACAATTATTTTCTTTATATCATTAAATTTGTTCATTTTTAAATGCTGATGAATTGGAGAAAAAAAACTTATTTAGCGGTTTTTTTTAAGCGCTCGCAATTCAGTTTAAATCAGCGCAAATTGTTCTTACATTATAGAATTTTATATGTCAAATTTTAATAAGAATTTTACTTATTTAATTTAAAAAAATTATAATTTAACTATATATACCAGAAAAATATAAAATTATGAAATTAGCCAAATTTAAAAAACTTAAATTTCAATCTTATAAGCCAGGAAAATACGAAATTCCAAATTTTAAAGAAACTAGAAAAATAATAAAATTATCCGCTAACGAGTCTGCGTTAGGCGCAAGTCCAAAAGTGAGAGCAATCTTAAGAAAAAATGTAAGCACTTCAAAATATCCAGATTACACCTCTAAATTATTAAGAAAACAAATTTCAATTAAATTTAATTGTGATGCCAATAAAGTAATTTGTGGATCCGGGTCTGATGAGATTATTCAAATGCTATGCCAATTATTTTTAAGCAAAAGTGATCAAGTAATTGTTCCAGAATTTAGTTTTTTAATGTACAGAATTTATTCATCTATTTCAGGTGCTAAAGTAGTTTTTTCAAAAGAGAAAAATTTTAAGATTTCGATAGATAACATAATTAATAAAGTGAATAAAAAAACAAAAATAGTTTTTTTAGCAAATCCTAATAATCCCACAGGTACATATCTTTACAAAAATGAATTAATAAATTTAAGAAAAAAATTAAGAAAAGATATTTTGTTAGTAATAGATGATGCATATTATGAATATATGAAGGATAATAAATATGCATCAGGATTAAAGATTTTTAAAAATTCTAAAAATGTTTTCATATTAAGAACATTTTCGAAAATCTATGGATTAGCAGCTTTAAGAATTGGGTGGGGTTATGGAGATAAAAAAATTATTCAAGCTTTGAATTTTATTAAACCACCATTTAATGTTAATGAAATTGCACAGCTATGCGCAATTGAGGCTTTAAAAGATAATAAATTTATTAATAAATCAATTAAACATAACTTATATTGGAGTAAAAAAATTAAAAAAAGTCTGGAAGAGTTTGATATTTACTCAAATAAAATAAGTGCGAATTTTCTTTTACTTAATTTTAATCGTTGTAAGCTAACAGCAATTTCAGTTGAAAAAAAATTAGAAAGTAAAGGAATTATACTCAGAGAAATGAATACTTACGGGATTGATAACCATTTGAGATTAACTATTGGAAACAGTGCAGAAAACAAATTGTTTCTCAAAGAGATAAAAAAAATATTTAAAAATGTTTAAAAAAATTTTAATCGTTGGATGTGGCTTAATTGGCTCTTCAATTTTACGATCTACAATTAAAAAAAAAATATCTAAAAAAATCTTTATTTTAGAAAAATCAAAAAAACATATTAATCAAATTAAAAAACTTAGATTAAATTGTGAGGTTTTAAAAGGCTCCCAAAAACAAATTCCCAAAATGGATATGATAATAATTTGTACACATTTAGGCGAGTATTTAAAAATTTTTAACAACATAGAGAAATATGTTAATAAAAATACAATAATTACTGATGTTGGCTCAGCAAAGGAAACAATATTTAGAAAAATAAAACCTAGAATTAAAAAAAATATAAGTTGGATTTCAAGCCATCCAATTGCAGGTTCTGAAGTAAGTGGTCCTATGTTCGGGAATGAAAAATTATTTTCTGATAAATGGTGTGTTTTAATAAAAGATAGAAATATAAATAAAAAACATATGGAAATTTTATCTAAATTTTGGGTCAAAATTGGATGCAATATAGTTTACATGAATTTAAAAGAGCATGATCATATTTTTTCAATTACAAGCCATATTCCACACCTTGTTGCATATAATATGGTAAAAACGGCAATGAATTTTGAGAAGAAAAAAAAATCAAATATAGTTAAATTTAGTGCAGGCGGTCTGAGAGATTTTACAAGAACTGCAGCTTCAAATGAGATTATGTGGAAGGATATTTTTCTCAATAATCATAAAAATATTACTAAGGGAATTGACCTTTTTTTAAACAATATGCGTCAAATAAAAAACTTAATTAATACAAAAGATGAAAAAAAATTAATTAAAATAATGAAAGAGTCTAAAAAAATTCGAAAAAAAATAGTTTCTTCAAAACAAGACGTTAATTTACCTGACTTTGGAAGAAGATAGCGCTTTTTCTAAATCTTGAATATAATTTTTAAATTTTGCAGTACCTTTCAATGAGTCTTTATAAATAGGTTTTCTTGCTTGGCTAAAACTTACAGTTTTAATTGATTTTTTATTTTTGTAATATTCTAAACACGCATCTTGCCAATCTAACCCACAAAAAGTAATTATTTCTCTAATTTTGCTTTCAGGATTATTTATTAAGTCTTCATAATTTAGGTCATAAATATCTTTATTAAAAATGCTCTTCCAATAAGACATTAAATTTAGATAAATATTGTAATAACTTGCTATGTCTTGGGCATTGTTGGAAAATAACATTCCTCCCTCAAAATCATTTTTATAAATAGACCAACTGTTTTCAAGGGGATCTCTTTTGCAATGAATTATAATTGCATTTGGAAATATTAATTTAATTAATCCTATCCATCTAAAGTTAAGTGGTGCTTTATCTGTAACTACATCAGAACTTGTCATCTTTTCAATTATAGTTAAATAATTTTCTTTAAATTTTGCAAGATCTACTTCTATGTTTTGTTGTTCATCAAAATTTTCTAGATATCTTCTGAAGTACTGGTCTAAAAATGGTAATTCTCCAGAACCATAAACTTTATCATGGCTAGATATAATTTGTTCTACTAAAGATGTTCCTGTTCTAGGCATACCTAAAATAAATATTATTTTTTTTTTATTTTCAGTTATTTGAAAATTTTTTATTTTTGAATTTTCATGAAAATTTTTTATTTTCGTAAAAAATTTGATTTCGTTATTAATATCGAACTTTGTTAACTGTTTTTTAATATCATTTGCCATCTTAATATACTCAAAAGATTTTTTGTACTCACCTATATCCTCGTATATTTTCCCTAAAGCAAAATATAAATCTTTTACATTTGATCTATGAAGATTTTTATTTTTTATTTTTTCTTCTAAAGAGGAAATATATTTATCAGTCTTTTTATATTTTCTTAACATTGCTAGACTTTTATCAGCTCTTGTGAAATCTTTATTAATATCTAAAGTTTTTCGATAATATTTTTCTGCTTCGGTATATCTTCCTAGAGTTTGAAGAAATGACGCATAATTATAATTTGTCTCCAAAACATTATCATTAATACTCAAAGCCTTTAAGTAAAGCCTCTCACTTTCATTTGTTTTATTAATTTCATTATATAAACCAGCAAGATTATTGATAGTATTTATAAATCTTGGATTTAATTCTAAAACCTTATTAAAATAAACTTCTGCTTTGATGTAATCTTTTTTTTTGTAATACCCTAGTCCAATATTATTTAAAAAATTTGTGTTATTTTTACTTCTTTTTAACGCATCATTTAATAGGTCAATTGATTTATCATATTCACCTTTTGCCTGGTAAGTGAGAGCTAAAAGATTATATAAGGCTTCCTGTTTTGGAAATTTTTTGATTAGATAGTTAGCTTCAAAAATAACTTCATCATAGTGACCAAAATTCATTTTATTTACTAAAATATTAAATTTTTCCTCTAAATTCATTTTTTTTAAATTTTTATTATTTTTTTTACCTTGAGTTTTGCTGTTTCGTTAATTAATTCAACAGTTTTTTTTATATTCATTATTAATACTTTTTTTCTAGGTCCGTATGCATGAATAAGTTTATTTCTATTCAGGCAAACAGCTACATGACCCTTCCAGTAGATAATATCGCCTCTTGAAAATTTGATTAATTTTTTTTTACCTTTTTTAAAAGATATTTGGTCTTTTGTATCTCTTGGAAAAAATTTATTATTATAAAGATAGTACAATTGAACAAGCGCCGAACAGTCTATACCTTTGTATGATTTGCCACCCCAGGTATACTTACAATTTATAAAAGACTTTAAAATTTTAACAAAATTTTTGTCTTTGTGATTTATTGGTTTAATATCCGTCCTTTTTACCCATTTACCCTTCTCAAATTCTATAAATTTTTTTCTTTTCGAAATGATTGGCAATCTACTATTAAATGTAAGAAATTTCTTTTTTTTATTTTGAGAAAAGATTCTAGTTTTCAATTTATTAGTTTTATAAATAATTTTTAAGCCTTCTTTAAGTTTTTCCTTTTTAATATAACCAGAATAATTGTCATTATACGTCTTAATTTTTAACCATCTATTTTTAATCTTAATAATTTTTATTTTTTCTCCATATATTATTTGACTTGTAACCTCTGATTTTTTCGATGGTTTTTTATAAATATTTCTTATTAATGATGTTGAAAATAAATTAGTCATTAAGTTTAATTTTATTTTTCATCAGATATAAAAGAATAAGTGATGGGATTACCATTAAAGCTGTAATTATGAAAAATATACCCCAATCACCATTTAGCCAATCCACTAATGCACCTGAGGAAGAGGCAAGTGTAGTTCTTCCTGCTGTGCCTAAAGATGCAAGCAGAGCATATTGTGTAGCAGTATAATTTCTATCTACTAATAAAGATATAAAAGCAACAAAAGCAACTGTTGCAAAAGCAGCCGCCATATCATCTAAAATAACCGCTATTGCAAATAATAAATATGATTTATCACTCCATGCTAAAAAAGAAAAAAGAACATTCGTTAATGCCATCAATATTCCTGCCAAAAACATTGATTTTATAACGCCTGACCGGATTGCGAACATTCCTCCTAATAAAGTAAAAATTACTGTAGTTATCCAACCAAAAGTTTTTGAATAAAGAGCTATATCGGATTTAGAAAAGCCAATTTCTTTATAAAAAATTACAGACATTCTTCCTAAGAAAGCCTCTCCTATTTTAAAAAGAAAAATAAAACTTATAATTCCAATAGCTATTCCTTTTCCATTTTTTTTAAAGAAACTAATTAAAGGGCCGGAAATAGTCGAAGTAACCCAAGCTAACATTTTAGTAAATATATTATTATAATTTAATTTACCTAAAATCTTTTCATCTAATTCAAGATGAGAACTTTTTATATTAGAAAAATTTCCTTCTTTAATAAATAAAATTCCTATATTTAATAAAATAATAATTACACCCAAACCTAAAAAAGATAATTGCCAATAATTTTCTATTCCTAAATTCTCTAAAAAATCTGCCAACGTTAAAGCAATTACACCCCCTAATTTATAACCTGACCACCAACCAACCACTGCTACCGCTGCACCTGCGGCCATAGCTTCTTTTTCCTCTTTTTTTATTTGTTCAATTCTCAAAGCATCCACAGTTATATCCTGTGTGGCTGAGGCTAGAGCAATAATTAATCCTGCACCAATTACTAGATTTAAATTTTGCACTGGATTTATAAAGCTCCAGAATATTAACCCAATTAAAATTATTATCTGCATTAAAAAAATCCAGGATTTTCTATGACCAATTTTTTTTGTCAAAAAGGGTATCTGAATTCTGTCAATTAATGGTGCCCAAAAATAATTAAAAGCATAAACTGCAAAGATTAATCCAGCCCATCCAATAGTGGATCTTGATAAACCTTCTTCTTTTAACCACAAACTTAAACTACTTCCAATTATTACCCAAGGAAAGCCACTGATGGCCCCTAATAGTAAAATTTTTAACATTCTCATGTCAAAATAGAATTTTATAGTATCAAAAAAATTTTTTTCTTTTTTTATTTCAATCATTTTTTCCAAAAAGACGGTAAAAATAAAACTAATATAGCAAATAGCTCAAGTCTACCCAATATCATTCCAGCGCTAAGTATCCACTTAGAAATATCAGGTAAAGTTGAAAAATTTCCATTTGAACCAATTACATTACCTAGACCAGGTCCAACATTTGATATCGATGTAGCTGCACCAGAAATTGCAGTGATAAAGTCTAGACCACTTAAGGATAATAGTGCAGTGATTAAAAAGAAAATTAAAATATATAAATAAATAAATGATATAATCGAAGCTAGGAATTTATCGTTAATATTATTATTTTCATATTTAATTACAAATACTCCTCTAGGAAAAATTACTTTATTAAGCTGATTAATTACAAATCTATATAAAATTTGGACTCTGAATATTTTAATGCCACATGTTGTAGATCCCGCGCATCCTCCAATAAACATAAGAATTAAAAAGTAGAATAAAGAAAAACTTCCCCATTGATCAAATTCACCTGTTACGTATCCAGTGCCTGTTAAAATTGAAATTGAATTAAAACTTATAGATCTAAATTCAGCAAAACTAAAGTTTTCAACATTTATAAATAAATATGACATGAGTATTAAAATTGATATGAAAATCAATTTTAGAAAGGTATTTATTTGAGCATCTTTAAAAAAAATTTTTTTGTTACCATTTAAAAATTTTATATATGCAATGAAAGGTAAGCTCCCAAGTATAATAAATATCATTGCTGTAATTTCAATTTTGAAATTATTAAAATATCCTATAGACTCATTGTAGTTTGAAAAACCACCAGTTGCTATTGTTGTCATAGAATGTGTTACACTGTCAAAAAAGTCCATTCCAAAAATTTTATAAACAGAGGCACATAAAAAAGTTAAGAAAAAATATATAAGAATTAATTTTAAAGAAACTTCTTTGGATGATGGTAGAATTTCTTCTGAAGAGTCTGTATTTAATACTTTGAATAAAAGCATCCCTCCTATATTCATAATTGGCATCAAAGTTATAGCCATTACAATAATACCTATACCACCAAGCCATTGAAGTAGAGCTCTCCAAAGCAAAATACCTTTTGGGGCAATTTCTAAATTTGAAATTATTGTTGAACCTGTGGTAGTTAAACCTGACATACTTTCAAAAAATGAGTCGGTGAAAGACAAGCTCAAATTTGAAAAATAAAAAGGTAAAGACCCAAAAATTGCAATAGTTAACCAAGAAAGTGTAGTTAGAAGAAATGCTTGTTGAAGATTAATTTTTTTATCATAATCAAGATTTGATAAAACAAACAAAACTCCAAAAACTAGGGTCATTACCGAGGATGCTATAAATGAAGAATCGAGTTCATTAAATATTAACTGAATAATAATTGGAATAGCCATAAATATTCCAAGAATTATTTGTAGTACACCAATAATGAAAAAAACTGTTTTATAATTGGACATTTTGTTTGGACATTATTTTATGGTAAATAAATTTCAACACTATAAGAATTAATAAAAACAACCAAATATGTGAATTTTTGAAAACTTGTGATTGATAAAGCCAATTTAGATAAGACAAATGCATGGCCTTTTATTGAGGCAAAAAAAATTCTTAATGAAAGGGAAACATCAATTAAAAAGAAAGGTAAAATTATATTGCAAACAGGCTATGGCCCTAGCGGACTTCCACATATTGGTACTTTTGGTGAAGTTGCTAGAACATCCATGATAGTAAACGCTCTGGATCAAATTACAGATTTGCCGAAAGAAATTATTACCTTTTCTGATGACATGGATGGTCTTAGAAAAGTTCCAGACAATATCCCTAATGTAAAAAAACTAGAGGATAATTTGCATAAACCTTTAACACTTGTTCCAGACCCCTTTGAAAAATATAAAAGTTTCGGTGAGTATAATAATGAGATGCTAAAAAAATTCTTAGATGAATTTAAGTTTAAGTATACTTTTAAAAGTTCGACCAATCTTTACAAGACAGGTTTTTTTAATGAGACACTCAAACTTATATTAAAAAACTATAATGGAATTATGGATATAATAATACCGACACTTGGAAAGGAGAGACAAAAAACTTATTCGCCATTTTTGCCTATCTGTCCTAATTCAAAAAAAGTTTTAGAGATACCTGTAATAGAGATAGACGAAAAAAATTCAAAAATTATTTTTGATAATAAAGGTCAAAAACTTGAATCAAGTATTTTAGATGGAAATTGTAAATTACAATGGAAAGTTGATTGGGCAATGAGATGGTATGCATTAGATGTTGATTTTGAAATGTATGGTAAAGATCTAATCGAGAGTGCTATTTTGTCTACCAAGATTATTAATTTGCTTGGAAAAAAATGCCCAAGTGGTTTTGCTTATGAGTTGTTTTTAGACGAAAAAGGTGAGAAAATTTCTAAGTCTAAAGGTAATGGGATAACAATTGAGCAATGGCTAGAATATGCTTCGCCAGAAAGTTTATCTTTGTTTATGTATCAAAACCCTAAAAGAGCAAAAAAACTATATAAAGAAATAATACCAAAATCAGTAGATGAATATTTAGACTTTATTGAAAAAGGCAAATCTCAGAATAATCTTCAAATTCTTATGAATCCAGTTTGGCACGTACATAGTTCTAAAATGCCTAAGGAAAACTATATTATGAGTTTTTCTATGTTGCTTAATCTTGTAGAAACTAGCAACGCAGACAACAAAGATCTTTTATGGAAATTTGTGAAAAAATATAAAAAAGATATTTCAGAGAAAAATCAAATCATTTTTGATAACTTAATAGGATATGCAATTAAATATTTTAACGATGTAATTAAGAAAACTAAAAAGTATAAAAAGCCCAACAAGGATGAGAAAAATGCCTTAGTAGCTCTGATAAATACTTTAGATGATTGTAGCGATGACATGAAACCAGAGGATATCCAAACAAAAATTTATTCTGTTGGAAAAGAAAACGGTTACAAAGAAAATTTACGTGATTGGTTCAAATTAATTTATGAGGTTGTTTTTGGAGTTGAAAATGGTCCAAGGATGGGTTTTTTTATAAGTTTTTTTGGAGTTAACGAAACTAAAAATCTAATAAAACAAAAAATAAATAATGTTTGAAAAAATACGAGGATTAATTTTTAAATTAGACCCTGAAACAGCGCATAATTTAGCCATTAAAGCCTTAAAGTTGAATTATATTCCAAATAAAATAGTTAAAAAAAATAAAATCCTTGAATTGGATATCTTTGGAAAAAAAATACCAAATCCTATTGGTATTGCAGCAGGTTTTGACAAAGATGCTGAGGTATATAACTCTTTGTTTAAATTGGGATTTGGTTTTGTTGAAGTCGGAACAGTTACCCCGCTTAAGCAATACGGTAATCCAAAACCAAGAGTGTTTAGACTTGAAGAAGATGAAGCTTTGATAAATAGATTAGGGTTTAATAATTCAGGTTCTAAAAAGGTGAGAGCAAGAATATTATCAAATTCACCAAAGGGGCTTTTAGGAATAAATATTGGACCTAATAAAGATACAAAAGACCGAGTAAAAGACTATTTAGAAGGTTTAAGAAAATTTCATGATATTGGTGATTATTTAACAGTCAACATTTCATCTCCAAATACTGAAAATTTAAGGAGCTTTCATAAAGATGAAGAGTTAGATGAACTTCTTAAAGAAATTCAAGCTGAAAAGACTAAATTGAAAACAAATGTACCTATTGCCTTAAAAATTTCTCCAGATATCGAAAATAATAGTATAGATAAAATATGTGAAGTTTTAATTAATAATAAAATTAAAACGGTAATCATCTCAAACTCAACTGATAGAACAAGAGAAAATTTAAAAAATATTAATAAACTAGAAAAGGGAGGACTATCAGGCAAACCACTTGAAAGTAAATCAAATTATCTAATAAATGAATTTTTTAAAAATTTAAAATCTGATATTACAATTATTGGAGTTGGAGGAATTGATAGCGGTAGATCAGTTTACGAAAAAATAATAAATGGTGCAAAACTTGTTCAACTTTATACCGGAATGGTTTTTAAAGGTCCAAATATAGTATCTAAAATAAATGATGAATTGATAGAAATAATAAAAAACACAGGTGTAAATAATATTTCTGAATTAGTAGGTTCAAAAAATAAACTTGACTGAGTAATTTTCTACGCATATACATTCTTAGTTTTTATGTCGAAAAAATGTGAATTAACTGGAAAAATACCTTTAAAGGGACATAAGGTAAGTCACGCTAATAATAAAACTAAAAGAAGATTTTTACCAAACCTTAAAAAAGTAAGATTCAAGAGTGAAATGCTAAATAAAAGTTTAAAACTTACAGTTTCAAATTCTGGAATACGATCAGTCGATAAAAAAGGAAGTTTCGACCAATTTATAAAATCAGCAAAAACGAAAAATCTTTCTATTAGATTAAAAAAAATTAAAAAAACTTTACTAAATAAATCGGCTTGATGAATAAAATATTTCTTTCCCTCGCCTTTATGATGGGATTAGTTGTTTTAGCATCAAACTATCTCGTACAGTTCCCTATTAAATATTATGGTCTTGAAGATATCCTCACATATGGAGCTTTCAGTTATCCTATAGCCTTTCTGATAACTGATCTTGCAAACAGATCATTTGGTAAAATAGTTGCTAGAAAAATAGTATATATAGGATTTACAATTGGAATTTTATTTACTTTGATATTTGCCACAAACTATTCTGACTTAATTTCTGTAAGAATAGCTATTGGTTCAGGTACAGCCTTTATGGTTGCTCAGTTGCTAGATGTTCAAATTTTTGATCAATTAAAGATGAAGAAGTGGTTTGTGGCTCCATTAACATCTTCGTTAATAGGTTCGACAGTTGATACATTTTTATTCTTCTCGATTTCATTCTATGGAACAGGAATACCTTGGGTAACATTATCATTAGGAGATTTGGCAGTAAAAATATTCGTAGCATTATTAATGCTTATTCCTTTTAGATTATTACTTGGTACACTCAAATCTGCCTAATTAAAATTTTGGTTCTTGCTGTGTCATGCAATGTATTGCACCAAAACCCCAAATTAATTTACTGCAGTCGATTGGTATTATTTTTTTATTTTTAAAAAAATTTCTAAATATCTTAATAACTTTTTTATCTTCTTTAACATTAAAAATAGGTAATAATACTTTTTTATTAATAATTAAGAAATTTAAGTAACTAGCTGGAACCCTTTTTTTTTTAATAAATACTGGTGAAGGCATTGGGATTTTGATTATTTGAAATTTTTTTTTATTATTATTTTTACTTCTAGATAATATTGTGAAATTAAGTTTTAAATTTTTAAAATTTGCATCTTTTTTATTTTTTTCTACCGCAGTCATTATTGTATTCTTGTCTACAAATCGAGCAATATCATCAATATGCCCATGAGTGTCATCCCCTGATATTCCCTTTTTCAGCCAAATAAAATTATTGATTCCTAAATATTTTGAGAAGATATTCTCATAATCTTTTTTTTTGAAACCGTTATTTCTTTCTTGTACCTTACTTAGTAGGCACTCTTCAGTAAGTAGTAAAGACCCTTGTCCATTTGTATCAAACGCACCACCTTCCATAACTATTGATCTGATGTTTTTACCAAAACTAATTTTTGGTTCAATTCTTTTAACTTTTATTATTTTACTTATTTTTTTATTAATTTGATTATCTCTATTGAAATTATAATATTTAGACCATGCATTGAATTTAAAGTCTAGTATCAACTTTTTTTTAATTCTTTTATTAATTATAAATATTGGTCCAGAGTCACGTAACCATATTCTATCTGTTTTAATTTTGTGAAAATTGATATTGCTTAATTTCGCTTTATAATTTTTTAATATATTTAAAACTTGATGTTTATTTTTATCAATTAATAAATCAACTTTTTGGTTTTCTGAAATTATTTTAACAATTTTTCCAACAACATGTGGGATAAAACTAAAAAGGTCTGGCCAATCATTTTTATTATAAGGCCATGCGATCCAAATTGATTTTTGAGGTTCCCATTCTGCAGGAATCTTAAATCCAGTTAGTTTACTAGTCATCATCCGGATTCTTTAATATTCCTTTATAGAAGTCTACTCTTCGATCTCTTAAAAATGGCCAGTGCTCTCTCGCAATATCTATTTTATCATAATCAATTTCACGAATTAAAATTCCTTCTTTTTTATTTCCTAATTTGCCAATTATCTTTCCACTTGGATCAATAATCATAGAATTTCCCCAAAATTCGATTTTTTTATTTCCTTTTTTTTCATTACCGACTCTGTTAACCGCAACAACATAAGTTCCATTAGCTATAGCATGTGATTTCTGCATAGTTACCCAAGAATCCAATTGTGCTTTTCCAAATGTTTTCTTTTCTTTCGGGTGCCATCCAATTGCAGTAGGATAAAAAATTATTTGTGCACCCCTTAAAGCAGTGAGTCTAGCAGCCTCAGGAAACCACTGATCCCAACATATTAAGGGACCAATATTTCCATATTTAGTTTTAATAGATTTAAAACCAAGATCACCCGGGGTGAAATAAAATTTTTCATAATATCCCGGATCATCAGGAATATGCATTTTTCTATACTTTGATAAAATTTTTCCTTTTTCATTTATAATAATACTTGTATTATGATAGAAACCACGTGTTTTTTTTTCAAACATAGATATCATTAAAACAATATTCAATTCTTTTGATAAATCGCAAAAAACTTTTGAGGTTTTACCTGGTATTTTTTCTGCAAATTTAAAATTTGAGTGGTTTTCTGTTTGACAGAAGTAATTTGTTAAGAAAAGCTCAGGTAGACAAATTATTTTCGCATTTCTATTAGCAGCTTTTTTAATATTTTTTATAACAGCCTTTAGATTCGAATTATAATTATTTAAAATTTTACTCTGGATGATACCAATAATTGTTTTTTTTGGCATTTAATTAAAATATTTCTGAAAAATTTTTTCTTTCTCTATTTTTCCATTCCCCAGCATGATAAGCATCACTTGCAATTAAAGGTAGCACACTTGTTGCCTCTGCAAAAACCATTTGTTCTTTTGATGTATCGACTTTACCCCATGAACTTGCCTCTTTAAGCGTTGAACTACTGCATGCTCCATCTCTAGAGTCAGCAACTGTGATTTGGACTGCATATTTATGCATATCAACTTCTTTACCTAATAGCTCAGCGCATATTACTGTGTCTTGAATGAAATTTTTTGGAACTCCTCCACCTATCATAAATAAACCCGATCCTTTTGATCTGATTTTAATTTCTGTTAATTCTCTAAATTCTCTGATTGAATCTATGGTAATATGCTTATTTGGGTTTCTTTCTTGATGCATCACTAATCCAAAGCCAGCGCTAGAGTCTGTAAAAGCAGGACAAAATATTGGAACATTATTATCGTATGCTGTTTCAATTAATGAGTCTTTTTTTTTCGAATTTTTTTTTAAAAATTTGCCAATTTCCCTAATAAATTCCCTAGAGGTATAAGCTTTTGGTTCCAACTTATCTGCAATTTCACCAATAGTTTTATCACACCTTTGAAGCTCATCTTCATCAATATATGTGTCGTAAATTCTATCTATATAATTCTTTCTTAGCTCATCATCATTCTGAAATTGCGAGCCCTGATAATGTTTAAATCCAAGTGCCTCGAAAAAATCCATATCAATTATTGATGCTCCTGTTGCAACGATTGCATCTACCATATTATATTTAACCATATCCCTATAAATATGCATACATCCTGCTGCAGAGGTTGAGCCAGCCAAAGTTAAAAAGATTGTACAATCTTTATCTTTAAGCATTTCATTATAAATATTAGTCGCATTTGCAGTCTCTCTGGAAACAAATGACATTTTCCCCATTGCTGATATAATTTCTCTACTATCAAATTTGGTAATATCAATATGCTCTACTGGATTTTTTAAAAAATCTTTTTTACTGTTATGACCTAGATTTTTTTTATCAGACATTAAGCAACAAGAAATGCTTTATATTTATCTTTGTCGTACATGCTCATTATAGGCTGATCTTGCACTTCATAAATACTATCTGAGTAAAAACCATTAAATTTAGTTCTAAATGTTAGTCCATATGCTCCTAGTTGACCTAGTTCTATATAATCATTTTCTTTAATGTTATTTGGTAAAATAAATGGTCCTTTCATATAATCCATACTATCACAAGTTGGACCATAGAAATCAAATGGAGTAAGTTTTTTTGAAACCAATCTTCCAATCGGAATCATTCTTGAAGGATAAACAATATTTGGAACTCCTGCATCAAATAATGTTCCGTAAGTTCCATCATTTATGTAAAGTTTTTGTTTTTTTCTTAAAATTACTTTGACGATAGTTGAACCACTCTCAGCCACAATAGCTCTACCTGGTTCACAAATAATTTCAGGTTTTTTTTCAAGCTTTAATTTTTCTAAGGCTATTTTAATTTCTTTAAAATAGTTATCTAATGATTGTGGTATGAGATCAGGATAGATTGTTGGAAATCCACCTCCAACATTTATATAATCTGGTGAAATTTTTGTTTTTTTTATAATATTTCCGATCTCTGCTATTCCTTTCGAATAAGATATTGGATGCATACATTGTGATCCAACATGAAAACTTAAACCAATTTTTTTAGCATATTGTTTTGTTAGTCTTAAAAGACCTAAAGCCTCACTATGTAAAGCTCCAAATTTTTTTGATAAATCTATTTCTGCATGTTCATTTGAAACAGCAACTCTAACAAATAATTCTAAATCTTTAGCTTGATTAGTTGCCTCAATTATTTTGATTAACTCTTCTTTTGTATCTAATGAAAAAGTTTTTACACCATGTTTAAAATAAGCCTCTTTTATACTTTCTCTAGATTTAACAGTGTGCATGAAAGAACACTTCAACTCTGGATTTATTTTTTTTATTTGTTCAATTTCTTTTAATGATGCTACATCAAAATTTTTAATTCCGCTTTTAATAATAGTATCTATTACTAAAGGGTGAGGATTGGTCTTTACTGCATATAAAATTGTGCCTGGAAATTTATTTTGGAAAATTTTTGAAGCTTTTTGTATTGCACTCGTTCTAATGCAATATATTGGTTCAACAGGTTTAAGTTGACTTACAAGTTCGTCAACACTTTTAAATTTTTCCATTTCATAGCCCCTCAAAAAAAAATTTAACAAAAAAAATTTGCACATCTTGTATGCAAATTTGTAATTTCTTCACTCATTATGAGAAATGACCCCTAAAGTAAAGAAAAATTTTCAATGTTATTAAGCCTGTTAAATTCCCACTTAAAATGACATATTGAAAATCCCATTTTAAATCCTATATGGGTACTCATGACAGATAATGTTCAAAAAGTAACAGATTTAGGGGATAAATCGTTATTAATAGTTGATGATGATAATACCTTTAGAGAAAGGTTATCCAGAGCTATGGAAAAAAAGGGTTTCTTAGTCTCTCAAGCTGAGGGTGTAAAATCAGGTATAGCGTCTATAAACTCAAAGAATCCCGCATTTGCGGTTGTTGATTTAAGACTTGGTGATGGCAACGGTTTAGAGGTTGTAAAAGAACTTCAAAAGATAAATTCTAAAAGCAAAATTATAATGCTTACAGGTTATGGAAATATACCAACTGCCGTTGCAGCAATTAAGCAGGGAGCAATTGATTATTTAGCGAAGCCCGCAGATGCTGACGATATTGAAAAAGCTCTTTTAGCTGATCCTAAAACTAAAGCCCAACCTCCCGAAAATCCTATGTCTGCCGACAGAGTAAAATGGGAACATATTCATAGAGTATTCGAGTTATGTAACAGAAATGTATCTGAGACTGCAAGAAGATTAAAGATGCATAGACGTACGTTGCAAAGAATTTTATATAAAAGATCGCCTAAATAAATTTTCTAATTTTAATAAATTTTGAAGTTAAAAAAGTAAGCAGTAAAATTTTAAATAACTCTGCATAAATAAATGGAAAAAATCCAAGTTTAAATATAGGTTTATCCCATCCAATTAGAATACCTAACCAAACAATACCAAAAAAATAAATAAAGAAAACCGAAAATAAAAGTTTAATAAATATTAAAATTAAATTTGTTTTAAAATTTAAATAACCTGTAAAAAAAGCTGCGAATAAAAAACCAATTAAATATCCCATGGTAGGTCCTACAAAGTATGCTAAACCAACTCCTTTTTCAGGAGAGTTTGAGAAAACAGGAAGTCCTAACAAACCTTCAACTAAATAAACAGAGACTGTTGCAACTGCAATTTTATATCCAAATGATATTCCTAAAAAAAGAACCGCAAAAGTTTGCATAGTCATTGGTACTGGGTAAAAAGGTATTTTTATTTTTGCTGAGACAGTCAATAAAATCGAACCAACAACAACGATGAAAAAATTTCTTAAGATTTTTTGATTATTAGATATACTTATATTTTCCATTTTTATACTTTACCTTTAATCAATCACTATTACTAGTTTTTAATTAAGGATGTATAAACATCTTCAATATTTGCATCATCTGTCGTAATATCCAAAATATTTATATTTTTATCTGCAAAATAAGAAATTATTTCTTCAATTTTTAAAGAATTTTTTTCATAAGATAAAGTTATTCTATCATCTTCTTGGGATAAAATTTTTAGTGATTTAAGAGGTATGTTGTTTATTTTGGTCTTTTCATTGATTGTAAAAGTGACATTTTTGGTTTGTATTTTATTAATTAAATTTTTTGTTGTATCTAAAGCAACTAAATGACCTTTACTTAAAATTCCTATTCGATCGCACATTTCTTCTGCTTCTATTAGATAATGAGTAGTCAAAATAATTGTGACACCAATTTTATTTAAAAGTTTAACATTTTCCCAAAGATTCCTTCTTAACTCAACATCCACACCAGCAGTTGGTTCATCTAATATCAAAATCGGTGGTTTGTGAACAAGGGCTTTTGCTATTAATAGCCTTCTTTTCATTCCTCCAGAGAGACTTCTGGCGTAGCTATCTGCATTATTTTCAAGAGAAACTAATTTTAAAATTTCATCAGTTATACGATCTTTTTTTTTGATGCCATACATTCCTGCATGTAACTCTAAAAGTCTTCTTGGATTAAAAAAAGGATCTAGGTTTACCTCCTGAGGCACTATACCTAATGAAGCTCTTACCTGCCTTGGATCCTTATCTAAGTCATAACCCCACACATTTACAGTTCCTTTTGACTTAATTACTGTTCCTCCCAATATGTTTATGAAAGTTGATTTACCTGCTCCATTAGGGCCCAATAATCCAAAAATTTCACCTTGTTTCACGTCTAAGTTTAAATTGTTTAATGCATTAACCTGTTCAGAATTGTTTTTGGAGTAAATTTTACTTAAATTTTTGACCGTCAATACATCTTTTTTTTTCATAATGATTTATTCATTTATAACATTCGTATAAATTAAGTTAACATTAATAAATGACCAAAATTAAAAAAAGTGATCATTTTTATTTAATAGATGGCTCGGGATATATCTTTAGAGCATATTATGCTTTGCCGCCTCTAAGCAGAAAAAGTGATGGAATGCCAACAGGGGCAGTAAACGGTTTTTGTAATATGTTATTTAAGTTACTTGAGGATTCAAAATCTAAAGAAAATTTACAAAAACCAACTCATTTTGCAGTAATTTTTGACTCTGCAAGAAAAAATTTTAGGAATGAAATCTACAAAGATTATAAAGCAAATAGATCTGATGCTCCTGATGATTTAATTCCTCAATTTGACTTTATAAGAAAATCAGTAATGGCATTTAATTTACCATCAGTAGAACTTATTAATTATGAAGCAGATGATTTAATTGCAACTTATGTAGAACAAATCTTAAAAATTGGGGCTAAGGTTACAATTGTATCATCTGATAAAGATTTAATGCAGTTATTCAAAAAGAATGTAAGAATTTATGATCCTATGAAAAATAAATTTTTAGGAGAAGAAGATGTTATTAAAAAATTTGGTGTTAAATCTGACAAAGTAATTGATGTACAATCATTAGCAGGTGATAGCAGTGACAACGTTCCAGGAGTACCCGGTATTGGTGTTAAAACTGCAGCGGAATTAATTAATAAATATGGAAACTTGGAGAAACTTTTATCAAAAGCCCATGAAATTAAACAGAACAAGAGAAGAGAAACTATTTTAGAAAATAAAGATAAAGCTATTATAAGTAAAAAATTGGTAACTTTAAAAAGAGATGTTCCTGTTAAAGTGAAATTAGATGATTTTGTCATAAAAAATATAGATAAAGATAAACTATATGAATTTCTAAGAGAAATGGAGTTTAATAGGCTTTTAAGTAGCGTTATATCACAGTACGGAGAACCTAAATTAAAAGAAAAAGATACAACATCTTTAAAAGGAAAAGAGATTTCAAATATTGATCGAACAAAATATAAATTGCTCAATAAATTGGATGATATTGACATTTGGTTAAAAGATGCAGAGGATAAGGGAGAATTATGTATAGATACCGAGACAACTTCTCTAGATCCACATTTGGCTGATTTAGTTGGAATATCTTTATCTACTGATATTGGAAAAGCTTGTTACATACCTTTAAAGCATAATGGTAAAGATTTGTTAGATACAAATAAGGTAATTCAAAAAATTAAACCGATCTTAGAGGATAAATCGATTAAAAAAATAGGGCAAAATATAAAATTTGACTATATAATTTTTTATCACCGAGGAATAATAATAAACTCCATGGAAGATACAATGCTTATGTCATATGTGCTTGATGCAGGTAAGAATAGACATAATATGGATACACTTTCAGAGCTTCACTTAGGACATAAAACAATATCCTATAAAGATTTAGTTGGATCAGGTAAAAAGCAACTTACTTTTGATCAAGTTGAAATAAAAAAAGCTACTGAATATGCAGCTGAAGATGCTGATGTAACTTTTAGATTATATAAATTATTAAAGAAAAATTTAATTAGAGAAAAACTTCAAAATATTTATGAATTATTTGAAAAGCCTTTAATTAAAATATTAGCCAATATGGAAATCCAAGGAGTAAAAGTAGACAATAAATTTTTAAATATTCTGTCGAAAAAATTTGAAAAAAAAATATCTTCAATTGAAGATAAAATTTACAAAATTTCTAAGAAAAAATTTAATATTGCTTCAACAAAGCAACTTGGTGAAATTATGTATGAAGATTTAAAGATAGCTTCCCTTAAAAGGACAAAAAAAGGTAGTTTTGCTACTAGTGCTTCAGTTTTAGAGGATTTAGCTTTCAAGGGTAATGAATTTCCAAAACTTATATTAGAGTGGAGACAAATTTCTAAACTTAAAAATACTTACTCAGACTCTTTGCAAGAGCATATTAATCCTAAAACAAAAAGGGTTCATACATCTTTTTTATTGGCCGCAACAACAACAGGTAGATTAGCTTCAAGTGATCCAAATTTACAAAATATACCGATTAAAACTGAAGATGGTAAGGATATAAGAAAATCTTTTGTTTCTGAAAAAGGAAATATTTTAATATCAGCAGATTACAATCAAATTGAAATGAGAATTTTGGCAGATTTAGCAGATGTAAAAGAATTGAAAAAAGCTTTTAACAATCAACAAGATATTCATTCACTTACAGCAAGCCAAGTATTTAATGTTAAAATAAGCGAAATTAATTCAGATATGAGAAGAAAAGCAAAAGCCATAAATTTTGGAATTATTTACGGAATTTCCCAATACGGTTTAGCAAAACAGATTATGGTATCAAACAATGAAGCTGCCGAATTTTTAAATTCATACTTTAAAAAATTTCCAGAAATTAAAGACTACATGAATGACACTATAAAATTCTGTAGGAAGAGTGGATATGTTAATAATATTTTTGGTAGAAGAAGTCATATAACTGGAATTAATGATAAAAATTTTAATATAAGAAATTTTCAAGAAAGAGCAGCTATTAATGCGCCAATCCAGGGATCTGCTGCGGAAATTATGAGATTAGCGATGATCAGAATTTCAAAAAGAATTGAGGAGACTAAAGAAAAAAAATGTAAAATGTTACTTCAAATCCATGATGAACTAATATTTGAAGTTCCAAAGGAAAGTGAAAAAAACTTCATAAATTTGATAAGACAAGAAATGACAAGTGTAAAGGATAGCGATCTTCATTCATTCTCAACGCCTCTCACAGTAGATGTTAATAGTGGAGAAAATTGGGGGTTACTACATTAGTTTTTTCAGTAATCTTGCCCAAATAAGAACAATTTAGTATTTGTATAATTAGATTCATATTTATGAAACAAACTATTGCATTAATTGATGATGATAGAAATATTTTAACTAGTATTAGTATTGCTCTAGAAAAAGAGGGTTTTAAGGTTCAAACTTATTTAGACGGTGAAAGTGCTTTGATTGGTCTAACAAGACAGCCACCAGATTTAGCAATAATCGATATAAAGATGCCGAAAATGGATGGTGAAGAGTTATTAAAAAAACTTAGAAAAAAATCAACCTTACCTGTAATTTTCCTAACCTCGAAAGATGATGAAATTGATGAATTATTAGGACTTAAATTAGGTGCTGATGATTTTGTAAAAAAGTCTGGAGGTTTTTCTATTAAAGTATTAATTGAGAGAATAAGGGTTCAATTAAGGAAGAAAAATTTAAATCCTATTGAAGAGACGAAAAATATAATTTCACATGGCAAATTAAAACTTGATCCTTCACAATTAGAATGTGAATGGGATGGAAAGCAATTGCCAGATAAACTTACAACTACAGAATTTTTAATAGTTCAGGAACTTGCAAAAAGACCAGGAATAATAAAAGAGAGATCCCAATTAATGGACATTGCCTATAGAGAAGATACTGATATTGAAGACAGAACAATTGATAGTCATGTTAAAAGAATTAGAAAAAAATTTAAAAAAGTTGACCAAAACTTCTCTGCTATTGAAACAAGGTACGGAAGTGGTTATAGATGGAATGTAAGTTAATTAATGGGTTCTATATTAAAGAATTTCTCAATTTTAAAAAAATTTTTATTTATAAATCTTATTGTTTTTATAGTTATCGGAATTTTGACAATAGTTTATTTAAATTTTTCAAAGCCAAATTTAATTTACAAAAAAACTTCAAATCATATAGCTGTAATTAATAATACAACTGATCACATTAAAAGATTGAAAATAAACTTTAATAAAGAAGATTTAAGAAGATTTTTATTTTCAACAGGATTTTTATTTCAAAGTTTAGACAGAGTAATTTTTCTAGATACTGAATATAACGTTATTGCAGACACTGACACATTAGACTTAGATCCACGATCTTTTTCACAGAGAACTGATCAAATAGAATTTGATAATATCAATACAGATATTGAAAAAGCATCGAGCAATAATAAAAAAAATGATCAGAAAAATTTAAGTGAGATTACTAGAGATTATTTTAATTCAAAAGAATATGGAAAACCATTCACCTATACAGAAGAATATTATGATCAATTTATATTGAATACTCTTAAAAATTTTATAATTGGTGATGAAAATGTTGGTTATATTTTAGTAGCTGAACGTGCTAACGACATTAAAACAGCTATAGATGAAAGAAAAAATTTTGTTATTAGAACAGCTATATTAGTAACATTAGTTATTTTTGTGTTTTCTTTTGTGTTAAATAGATATTTTTTAAAACCAATTAAAAATCTTGTCGATTACACAAAAATTATTAAAGATAAAAAAGAAAAAAAAACAAATATACAAAATTTAAAAAAGAGAGGTGATGAGCTTGGAGTATTATCAAGTTCATTAGATGATATGACACATGAGCTTCAAAAACGAGCAGATAGTGCTGAAAACTTTTCCACTGATCTTGTTCATGAAATCCGAAATCCACTTGCATCCCTTAAAAGCGCATCTGAGATTATTTCAGAAACAGATGATAAAAACCAAAGAGATAAACTTGTTAAGATCTTAAGCCACGATGTTGAACGTATAGAAAGACTTATTACTGATTATTCTCAAATGCTTAAAGATGAAGTTGCAATTACAAAAGAGCAGATGAAAAAAATTGATCTAAGACCAATTGTTACCTCAGTAGTCGATGATTTTAATAATATATATATGAATAAAAGAGGAATAAAAATTTCTCTTAGTTCAAATCATAATGGAAACAAGATTGAGATTATGGGAATTGAAAATAGAATTGAACAAATTTTAGCAAATTTACTTGAAAATTCTATTTCATTTAGTGAAGATAATAAAAAAATCATAGTAAAGCTCTCAAAAAAAAATAATTCTGTAATGCTTGATGTTTTAGATGAAGGATCTGGTTTTAAGGAAAATGATACAAAAAAAATATTTAAGAGATTTTACAGTAATAGACCTGGAAAATTTGGAGAACATTCTGGACTAGGATTAAATATAGTGAAAAATTTGATTGATCTTCATGGTGGTACAATTAGCGCTAGCAATAATACTAGGGGAAAGGGTGCAAAAATTGAAATTATTTTCCCTTCAGCCTAATGAAAAGTTGATTATTTAAAATTATACTGTTACAAAATCGCTCTTATGCCAGATTATAAAGTAAAAGATATATCCCAAGCTGAGTTTGGAAGAAAAGAAATTTCTTTAGCTGAAACTGAGATGCCAGGTTTAATGGCACTTAGAAAAGAGTATAAGGGTAAATCTCCATTAAAAGGTGCCAAAATTCTTGGTTGTCTTCACATGACTATTCAAACTGCGGTTTTAATAGAAACATTAGTAGATCTTGGGGCCGAGGTAAGATGGTCTTCATGTAATATATTCTCCACACAAGATCACGCAGCAGCAGCTGTTGCAAAAGCTGGTATTCCGGTTTTTGCTTGGAAAGGTGAAACAGAAGAAGAGTATTGGTGGTGTGTAAAACAAACTATTGAAGGCAAAAAAGATTGGAAACCTAATATGATATTAGATGATGGTGGAGATCTTACTGCTCTAATGCATAAAGACTATAAAGAATTATTAAAAGATATAAAAGGGTTAAGTGAAGAGACAACAACGGGAGTTTTAGCTCTCAAAAAAATGGAAGAGCAAGGAACTCTGATGGTTCCAGCAATAAATGTAAATGACTCAGTTACAAAATCAAAATTTGATAACTTGTATGGATGTAGAGAAAGTTTAGTAGATGGTATCAAGAGAGCTACAGATGTGATGATGTCAGGAAAAGTTGCGATTGTTGCAGGCTTTGGCGATGTTGGCAAAGGAAGTGCTGCATCTTTAAGACAAAGTGGTGCAAGAGTAATGATAACAGAGACAGACCCAATTTGTGCACTACAAGCTGCCATGGAAGGATACGAAGTTGTTCTTATGGATGAGATGATAGGCCAAGCTGATATTGTTGTTACAGCTACTGGTAATAAAGATATAGTTACCGCTGACCACATGAGAGCTATGAAAGATAGATCAATTTTGTGTAATATTGGTCACTTTGATAATGAAATACAAGTTGAGGCTTTAAAAAATTATAAATGGGATGAGATTAAACCACAAGTTCATGAAATTACTTTTCCGGATAACAAAAGATTAATTCTATTAGCAGAGGGTAGATTGGTAAATCTAGGATGCGCAACTGGCCATCCAAGTTTTGTAATGAGTGCATCTTTTACAAATCAAGTTACAGCACAAATAGAATTATGGAACAATTCAGAAAAATACGAAAAGAAAGTCTATGTTTTACCAAAACATCTTGATGAAAAAGTTGCCAGATTACATCTAGAAAAAGTTGGAGCGAAACTAACTCCTTTATCTAAAGATCAAGCAGATTACATAAGTGTAAAACCAGAAGGTCCATACAAACCAGATGCGTATCGCTACTAACAGTAGCAAGATTGATATATCTAAAGAAAACAAAACAGCCTCTTTAGCTAAAATTTTCTCAAAATTTCTTAATAAAGGAGATATTGTCTTTCTTCACGGAGAAATTGGAGCTGGTAAAACCACATTTGTAAGATATCTTATAAACTACCTGCAATTAAGATCGAAGAAATCCCTAAGCGAGGTTACCAGTCCAACCTTCAATATTATGAATGAGTATCAAATAAAAAATTTGATTATTGATCATTTTGATCTCTTCAGAATAGAAAAGACAAAAGATCTTCAAAATACTGGTTTATTTAATGACTACAAAAGCAAACTCACTTTAGTCGAATGGCCCGAAAAAATTATATCTAAGCCTAAAAGTAGATATGAACTTTTTTTTACCTTTAATAAAAATACCAATAAAAGATTTATAAAAATTAAAAAAATAATATTTGATTTAGAAATTAAGGAAAACTTTGGAGAAAATAAATATGCACAGATTAAGGGAGATGCTTCATTTAGAACATTTTTAAGAAAATCCAAAGGCAAAACAAGTTCTATTATTGTTTATTGTAAAAAGGAAAAGAAAAAAAATCTTCTGATTTATGATGCCATTAATAAAAATTTAATTAAAAATAAAATTATTGCCCCAAAACTTTATTACCAAAACTATAAAAATAATTTTATTGAAATAGAGGATTTAGGTAAAAAAACAATTTTTGAGATCTTTTCAAAAAAAAATAATGTTAAAAATTCTAAAATTTATAAAGACATAATATTATCATTGCTCAAAATTCAGAAGATTAAAACAAAAAAGATAAAAAATTTTATGGGTGATTACTATAAAGTCCCAGTATATACAAATGCAAAGATTTTTGATGAGGCAAAACTTTTTTGTGATTGGTATGTAGCTGCTAATAAAAAGAAGAAAGATATTAAAAAAATAAATTTAGAGATGAAAAAAATAATTAAATCTTTAATTAAAAAAATAATGTTAAAAAATGACACTTTTGTACACAGAGATTTTCATATATCTAATATAATTCCATGCAAAAACTCATATGGTATTTTAGATTCGCAAGATGCGGTTATAGGGAATAAAGCTTATGATTTGGCTTCTTTAATAGATGATGTAAGATTTCAAACTAGCAGAAAACTTAAAGCAAAACTTCTAAGTTACTACATTGATATTAATAAAAACAAAATTAATAAAATAGAATTTGAAAATGACTTTTATATTTTATCTGTGCTAAGAAATTTAAAAATTATAGGAATTTTTACGAGACTTTCCCTTAGAGATCAAAAAAACCAATATTTAAAATTAATCCCATATGCTTGGAAATTAATAGAAAACCGTACTAAAGATAAGCCAGTTTTTAAAGATCTTAAATTTTTTTTAAATAAAAACTTTTCAGCTAAACTTAGAAAAAAATATGCAAATTGATACAGCACTCATATTATGTGCAGGTTTTGGGAAAAGGTTGCTACCCTTAACTAAAACAGTACCTAAACCTTTGTTGAAAATTGGTGAGTCTACACTATTAGAAAAAACAATTAAATTAATTGAACAACTCAAAATAAAAAAAATTAAAATTAATATTTTTTACCTCTCAGATGAGATAAAAAAATTTGTAAATCAACTGAATACAAATATAGATATTGAATTAATAGAGGACGGTTATGAAATCCTTGATACAGGGGGTGGTATTTTTAATATGATAAAAAATTCTGCTGAGGAAAATTTTTTAGTTTTTAACTCAGATACTTTATGGGATATGAACTATAATAAATACATATTAGAAATGACCAATTTTTATTTTAAGAAAAAAATTAATAATATTTTACTAGTTGTTCATAAAAACTTGAGTTTTGATAAAAGATTACAGGGTGATTTTAGTTTAGTTAACGAGAAGCTTACAAAAGATAACAATAAAAAATTTATATATACCGGATGTCAAATAATTAATAAAAATATTTTTTCCCAAACCTTAAAAAAAAAATTTTCAATGAATGAAATATGGTCCAGTCAAATGAAGGAGTCTCAACTTTTTGGTTATGAGAGTAATCTTGAATTTTTACACACAACAGATCTAATGATTTATAACAAAATATTAAAAAACCAATAAATCCTGAGCTCTATCTTGATCAAGATATCTGCACTTAATAATCTTTAATTTTTGATCTAATTCAATATGAAGTGGATTTCCAGTAGGTATTTCAAGCTTAGGAATCTGTTTTTCGTCTAATTTGAATAAAAACTTACAAAGTGCTCTTACTGAATTTCCATGTGCTGATATAAGAATATTTTTATCTTTTTTTATTTCGATATTAATTTTTTTAGTAAAATAATTAACCACTCTATCATAAGTATCTTTAAGAGACTCTGTATCTGGAATATTTTCTTTTGGAATATTTTTATAAATATCTATATTAATTGGATGGTAAGGACTATTTTGGTTTAAAGGGTCAGGTCTAATATTCCATGATCGTCTAAATTCATGTATTTTTTTTTCTCCAAGCTTATTTTTCATTTCCTCTTTGTTCAAACCTGTAAGTGATCCATAGTGTCTCTCATTAAGCTCCCAGGCTTTTGTGAATTCTGAATTATTTCTTATTGTGTTTTTTATTAACTTTAACGTATTTATTGCTCTTAATTGGTAAGAGCTGAAAAATAAGTCAATTTTAACATTTGTTGATTTTATTGCCTCTCCTGCCTTACAAGCTTCTAATTTTCCATGTGGCGTTAAATCCACATCTACCCACCCAGTGAATTTTTTTTGCAAATTCCATTCACTTTGTCCATGTCTTACTAAAAATAAATGACTCATATAAAAAATTTAAATATAAGAAAACTGTATCATGTTTAAATCATTATTTTATTTAATAAATGCACTATTTGCAATTTTCTACTTATACCCGGGAAGTATATTGGGATTTATATTATATAAAGACTTAAATAGACAGCCTCAACTAACAGATGACTTTAATCTCTTACTATTAAATTTCTCATCTAATCATGTTTATTCTTTTTTGTTTCTTTCATTTTTTGGATTTTTACTTTTTTTTGAAAAAAAAAAGAAAATTGTTCTTACTTATTTTTTTTTAACATCTTTTTTATTTGAGATACTTCACATATTAGTACCAAACAGAAGTTTCCAGATTTCTGATTTATATGGAAATATATTGGGTGTATTAATATCATTAATATTATTTTTATGTTTTTCTTATGTTAAAAAAAAAATTTAACGTTTTTTTACTTTTATTATTTTTTATCTCAATTAATGCTTATGCTGAAGTAATTGAAGGAAAGGCTTTAGTGATTGATGGTGATACAATTAAAATTAAAAACAACAAAATTAGATTATCTGGTATTGATGCACCTGAGATAAATCAATCATGTAAAAAGATTTTTCTGAGCATTCAATTTTTATCTTTTCATAAAAAATACCCATGTGGAAAAATCTCAACAAAAAAACTTAAAAAATTATTAAAAAACCAATTAATATTATGTAAAATAGAAAATGTAGATAGATATAAAAGGAAGCTTGCAACTTGTTATAAGAATAAATTAAATATTAATTCTTGGCTTGTTAGAAACGGACATGCCTTAGCTTATGTTAGGTATTCAAAAAAATATGTTCTTCAAGAAAAAGAGGCAGCAAGAGATAAATTAGGTTTATGGCAGGGTACATTTGAAAAACCATGGAATTGGAGAAAAAATGAAAAAAAAAAATAATATTTTAATTTTAGTAATCTGTTTATTTCTTTTTTCTTGCTCATCTATTCCTAAAAATACTGCAGACGGTTGTTCCATATTTTCTGAAAGATATCTTTGGTACAAGCATGCGAAAAATACTGAAAAAAAATGGGGAACACCAATATACTTGCAGCTTGCTATTATCAAAATGGAGTCTGATTTTGACTGGCTTGCAAAACCAAAAAGAAATAAAATTTTCAAAATCATTCCTTATAAAAGACCATCCTCATCCTTTGGATATTCTCAAGCAGTTAAAGGAACATGGAAACAATATAAACAAGAAACAAACAATCCTTTGGCAACAAGGACTAGATTCAAAGATAGTGTAGACTTTATAGGATGGTACACCAATAAAACTGAAAAAATATTAAAAATTTCAAAAAAAGATGCATTTAGACAGTATATTGCTTATCATGAGGGTTGGGGAAACTATAAAAACTATAAAAAAAATTCAAAAGTTATATCTTTAGCCAAGAAGGTACAAACACAGTCTAAAAAATATAAATCACAATTGTTAAGTTGCCAAAATTCTCTCAAAACAAGAAAATATATTATTTTTTAATTAAGTTGCTTCTTTAATTCAATATCAACAGCATCAATTCGTTTAGTATTCTTCGCTAACATTAAGTACATGGTTGGAGTTACATATAGTGTAAAAAATGTTGATATAATCATGCCTCCTAAAATAGTAGACCCAACAGCGAGTCTAGAGCCTTCACCGGCCCCAGGTCCAATATTTCCAATTACTAAAGGAACCATTGCTATCATTGTACTAAGAGATGTCATTATAATAGGTCTGAATCTCATATCGCATGCTTCCTTTATTGCACTATCAATACTTTTTCCAGATGCCCTAAGTTGATTTGCAAAATCTACAATTAAGATACTATTTTTTGTAGATATACCAATTAGAATAACAAGAGCAATTTGTGAAAAAATATTGATTGAACTATTTAAAAAAAGAATGAAAACTAATCCACCAAATACAGCTAACGGGACAGTCATTATTATTATAAATGGATGAATAAATGAGTTAAAAGTAGCTGCCATAACTAAATAAGCAGTTATTAATGCTAAAGCAAATATTATAAATAATTCATTTGAGGTTTCTTTTAACTCTTCAGATTTTCCCTTCCAGGAAATCTGATTCTGGGGTGAAACATTTTCCATAGTTTTTTCTAAATATCTTATTGCTTCACTTAATGAATATCCTTCGTTAATATTAGCAGATATAGTTACTGCTCTTTGTCTATTATATCTTGAAAGAATTTTGGCTGATCCTTCCTCCTTAAAATCAACTAAATTTGCCAGTGATATAAGTTTTGAGTTATTTTCAGATCTTACAAAAATTTTTGCTAAACTTTCCTTACTTCTTCTATCTGACAAATATTTTTGTACTATAATTGGATATTCTTTTCCAAGTTTATTAAATGTTGTAACAGTTTTTCCACCATAAAGAGTTTCCAAAGTCTTGCCTATTTGGTCTGTTGATACCCCTAAATCTTTTGCTTTATTTTTGTTGATAATTAATTTTACCTCTGGTTTATTTTTAGAATAATCTGACTCAATTCTTGACAAATTTTTATTTTTTCTTAATTCCGATATTAAGTTATTCTGAATTTGCTCAAGCTCCTCATAAGATGATCCTAAAATTACCATTTGAACTGGCTTGTTATAATTTGAAACTCTTATTGATTGTGGTGAAATAGGAAAAGCAATCGCTTGTGGATTAGTTACTATTTTTCCTATAGCTTCTCTCATAACTGATTGTGTATTTTTACTTCTATCGTCCCAATGATTAAGCAAAGCTATTATTATAAAAGTATTAAACGAATTACTTGATCTTCCAAAACCTGGAACTCGCATTATAAATCTTCTATACGGGCTATTTTCTTCCTGCAACAGAGGAATTAATTTAGACTCTATTTCTTGCGCTCTTTCTTGAGTGTACTCAAATGAGCTTCCTTCGTCAGTCATTCCGATTACTAAATATGCCCCTCTATCTTCAAGAGGAAGTAGTTCCTTTTTTGAAAAATTAAATAATAATACTGAAGAAATAATTACTAAAATCATAAATGAAATTATTAACCTTTGTTTATCGAGAAAATAATTAAGACTTTCTTTATAAAATTTTAGAAATGATTTAAAAAAATTATTAAATTTACTTATAATTTTATTTTGTTTAGTTTTTAGTGTTAAAAATCTACTTCCAAGCATTGGAGATAAGGTTAGTGCAACAAATGATGAAATAACTACAGAAAAAGATAATGCGATCGCGGTTTCTCTGAATAAGGTTCCAGAAATTCCCTTTATGAAAATTAGCGGTAAAAATACTGCAACTAATATCAGAGTAGTAGCAACAATTGCAAATGTTATTTGCTTTGATCCTTTATAAGCTGCTACAAGGGGCTTTTCACCATTTTCAATTCTTCTATAAATTGCGTCTGTCATAATGACTGAGTCATCTGTAATTATTCCAATAGCTAAAATAAAAGACAACAAAACAAATATATTTATTGATAGATCAAAAATATAAATTCCTAAAAAAGATGCGATTAGACTAACGGGAAGCGCAACCGCTGGTACTATCACTGCTTTTAAATTTCCAAGAAACAAATAAATAATGATTACTACTAATATAAAAGCTATGAAAAGAGTTTTGTATACTTCATTAATTGCAGCTCCGACATAGTTTGCTCTATTAAATGCAACTTCTATATTTAATCCATCTGGCAAAGACTTTCTAACTTCTTTTAGCTTTTTTTTGATATCTTTTGACAGTTCGACAGTTGATGCTCCACTTCTAGCATAAATACCTATACCTACTGTTTTTAAGTTAAGATTATCTTTTCTTTGTGCCTTAAATAATGTTTTTTCTGAAACAGGGCCAAATTCAACCTCAGCAACATCAGACAATTTTACTATGTTGTCTTTGTTCTTTTTTAAGGGCAAGCTTTTTAGTTGGTCAATAGTTGTATAAGATTTGTCTAGATTTAGAGTAAGATCAACATTAGTTGCTTCTAAGGTTCCAGCTGGAAGACTAACATTTTCGCTTCTGAGTGCATTTTCCAATTCTTGAATGGTTAAATCATTAGCAGCTAATTTTATTGGATCTATCCAAATCCTGACACTTAATTCCCTTAGACCACCAACTAAAATTCTTCCAACATTTTTAATACTTGAAAATCTATCAACTAAATATCTCTCTGCGTAATCTCCCAATTCCAAATCACTCCATGAGGGAGAAGAAAGCGCTATCCACATAGTTGTCGTAAAACCTGCAGCCTGTTTTAATATTTGTGGAGCTTCTGCCTCAGAGGGTAAATTATCTGCAACTCTAGCTACTCTTTCTCGTATATCATTTGCAGCATTGTCTAAATCCATTTCTGTATCAAACTCAATACTAATTGTACTCCTTCCATTTTCAGACACTGAGTCAATATTTTTAATACCTTCTGCTCCACCAATTACATCTTCTAAAACTTGAGTAACCTCTTGATCAATTATCGGTGCTGATGCTGATTTGTAATCCACTTTTACCTGAACAACTGGTGGCTGAAGACCTGATGGTAATTCTCTTACAGGCAATTTCCAAAATACAAATATGCCAAATAAAACCAATATAAGAGACATTACCCAAGAGACTACCGGCCTTCTTATACTTAAATCAGTTATAAACATTTACTTTTTAATTGGTTTAATTTTTCCTTTTGGATTTACTTTTTTTAGACCTTCTGCAACAATCAGATCACCCTCATTTAATCCTGAAATTACCTCTATAAACCCTTCATCTCTATTTCCAATTTGGATTTGAGTTTTTTCTAAACTATTATCATCAAGCACTCTATATACAAAAGAGCTTTCTCCCTCTAGCATCACACTTGTATCAGGAACTGATAGAGAATTTCTTTCATTAAATTTCACACTTACTTCAAGTAGTGACCCTGGTATTAACTCATAATCTTTATTGTCTATTTTAATTCTCGTTAACAAACTTCTTGTATCTGCACTGATTCTACTTGAATAACCTTCCACTTTTCCGGAAAAAATTTTGTTTTTTAGTCCTGAAAACTTTACATCTACTGGCAAATTTTTTTTAATAACTGGCGCAAAAGATTCAGGTATTTTTAAATCGGCGTATATTACCGAACTATCATCTAAAGTTATAATGAGAGAATTATCTGATCCTAGGACATCCTCTGTAATGCCTCTATAACCTAGAACACCACTAAATGGTGCAATAATATCTTTGTTCTTCAATTTGACTATTAAAGATCCTTTCTCTACATAATTATCTAATTTTAGTTCTGAAATTAAGTCACCTTTTTGAATCCGATACGATTTTGTTTTTTTTGAAATTGCAGTGCCAAAACTTTCGATTCTCTCTGAGAAGGCTTTTTCAGAAACTAATTTTACAATAATTCCAGGAGGTGGTCTTTTGCTAAATTTTTTTTTGAAATGGTTTCCAACCATTGTTCTTCCAATTACAACAATTGCAATTATTATAAAAAAAATTACAACACCAATTAAAACTTTTTTTGAATTTTTCATAAATTATATTCTGCCATACTCTGACCATGAACCATCATAAATGACAGGATTATACTTATTATCAATTAAGGAATATGCAAGTGCTAAAACTGAGGCTGTAACACCAGAGCCGCATGAAAACACAACTTTTGATGAAAAATCATGTTTTAAAACTGATTTAAAAATTTTTAACAATTCTTCTTTAGATTTAAATGTTTTATCCTTTTCTATTAATTTCTTGAATGGCAAGCATAAAGAATTTGGTATAGATCCACTTCTTAAACCTTTTCTTGGCTCTTTTTCTTTCCCTTCAAATCTTTCTTTACTTCTTGCATCAAGAATTTTAAATTCCTGATTAATAATATTTTTTTCAATTTGCGTCTTTGATTTAACTAAATCTTTTTTTTCTTTTGATATGTAATGCGATTTGGGAAAAACTATTACTTCTTTTGTAATCTGTCTTTTTTCTGATTGCCATTTTTCAAGACCACCATTCATAACACTTACAAGCTTAGGGTCATGTCCAAAATAGATAAAAGTATACCATAATCTACAGGAGCTGATTAAATCAGAATTATCATAAACAATAATTCTATCTTCATTTTTTATACCTAAATTTGAAACAATTTCATCCCACTTTTTATGAGACGGCAACATATGTGGTAATTCTGTATTCTGATCAGAATTTTTATCTAAATCAAAAAACAATGCATTTGGTAAATGCTGATTTAAATATTCTTGATATGGATTTCTCGAAGCATTAGGAAGATGCCAAGAACAATCAATCAATTTTATATTACTCAAATTATTTTCAACCCAATTAGTTTCTACTAAAGACATTTATCTTTTTTCTAGATATTTTTGATGATATTCCTCAGCTATACAATAATTTTTTATTTGTGAAATTTTAGTAACCACTTTCCCAGAATATTTTTTGTTGTATTTTTCTATTATTTTTTTTGCAATATTTTTCTGTTCGTCATTAAGATAAAAAATTTCACTTCTATACTGTGTACCAAAGTCTGGTCCTTGAGAATTTAAGGTTGTAGGATCATGTATTTCAAAAAAGTAATCTAAAATTTTTTCATATGAAATTATGTTTGGATCAAAGTCTAATTTAACAACTTCAGCATGATTCGTATTTCCTTCACAAACTTCTTGATAACTTGTTTTACTCGTGTTACCTCCGCAATAACCTACCTCAGTTTTAAAAACACCGTCTAATCTACTGAACTTTATTTCAGGTCCCCAAAAGCATCCACAAGCTAATACTGCTATTTCCATTGATTATTAAGTTTATTAAACTAAAGTTAATCTTATGTTTTCTAAAAATCAATTAGGTTTTTTGTACATGTTCTTGTCTGTATGTGCATTTTCCGTAATGGATCTAATTGTAAAATGGTCAGATAACTATCCTTTAGGCCAGGTAATCTTTTTCAGAGGTTTTTTTGGCTTAGTTCTTTATTATTTTGTGATCCCTAAAGAAAGACTTAAAGATTTTTACTTCACAAAAAGGCCAATGTTACACTTATCAAGATGTTTTTTTGGACTGATGGCTTTACTATCTATTTTCACAGCATTGAGAAATCTACCATTGGCAACCGTTGTAAGTATTTCGTTTGCTGCACCAATTTTTACAACAATTTTTTCAATTTTTTTCTTAAGTGAAAAAGTTGGTTATTTTAGATGGTTAGCGGTGTTTGTTGGTTTCGTTGGAATTATTATTATTTCTGAACCAGGTTTAAGTTCTTTAAATGTTTATTATATCTTTCCAGTCATTTTCGTTTTAGGAATGTCATATGTTGCTATTTCAATCAGACAATTATCCTCGACAGAACCAGTTTGGCTAATTTCATTATATTTTTCTGCAGCAATTACATTAGCAGGTTTATTTACGATACCTTATGGGTGGTTAATGCCAAATTTAATAGACCTAATACTTTTATCCTTAATAGGAATTTTTGGGGGTGTTGCAAATCTATGGCTGAGCCAATCTTATAAATTTTCAGAGGTATCATTGGTTACACCATTAAAATATTTAGCTTTAGTTTTTGCAATAATTTTTGGTTATTTCATTTGGGATGAAATACCAACAATAAAAACTTTAGTAGGTGCAACATTAGTTATTACCTCTTCAGTAATCATTTTTAGAAGAGAGATTTTATTAAAAAAACAAATTTCAACGGCGCGACATGACTAAACCACCTAAATACTGGAATAAAGCAATCAGTTATTTATCATCAAAAGATAAGATTATGAGGTCTCTAATAAAAAAGTATAACGACACGTTTTTAACTACAAGAAGAGATGTTTTTTTCTCCCTATGTAAAAGCATTATAGGCCAACAGATCAGTGTTGCTGCGGCAAACTCTGTATTTATAAAATTTAAAAAGCTTTGCAAAAATAAAATAAATCCAAAAACAGTAAGTAAATTAAGTTCACAACAGCTAAAAAAATGTGGATTAAGTCGTCAAAAAGTTAAAGGTATTAAAGAACTAGCAAGTAAGTTTCATAATAAAAGTTTTAATCCAAATTTAATTAAGAATATGAATGACGAGGATGCGATAGCATATTTATCAACTTTAAGACAGATTGGTAGGTGGTCAGCTGAAATGATTTTGCTTTTCACTTTTAACAGACAAAATATCTGGCCTTTACAGGATATAGGCCTTTTACGAGCGATATCCAACAATTATAAAAAAAAATATTTACCACCAAAAATTTTTGTAGATAAATTATATAAAAAATTTTCACCTTACTGTTCAGTTGCTACTTGGTATTTGTGGAGATCTATAGACGATGAACCTATCCAGTATTAGCTTGCTTCAACTATTTGGTGATGTCTTACAACATGCCCATTAAGTATTTCATGAGCATCTTGGTATTCCTTTGAGTCATAGCATTCTATAGCGGTATTATAATCAGGGAATTCAACAACAACAGTGCGTGGAGAATTAATACCTTCCGTAGTTCTATTTTTTCCTCCTCTTACAATAAATTTCCCAGAAAACTTTTCAACAGCTGGTCTAGCTTTTGAGGCATACTCTTTTAATTTTTCAGGGTTGTCGATTTTTTCGTATATACACACCCAGTAACCTTTCATTAGTCTAACCACCTTTCATATTTTGATTTGTTATTTTTAATATAATCAGGCAATTTCTGAAAATCATATTTCAAAAGTTTTTCTCCTTTACCAAATTTTTTTGTTCTTTGATCAACATTTAAATTATATATTGCTCGTTTTTCATTCATAATTTCTGTAATTTGTTTAATTGTTAAAGGTTCTAATTCAAATTCAATATGATGAAGGTAAGACTTTAGTTTGTGGTAAATTTCTTCTGGAGTTTTAATATTTGTAAAATGCCATCCACCGTTATCTATAAATTTAATACTTGAGTATTTATTATCTGAAAAAAGAGTATCTAACCTATAAAAAGGAAACTTCCTGTCTTTTATGTTTCTAAGCCATTGAGGACTTTTTAAATTCTTTTTCTTACAAGCTTTCGTTCCTATCCATGAAAAATTGGGTAATTTTAAATTAAATTTATAATAAAACATTTCTTGTTTGAACATTATAATTTTTTTATTAATTTTTGAAAAATCTAAATTTTGAAGATTTGGTATTTCATCTACATCAGAAATTAAAACTAAATCTTCATTATCAGCCTCTGTTAATCCATTTACTATAAAGTTTCTTTGGTTATTTTCTCTTTTTCCTGCATTAAACATATATTTGCTGATTGTTATATCCTTATCTTCATCCTCTTTGATAATATCTAAATTATTTGGTATTTGATCGTAAACTAAATAGAGAATTTTTTTTTTAAATTTTTGATATCTATCTATATCGAATTTTAACTCCCTTTTTTCACCTTTATGATTAAATTTACTTTCAACTATCACAAAGTAATCTACTTGATCATCTAAAAGATTTAGTCTTAAGTCTAAAACTAAATCTTCATCAAAATACATAAAACAGTCAAATATTTTCATAAATATATTTAATTAAATCTAATACTATAATAATAATTATAAATGGAAAAAAAATTAATAATAAATTTTCAGGAATACCTAGATACTGTTGAAAAGCTTGCAATAGAGGTAAATAAAAAATTTAAACCAACTGTTCTTGTTGGTATTATGAGAGGAGCCGCACCTATAATAGATATTTTATCAAGAATATTTAAATTACCGACAGCTTATATTGTTATACAAAGCTATTCAGGAAAAGGATTAGAGGATAAACAGGGAGATCTTATTTTTGCAAGAGATATAAGCTCAATAGCTCATCAAAAGGACTTTGAAAGAGTCCTGCTGGTTGATGACTTATCAGATACTGGGCTTACTTTAAACAGAAGTATTGATTGGTTAAAAAATTATGAACCAGTAAAAAGTTACATAAAAGATATTAAAACTGCTTGTTTATGGAAAAAAAAATCATCTAAATTCAACCCAGATTTTTGTCCTATCAAATTAGATGGAGATCCTTGGATTGTTCAACCAACTGAACATTATGAGGAAATATCTATTGATAAAATAATTGAGAGAAACAAATAAGGCCAGAATTAAATCTGGCCTTACTTTAAAATAAATTTAAGCTACAGCAAAACTTATTGCACTAAGAACTGCGATAACCCATATAGCAGGAGAAGTTGTTGAAAATTTACCTGTGAATATTTTTATTAAAGCATAAGAAATAAAAGCTAAAGCTATACCATTGCTTATACTATATGTTAAAGGCATTGCTATCATGGCAAGTACAGCAGGAGCTGACTCCGCAATATCATCCCATTCTATATCAGTAATATTTCTTACGAATAAAACAGCTACATATAATAAAGCTGCTCCATCGATTTCTTTTGGTAAACTTGTTGCAAGAGGTGCAAAAAATAAACATGAAAGAAACAAAAGACCAATTACTAAAGACGTCATTCCAGTTCTGCCTCCAGCTTTCACACCAGCTCCTGACTCAACATAACTTGTAACGGTTGTAGTTCCCATTAATGCTCCAGCAACAGTACCAACACTATCAGACATCATTGCTTTATTAATATCTTGAACTCTACCTTTGTTATCAACTTTGCCTGCAACGTTAGCAACTGATGTTAAAGTTCCAGCAGTGTCAAAAAAATCTATAAACAATAATGTGAACACTACTGTTGACATACTTGCAGTCAAAGCTGCTGATAAGTCAAATTCAAAAAGATAAGTCATTGGAGGTATACTTCCCACAACCCCATTAAATTTTGCTAATCCACTTACCCATGCAATAATACTGAAAGCAATTATTCCAATTATTATATTTCCTTTAATATTAAGTTTTTCCATGACAATAATTGCTACAAATGTAAGACATCCTAGAATAACTAAAGGATTTTTTATATCTCCTAAAGTTACAAGCGTAACTGGATGATCTCCAACTACCCCCATAATTTCTAAACCAATAATTGCTAAAAATAATCCTATACCTGCGCCTATTCCTAGTTTTAAGCTTTTAGGTATTGAATTAATTAACCATGATCTTACTGGCGTTAAAGATATAATTAAAAACAAAACACCCGCAACTAATACAGCCCCTAGAGCTTCTTGCGGTGTATAACCCATTCCTGCAACAACTCCAAAAGCAACAAAAGCGTTTATGCCCATTCCTGGAGCCAAACCTATTGGCCAAGTCTTTCCGTAAAAAGCCATAATGAAACAAGCTAAAGCAGTCGCTAATATCGTGGCTGTGAAAACAGCACCAAAGTCAAAAAAACCTTTTTCTGGCCCTGCGAATTCTCCAGATAAAATAAAAGGGTTTAAAAACATTATGTATGCCATAGTTAGGAAAGTGGTAACTCCAGCAATAACTTCAGTTTTAAAAGTAGTTTTATGTTTTTTATAATTAAAATATTTATCTAACATTGAGTTCCTCCAAATAATGATAATAATAAACTATTCTTTAAAACAAATCCTTTCAATTGAAAGCTTTATTCACAATTTTCAACTTAGAATTTAATTTTTTATTAAAACAGATCTGATAAAGTGAGAGAGTGCGATCAATATCACATATTTTAATTTTTCTATTAATTTTAACAAAATTGTCCAGTTGTCAGACTGTTAAGGACAAAACAGATGAAATCGTAAAAAAAGAAAATGAGAAATTAAGTCAATTTATCGGTCAACCTGTCTCAGAATTAAAAATAGTTATGGGTATGCCTGATAATGAGGAAAAGTCTAATACAGCTTCTAAGATTCTTGTATATAAAACAAAAAAATATGGAATTCCATGCGAGAGAAAATTTGAAATTAGCAGTGAGGATATGGTGATTGGATTTGTATCTAAAGGATGTTTTTAACTTGTGGGGATAATCCCCACAAGCAAGGTTAATACTTATTTAATTTCAATAAGTTTTTTCTTTTTGTAATCTGGCACAATTCTTTCACAAGCAATTGTCAAAAGACCATCTTTTAGCTCAGCACCATTCACCTTTACATCATCAGCAATTGTAAATGATCTAGCAAATTGTCTTTGTGAAATTCCTTTATGAATAATTTCACCATTTTCATTTTGATTATCCGATTTATTAACTTGTTTTGTTCTTACAGTTAATAAATTATCTTCAAACTCCACTTCGACATCTTTTTTCGAAAAACCGGCTAAGGCTACTTCAATTGAGTATTTATCCTTTCCCGTTTTTCTAATGTTGTAGGGCGGGTAATTAGATTGCATTGTCAAACTACCGTTTCCTAACATGTTCTCAAATTGATCGAACATATCGTCAAAACCAATTGAGAATGGTCTTAGTGAGTTAAATATAGATAGATCCTTACTTGTCATTTTTCCTCCTTTGTTAGCAAGGTTTATTACAAGCCCCAATAAGGCGACTTATAAACTTTATGTAGGTATTAATTAAAATCTTTCAAGTATGGACTAAATTTTTTCTGCTATTTTTAAAATAAATGCATAGTCGAACGCTATTTCTTCAATAGCACCATCTCTGCCTGACTTACCTCCGTGGCCTGCATTCATTTCAGTCTTAAGTAATAAAAGATTGTTATCAGTTTTATAATCTCTTAGTTTAGCTGTAAACTTTGCTGGTTCATCAAATAAAACTCTATTATCGCTTAAACTTGTTGTAATTAAAATATTTGGGTAATCCATTTTTCTTATATTGTTATATGGCGCATAAGAATAAATATAATCAAAGTGATCTTTATTATCTTTTGCGTTTCCAAATTCATCAAATTCTCCAATTGTTAACGGTAAAGAATGGTCTAGGTTGGTTGTTAGACTGTCAACAAATGGAACAGCCATAATCATCCCTAAAAATAAATCTGGAGCCTTGTTAACAACTGCGCCCATCAGTAACCCTCCAGCTGAACCACCCATTCCTATAATCTTGCCCTTTGAAGTATATTTTTTTTCTATCAAAAATTTTGCTGCAGCAATGTAATCATTAAAGGTATTTTTCTTATTAAGAAGTTTTCCTTCTTTCCACCACTTCATTCCTCTTTCCATTCCCCCTCGTATATGAGCGGTTACCCAAATTATATTTCTATTAATTAGACTTAATCTCGTAGAAGAAAATGATGGAGACATTGAAGCACCATAAGAACCATACCCATATAAAAGAAGATTTGCAGATCCATCCAAAGGAGTATCTTTGTGCCTAGTTATTGTTAAAGGTACTTTTCTTCCATCATCAGAACTACATTCAATTCTTTGCACTATATAGTTTTTTGGATCATGTCCTGTTGGAATAACTTGTTCCTTTACTAATTTTTTTTCTTTAGTCTTTAAATTATATAAATAGGTCCTCGCTTGAGTTTTTGGAGTAGAATATGAAATATAAATTAGATCAGTATTTCTATCTTTTTGTGTATGTGAAATACTACCATCATAAACTTCTTCATCAGTAAAAATAAGCTCTTCCTCCTTATTTGAATTGATATCTCTTACAAAGATTTTATCTAAAGCGTTATTAAGTTCAGATCTAATAATCCAATTTTTTAAAAATGTTAGTCCACCAATCATTGTTTCATTTTTAGCTGGGATAAATACTTCCCATTTAGATGCCTCGATATCTCTCGATCTTTCTATTTTGAAATCTTCTGCACCTTTGTTGGTGTGAATATAAAAATAACCACCCCAAGAACTTACGCTATATATAATTCCTTTTTCTCTTTTTCTTACTATTTTTGGTTTAGGTAAACTCTCATTACTTTTAAAATAATATTTCTCAGAGGTGTTATGATCAGAGGAATTAATAAAATAGTATTTTTCATCTGCGCTAATACCAATGCTTACAGTAAATGCTGGGGTTCTTTCCTCAAAGATCAATAGATCTTCTTTGATTGATTTACCAATTTCATGCCTGAAAATTTTTTTAGGTCTGTGATTTTCATCAAGCTTAGAATAAAAAATAAATCTGTCATCTAAACTAAACAAGATAGAACCTGAGGTATTTTCAATTTTATCTGTAATAATCTTATTTGTCTTAATATCTCTTACATGAATAGTGAAATACTCAGAACCTTTCAAATCTAATGAATACGCTAAATATTTATCGTTGTAGCTTACTTCTAAATCACCAACCCCAAAATATTTAGTTTTAAGTTTTTCTTTCTCTTTATCTCCATTCCAAATTTCCTCAATATTATTAGAACCAATTTTTTTTCTTAATTTAATTGAATAATTTCCTTTTGTTGTTGTTTTAGTCCAATATTCATAATTTTTATCTTTGAACGGCAAAGACTCATCATCTAATTTAATTCTTCCCTTGATTTCATCAAAAAGTTTTTTTTGATATTCTTTCGTATCCTTTAAATTCTCCTCTGTATATTTATTTTCATCTTCTAGATATTTTCTTACCTCTGGTAAGAGTTTAGAGCTGTCTTTTAAAACCTCTAAAATATTATTTTGATGAATCCAGCTATAATTATCTTCCCATGTCACATTGTGACAAGATTTTAGTTCTGGTTTTTTCTCAAGTTGTGGTATTTTCATTTTTAACATCTATTACATGAATATTTTTTTCTTAACACTAATTATTTTTGTCCTAGTCTATTTATTACTTAATTGGTTTGTAAAGACATCAAGTGCTAAAATTTCTAAAGGAATTAGAACTTTTACTATTATTTTATCTATAGTTCTTGCTGTGATAATGGCCTTTGCCGGAAGGTATATATTTTCTTTACCATTTTTACTTATGATTTTGCCATTAATAAAGACCAAAGCTGGTTTGACCTTACTTCAATTAGTAAGAATTTGGGGCCTAGTAAGATTCTTAAAAAATTCAGGAAGGTTTAATTTTAATAATATGGGATCAGCACCTAATACACAGTCTATATCATTAGATGAGGCTTACAAAATACTAAATTTAAATCCAAAAAAAAAGTATTCTAAAGAAGAAGTTATGAAATCTTATAAAAATATTATGAAAAAAATTCACCCAGATGTAAGTCCCGATTTATCTAGATTAGCAGCAATAGTAAATGAGGCTAAGGAAATAGTTTTGAAAGATGTTAGTTAATTAATTCATTAAATTTATAAAATATCTTTTGTGGATCAATTTTCTCTTTACCTAAAGTATCATGTTTGACTGTAACCTCCCCGTCAGGAATTATTGGAAACATTTTTGAACTATAACTCCCATATAGCAAAGGTGTATCTGCCATTAAAACTATAGTTGGTATACCAATTGCAGCGGATAAGTGACTAAAGCTAGAGTCATTACAAACTGCTACATCGCAATTAGCAATTATAGGCAAGATTTGAAACAAACTCATTTTATCTAAAGTTAAACATTTAGAATTATATTTTGAATTCAATATATCCTTTAAAATAATTTGCTCTTCTTCATTAGTTCCTGTGGCTAAAAAAAATCTACAATTATGTTTGTTTTCACACATTTCCATAAATCTCAAAAATATTTTTGATGGTATTCTTTTAGTATTTCCAGACCCCCCTATACCTAATATTATATTTTTTTCACTCTTTGTTATTTTTAACTTAATTGCTGTTTCAGAAATACTTTTTTTATCTACGTTGATTACGGGTTCACTTTTTACAGTTTCACCAATAGAATTTTTTAGAAAATTTTGTGCTGCTAAAATAATATGCTGGTTTTTTTTTTTAAACAATGGATATTGATGTATCTCTTTGATAGATGCCAATTTACATATTAACTTGTATCTTAAAGACGAATTAAAAATAAATACTTTTTCAAAATTATATTTTTTTAATTGATTTGCTAAACTGATTGATCCAAAAATTCCATCATGTGTCCCTTTTTTATTCTTATTAGTTCTGTCTAAATTTATAATTTCTCTAATATATTTGTTATTCTTCAAAATTTCTGAGGCTTTAGAGTTTTCTTTAACTAGAATGTCAACTTTTGTATTATATTTTTTTGATATCGCTTCTATAAAAGGTAAATATATTATCATATCACCAATACCCATTCTGTTTTGAATAGCTAGAATTTTCATTTTTTTATCAACTTTACTAAAATTTTATTTTTATATAAGTTTTTATTATGAGTAAAATTAATGGCATTTATGCGGCTTCGGTATCTGTGTTAGATAAAGAATTGAATCTAAATATAGATAAAACAATTAAACATGCAGAAAATTTAATATTACAAGGCTGTCATGGAGTTGTGATTTTTGGTAGCACGGGACAAGCTCAATTAATTTCTGTTTCAGAAAAAATTAAATTAATTGAGAAACTTTCAAAAAATAAATTTAAAAATAATTTTATAATTGGCACTGGTTTTAATTCACTTAAAGAAACTATTTCATTTCTTAATGTATGTAAAAATTTTAATTTTGAGAATTTTCTTATAATGCCACCAGCGTATTACGTTTATGCAGATAATGATGCGATTAAATTTTACTCTGAGATAATCAAAATTCACCCATGGTGTAAAATCGTTTTATATAATTTTGAAAAATTATGTGGATATAAATTTTCAGTAGAATGTGTTGAGGAGCTTGTAAAAATTTACCCAGATCAAATCATAGGAGTTAAAGACAGCACATATAATTTGTACAAAAACTTAAAATTAAAAAATTTTTCTATCTTACCTGGCTCAGAAACAAAATTATTAAATGGTTTAGAATTGGGATGTTCAGGAATAATTACTGCAACCTGCAATGTTACAGCAGAATTATCAAGAAATGTTTATGATAACTTTATTAATAAAATAGATCAAACTAATAACCAAAAATTATGTAATGTACGAGAGGAATTTGATAAATACAATTTAATATCTAGTATCCATACAATTTTATCAATTTCAGATAATTCTTATACTAATTTATTGCCGCCACTTTCGTTATTAAATCAAGATAGCAAAAAAAAATTACTTGATGAATTAGCCAAATTAGATTTTAATTATAACTTTTTAAAGGTAGCTTAAAATGAAACTAGCAAAGTTCTTAAATAGCTTATTTATTAAAAATGGATTTATTTTAATCGATGCTGATAGCAACAAGTATAAGATTGGAAATCCTAAAAAAGAAAATCCAATTATTCTTAGACTTTTGGATAGAAGTTTACATTCAAAATTACTTTTTCATCCAGATCTTTATTTTGGAGAAGCTTATTCAAATGGATCAGTTGTTATTGAAAATGGATCAATAACAGACTTTTTAGAAATTGCATTTGAAAATATCGGAAGGGGTGAGATAAATAATTATGGAATGATAATAAATAAACTCAGAGGATTCTATAAAACCCTAACAAGTTTCAACTTTATAAAAAAATCGAAAAAAAATGTTGCACATCATTATGATATATCTGAAAAACTTTATGATTTATTTTTGGATGAGAAAAGACAATATTCTTGCGCGTATTTTAAAGATGAAAAAAATACTTTAGAAGAAGCTCAAAATAATAAGATCGACCATATAATTAAAAAACTTAAATTAGAAAATGATCAAAGAGTTTTAGACATTGGAAGTGGATGGGGGACATTAGCCTTAGAAATAGCAAAAAAAACCAAATGTTCCGTACTTGGCATTACTCTTTCAGAAAACCAGTTGCAATATAGCAAACAAAAAGCAAAAGAGATGAACTTAGAAAATCAAGTTGATTTTAGACTTGAGGATTATAGAAATTTAAATGAAAAGTTTGACAGGATAGTGAGTGTTGGAATGTTTGAACATGTAGGAAAGAAGTTTTATAGGAAATACTTTAATACAGTATCAAAACTACTTTCCGAAGATGGTATTGCATTGATACATACGATCGGATCAATAAATCCACCACGTGATCCACAGCCATGGATAAATAAATATATTTTTCCTGGAGGATATACACCAAGTTTAAGTGAAGTAGCTTTACCAATTGAAAAATCTGGATTAATACTTTCTGATATTGAAGTTTTAAGAAAGCATTATGCTTACACCTTAAGACACTGGAAAGAACGATTTCTCAGTAAAAAAAGTCAGGTTTTAGAAATGTTTGATGAAAAATTTTTTAGAATGTGGGAATTTTATCTTGCAAGTTGTGAAATGGCTTTTAAATGGGGAGACCAGGTTGTATTTCAATTCCAATTATCTAAAAAATTAGATTCTGTACCGAACACAAGAGACTATATTTATCAACAATAAATTGATAAATCTCTAAAACCCACTAAATGAAAAAAAAGAAAAAAAAAAATAAAAAAGTTAAAAGAGTCTCTAAAATCAAAAAGACTAAAAAATCCTCAATAAAGTCGAAAAAACGAAAAAAAACAAAAAAGAGAAAGAAAAATATAAAAAAAAAATTTAAAGTTGATAATAAAAATAAAAAAAATCAAGTCCTTTTAAGATTAATAAGATTTCAAAGCTCTTTGAAGCCTGACATTAAAATAAGCTTTAATCCTTTTGTAGCTATCGATACCTTCCTTCAAAAATTCTTTACAAAAATTTCAGATACAATCAATGAGTACAAGGTATTACAAAAAGATGAAACGAGAAGAAAAAAAATTGAGGAAATGGAAAGAATTGAAAAAGAGAAAATCGATAAAAAATTACGTCTAGAAGAAGAAAAGCAAGCTAATTTAAAACTCAAAGAACAACTATTAAAAGATGAGATAAAATTAGAGAAAGAGAGAGTTAAAGATATCAAATCATTTTTAAGAAAAGAACAGGCGATAATAAGACAAGAACAAGCTGAAAAGCAGAGAAAATTCCTTGAACAACTAAAATTAGAAAAACAAATTGAAAAATTTAGAATAAGAGAAATAAAAGAATTAGAACAATTAGAAAAAATCTCACTAAAAGAAAAAAGAGAGGACTATGCTGGTCTTCAGGAGAGAATAGATAAATTAAGAGAAAAATATAGAATTATAAGAGACCAAAAAATTCGAGAGCGAGTAGAGGCTCTTGGGGTAAAAATACAAGGTGACGAAGATAGGGAAACGCTACTTCAAAAAGAAAAAGATTATACATTAGCAAGACAAAAAATTGAGTTTGCTTTAGAGAGTTTTTATAGAAGCGCAAGCAGTTTGGTTTTCCAATTAAATAAAAGACATATCACAAGACAGATGTCTATTTTAAGATGTATAGATCGAAGATTTGAAACTGGAGAAATTTTCATTAAATGGGATGAAAATGAAGATGATAATTGGCTGATATTAATTTATATTAAAAATAATTCGCCTGATGAAGGAATAATAATAGAAGATAAAACTAATCCAGAAAAAAATTTATCTTACGATTACAAAACTACAGAAATTTTTAAAGCTTCAGATCAAATGGTTGACTCGTTAACACAGTTAATTGCAAGAGTAAGAAAAAAAAAGGAAAATTAATTTTTTAATTATATTTCTTTAATTTATATTCCCATCTGCCCATTCTTTCATATGCAACTTTTAAAATTATATTTGTGCTAGGGTCTATCCATATTATAAAATCAAGCTTTTTATCTTCAGGGAGGTTTTGGTTTTTTGATTTCAAACTAAATTTTTTTGTTTCTATTTTTCTGTCCAAAATTTTTATTAATTCATCGCCTATATATTTTACCTCTTGTTTTTTTACACTTCCTGATAAAGGGCTTATTTGGGTATCAGTCTGTAAAATTTGATAGTTCCACCAGTTTCCTATAACATTATTTAGAGCAGCACTTCCTTTATACGATGAACCGTTTATTAAATATTGAGTTTTATCCTCTGAAAGTTTTAAATTTACATATTTTACTTTTTTATTTTGAAAAGTTTCAGATTCAAATGAAACTAACTTATTATTCTCGTAAAATTCAATACCCAAGCTATCAATTTTGAATAAATTTACCCCTAAAACATCGACTTTGAATTTTGTTTCATTTTCAACTTTCAAAAAATTATTTTCTTTTGAGAATTTGTAATTAGAAAAACCAATTACATCCCCATTTCTTAATACTTCCATTTCTATAAACTTTAAATCAATTAGTTCTTTGGAGACAGAAGTTTTAAAGATACCTAAAGTTAATATTATAGCAGTAATGAAGATTTTTTTCATAAAAGTAAGTTTATAGATTTTTTTAATTACTAAAATAAGATTATTTATTTGCAAATTATTTTTTATTAGGATTTATTAAGTTTTATTACTAAATAAACTATGTTTCTAAAAATTAAAAATATTCCACAGGTTTCATGGAGTTCTAAAAATCCTCTTAATTTAAAACCAAAATTATCAACTTTTTTCTTTTTATGCTTTGGGCTAAGTTTATTTGGTATAGGTGAAGGTTTACTGCTTGTATCTTATACCGGTGCTTCTCCATGGAGTGTATTAGCTCAAGGTATTTCATTGAAAGTAAATGCTTCAATTGGAATTATAACTTTTTTTATTAGTATTTTCGTTATCTCTCTTTGGGTATTTTTGAGCCAAAAACCAGGAATTGGTACAATCCTTAATGCAGTAATTATAGCAACAATGATAGATCTCTGTTTAAATTATGTTTCCACTCCCGAAGGCTTTCTTTTAAAAATGATCTTAGCAGTAGCAGCTGTCCTGCTCGTTGGAATAGGAAGTGGTATTTATCTTGTAGCTAATTTAGGCCCCGGTCCTAGAGATGGTTTGATGACTGGACTTCAAAAAAAAACACATTTGCCAATAGCAGCAGTTAGAGCATTTTTAGAAATAACAGTAGTTAGTATTGGTTGGTATTTAGGTGGGACAGTTGGTATTGGAACCATACTTTTTGCCTTTGGTATTGGACCATCAGTGGCACTTGGTTTATTTATTGTTGGTAGAATTTTTAAATAATTTCTTGTATTTTAGTAATCGAATCATTATTTTAAAATTGTATGAGAGATCTTGTAAAATATTTACAACTTGGCTTACTTGGAATAATTTTAGTTAGTACTATCATTGCTGTAGTTTTAGAGATTAAACTAATGTTCATAAATACATCAGTAACTCTTGCTGATTTACTTTTAATGTTCCTATACTTAGAGGTGCTTGCAATGGTTAGAGTGTTTTGGGATCAACAGTCAATTAGTATTACTTTACCACTTTTAATTGCAATTACTGCTCTTTCACGATTCATAATTTTGCAAGGAAAGGAAATGGATCCTTCAGCACTAGTCTACGAAGCGGTAGCCATTGTATTAATTGCTGGGGCAATTGTTATATTAAGGTTAAGACATAGCGATAAGCTAGGAATATCAAAAAAAAAGAAAAGTAAGTAAATTTAATTTTCAACAAATTAGTGATTTATACAACTTATTAAGAAGCGTATGATTTTAATATGTGGTTTGTTAGAATTAGACTACATAAATTTGTTAGATTGACTTTTCATCCACCATGAAGAGGATAGGCAAAAAAAAGGGCAGTAAAAACCGCCCTTTTTGAATTTTTGTTTGAGAACAATGGGGATTACATTCCCATTCCACCCATTCCTCCCATTCCACCCATTCCTCCAGGAGGCATAGCAGGACCAGAATCTTTTTCCTCAGGTTTATCAGCAATCATTGCTTCAGTAGTTACGAGCAAACCTGATATTGAAGCTGCGTCTTGTAAAGCTGTTCTAACGACTTTTACAGGATCGATAATACCTTCTTTAAACATATCTACATAATTTTCAGTTTGCGCATCATAACCATGAGATGTTTTATTTTGTTCTAAAAGTTTGCCAACTACTACAGATCCATCAACACCAGCGTTTTTTGTAATCTGTCTTATTGGCGCCTGTAAAGCGCTCTTAACAATTTCAACACCAGCTTTTTGATCATCACCTTTTACTTTCACAGATTTGTCAATATCCTGTGAGGCATATAACAATGCACAACCACCACCAACAACGATACCTTCTTCTACTGCTGCTCTTGTAGCATTTAAAGCATCTTCAACTCTGTCTTTTCTTTCTTTAACTTCTACTTCGGTTGCACCACCAACTTTGATGACAGCAACACCACCCGCAAGTTTAGCTAATCTCTCTTGAAGTTTTTCCTTGTCGTAGTCAGAGGTTGTTTCATCAATTTGTTGTTTAATCTGATTACATCTAGCTTCGATATCTGATTTTTTACCTGATCCACTTACTATTGTACTATTTTCTTTATCTACCTTAACTCTTTTTGCAGATCCAAGATCATTTAATTTAACGTTTTCAAGTTTAATTCCTAAATCTTCTGAAATTACTTGGCCACCAGTAAGTATTGCAATATCTTCTAGCATTGCTTTTCTTCTATCTCCAAAACCTGGAGCTTTTACTGCAACAACTTTTAAGCCACCTCTTAATTTATTTACAACTAAAGTTGCTAATGCTTCACCCTCTACATCCTCAGAAATTATCATTAGTGGTCTACCTGCTTGAACTACTGCTTCTAACAGAGGAACCATTGGTTGAAGGTTTGTTAATTTTTTTTCGTGTAAAAGAATCAAAGGATTTTCTAATTCTGTTGTCATCTTATCTCCATTAGTAATAAAATATGGTGATAAATATCCTCTATCAAATTGCATACCTTCTACTACATCAAGTTCAGTCTCAATTCCTTTAGCCTCTTCAACTGTTATTACTCCTTCGTTACCAACTTTTTGCATGGCTTTAGAAATCATGTTACCGATTTCTTTATCTCCATTAGCTGAAATTGTTCCTACTTGTGCAATTTCATCACTGTCTTTAACTTTTTTTGCAGATGAAATTAGCTTTTGTTTTACCTGATCTACGGCTGCATCAATACCTCTTTTTACATCCATAGGATTCATACCTGCAGTAACATATTTACAGCCTTCTTTTACAATCGCTTGAGCCAAAATTGTTGCTGTAGTAGTTCCATCACCAGCCTCATCATTAGTTTTGCTAGCAACTTCTTTTACCATTTGTGCACCCATATTTTCAAACTTGTCTTCTAAATCAATTTCTTTTGCTACAGTCACACCATCTTTTGTAGTTCTTGGAGCTCCATATGATTTGTCGATTACAACATTTCTTCCTTTTGGACCTAAAGTTGTTTTTACAGTATTTGCAAGAATATCAACGCCTTTTAACATTGCTGTTCTCGCATCTGCATCAAATTTTACTATTTTTGCCATATCTATCTCCTTAAATTATTTTCCTGTTGAAATACCCATAATGTCCGACTCTTTCATTATGCTGTATTCTTTTCCATCAATTTTAACTTCTGTACCAGACCATTTACCGAAAAGAACTTTATCTCCAACTTTAACATCCATTGGGATTATCTTTCCGTCTTCAGTTTTTGCTCCTCCGCCTACAGCAACAACTTTACCTTCTTGCGGTTTTTCCTGAGCCGTGTCTGGTATGATTATTCCACCCGCAGTTTTTTCACTGCCATCTAGAACTTCAATAAGCACTCTATCGTGCAAAGGTTTAAATTTCATAAAAACTCCTATAAATATGTGGATCATATAAAGATGCTTGGCTATTATTTCAAGATATCATCAAGAAATTTAAACCTAAAAAACCAAGAAATATTGATTTTTTTAAGCTATATCTCCTAAATGCCAAAAAATTTAGATGATTTAGGACTGAAGACAGTAGCGAACAGCTACGATGTCTTCTTTATTGATATTTGGGGAGTACTTCATAACGGAATAAGTCTTCATCAAAATTCTGTTAATGTTTTAAACGAATTAGAAAAATTAAATAAGAAATATATTTTGCTCACTAATGCACCAAGACCAAATAGTACAGTAATTGAATTCTTAAAAAAGATGGGATTAGATGAAAATAAATGTAGCAAAGTTTATACATCTGGGGAATCTGCACTGAAACATTTAGAAAAAAATTATAAAGAGAAGAAATTTTATCATATTGGACCCTCAAGAGATTTTGATCTTTTTAAACTGTTTGAAAAAAATAAAATTGATAATTTAGAACAATCAAATTTTATATTATGCACAGGACTTTTCGAGGAATATGAAGAAGACTTAAAATATTATAAAGAAATATTTAAAAATGTAATTGGTAAAATAATGATATGTACAAATCCTGATTTAATTGTAGATAGAGGCAATGTTACAGAGTATTGTGCAGGCTCGGTAGCAAAAATATTCGAGGATCTTGGAGGAAAGGTTGAATATTTTGGAAAACCTTATCCACCAGTATATCGACAAGCTGCGGACATAAAAAATAAAAAAATATTATGTATCGGAGATAATCTTAATACGGATATCAAAGGAGCTAATATTCAAAATTTCGACTCTATGCTAATATCATCGGGTATACATAAAAAAGAAATAGATAAAAATATTGAAAAAGTTCAATTAAAATACAATGTAAAGATTAATTATTATCAATCACACTTAAAATGGTAAATAAAATAAAATATTACAAAAATTTTGACGTACAAAAGAAACACAAAAACTCAATTATATTAATTGGTAATTTTGATGGTGTTCATTTAGGACATCAAAAATTATTTAAAAAAGCGCTGATATTAAAAAAAAGGAAAAAATATAAAATTGGGGTAGTGACATTTGATCCAATTCCTAAAATGTTTTTTTTTAAAAAAATTAAAAATTATAGAATATCCAACTTTGATCAAAAGTTGGATATTTTAAAAAGGTTTAAGGTTGATTTTGTTATTAACAAAAAATTTGATTTAAAATTTTCAAAGATAAAATGTAATCAATTTATTGAAAAATTCCTTTACAAAAAATTATCTGCAAAATTAATTTTTGTAAGTAATAATTTTAGATTTGGAAATAAGCGTGAGGGAGATGTAAAATTATTAAAATTTTTTGAAAAAAGATTCAAATATAGAATAATAAATCCATCACCTTTAAAAAAAAGGAAAAAGATTATATCTTCAACGTCTATAAGGAAACTTTTAGAGAAAGGACAAATCTCTACTGCCAATAAATACTTAGATAGAAATTGGTCGATACAGGGAATTGTGCAATACGGAAGAAGATTAGGAAAAACTATTGGATTTCCAACTTGCAACATAGACATTGGAAATTATGTGATAGCTAAACCAGGAGTTTATGCAGTTAAAATCTTAATTAATAAGACAAAAAAAAAACTGAGTGGTATTGCAAACTTGGGTTATAGGCCTACATTTAACCAAAATAAAATTCTTCTTGAGGTAAATATTTTTAATTTTAAAAAAAATCTTTATAATAAAAAGCTAACGGTTGAGTTTTTGAAGTTTATAAGAGGTGAAAAAAAATTTAATAGTATAGATGAATTAAAAAAACAGATAAAAAAAGATGTAAAAATGGCTAAAAAATTAAAATGAGCAAAGATCAAATAAACCTTCCAAAAACAGCTTTTTCGATGAAAGCAAATCTCCCATTGAAAGAACCTAAGATCGTTGAACATTGGAATAAAATCGATCTTTACAATTTATTAAGAGAAAATAATAAAGGCAAAGAAAAGTTTGTTCTTCACGATGGGCCTCCTTATGCAAATGGTAATATTCATATGGGAACAGCTTTTAACAAAATTCTTAAAGACATAATTACAAAATTTCATCAAATGGATGGCAAAGACTCTGTATATGTTCCAGGATGGGATTGTCATGGTTTGCCGATTGAATGGAAAATAGAGGAACAATATAAAAAAAATAAAAAAAATAAAAATGACGTGCCAGTCGTTGAATTTAGAAAAGAATGCAGAGAGTTTGCTAATAAATGGATCAAAGTTCATAAAGAGCAATTTAAGAGGCTTGGAGTTGTTGGAGATTGGGAAAATTACTATTCTACAATGAGTTATGATGCTGAGGCTCAAATAGTAAGGGAATTAGGTAAATTTTTAAAAGAAGGTAGTTTATATAGAGGCTACAAGCCAGTTTTGTGGTCCACTGTAGAAAAAACTGCTTTAGCTGATGCAGAGGTTGAATATATGGATCATACATCAGATACAATTTATGTTTCGTTTCATATTCAAAAATCAAAATTAGAAAATCTTTTAGGCGCAGAAGTAATTATCTGGACAACCACACCATGGACGATACCAGCAAATAAAGCTTTAGCTTACAACAAATCTTTAAAATATGTTGTAATACAAGTTAATGACAAAGGTGATTTTAACACTAGAAAAATTATAGTTGCAAAAGATCTTTTAAAAAGTGTAATTGAGGATTGTAAAATTAACGACTACAAAATTATAAGTGAAATAAATGGATCCGATTTTGATGGAGTAGTTTGTTCCCATCCATTCAAGAACGTAGGCTACAATTATGATATACCGATGCTCGAGGCAAGGTTTGTTACGACAGAACAAGGCTCAGGAATAGTACATTGCGCTCCAAGCCATGGTCCAGATGATTTTAATTTATGTTTAAATAATAATATTAAAGCTGTCGAAACCGTTGATGATGATGGAAAGTATACAAAACATGTTTTAAATTTTGAAGGTATTCATATTTTTAAAGCAAACCCCATTGTTATTGAGAAGCTTAAAAATGAAAAAAATTTATTAGCAAATGGAAAACTAAACCACTCATATCCTCATTCGTGGAGATCTAAAGCTCCATTAGTTCATAGAGCTACACCTCAATGGTTTATTTCTATGGAAAGCCATAAATTAAGAGATAAAGCTTTAAAAGCTATAGATGATACAGAATTTTATCCTGCAAAAGGGAAAGAAAGATTGAGATCAATGATCGAAACAAGACCAGATTGGTGTGTTTCTAGACAAAGAGTTTGGGGCGTACCATTGCCTATATTTATTTCTAAATCAGATGGTAAAGTTTTAGTAGATGAAGATGTTTTTGAAAATATTGCGTCTATCTATGAAAAAGAAGGATCAGATTGCTGGTTTTCAGATGACCCACAAAAGTTCTTAGGAGATAAATATAAAGCTGAAAATTTTGTTAAACTAAAAGATATTGTTGAGGTTTGGTTTGATAGTGGATCCACACATTCATTTGTTTTAGAAAAAAGAGGAGATTTAAAATGGCCTGCATCTATGTACCTAGAAGGATCTGATCAACATAGAGGATGGTTTCACTCATCATTATTAGAATCTTGTGGAACAAGAGGCAGAGCTCCATTTGAAAGTATCTTATCTCACGGATTTGTGATGGATGGTAAGGGTTTGAAAATGTCAAAATCTTTAGGGAACCAGATCTTTCCCGAGGATATTTTAAAAAAATATGGAGCAGATATCCTTAGAGTTTGGGTGACTGCATCCGATTACTCTGAAGATTTGAGAATAGACTACTCAATTTTAGAGCAACATGCTGAAGCATATAGAAAGATAAGAAATACATTTAGATACTTAATGGGAAATATAAATGACAATTATTCAGAGCATGAATATGCTAATATTGATATTAGCAAACTTCCAGAACTCGAAAAATTAATGTTACACAAATTGTATATTTTGAATGAAAAATTTAAAGCAAATTTTAGAGAGTACAACTTTCATGTTTTGTACAAAGAACTATTAAACTTCTGTACTGTAGATCTTTCTTCATTTTATTTTGATATCAGAAAAGACACTCTATATTGCGATAAAAAAAATTCAGATAAGAGACAAAGTTGTATTTTAATATTAAATACAATATTGGATGCCTTGCTAAAATGGTTTGCACCAATTTTATCTTTTACGACAGAGGAAATTTTTAGTCTTTTAAACAAAGATGAAAAAAACAGTATTCATTTAAAAAAATTTCCAGAATTTCCAAAATCTTGGAAAGATGAGGAACTTAATAACAACTGGGAAAAAATTAACAAAATAAGAGATATAGCAAATATAAGTATTGAAGAAAAAAGAGCAGCCAAAACAATAGGATCTAGCTTAGAAACTGCAATTGATATCAGATTGAGTAAGGAACTTTATGATCTTGCAAAAAAATATGATTTTTCAGAAATATGTATAACTTCACTTGCAAATACTATTTTGGATGAAAATGCAAAAGACAACATAGAAGTAAAAACTTCAAAAGCAAACGGAAAAAAATGTACTATTTGTTGGAAAATTAGAGAAACAGAGTGTGAAAGACACCCAACATGCAATTTTAAATGACAAAATTTTTAAACAAAAAAATTTTTTTTTATTTTTTAATTACATTATTAATTTTTACTTTAGATAGAATTTCAAAGATTTATATTATAAATATTGCTGAAACTTATGGCGAAGTAGATATTTATCTAAATCAATTTATAAATATAATTTTAGTTTGGAATACAGGAATAGGTTTTGGATTATTGTCATTTGAAAAACAATTTGTTTATAATTTAATTACATTAATAATCGTATTAGTTAATTTTGTAATTTTATACCTTGGTGTAAAGGCGAGTAATTTTAAAGGACTTATATTTTTTGTCATTTTGGGTGGATCACTTGGCAACCTATTCGATAGACTTTATTATTCTGCAGTTCCTGATTTTATAGATTTAAATTATAATGATTTTCATTGGTTTATTTTCAATGTAGCTGATATATTTATTTCTACTGGAATCGTTTGCCTTATTTTTGTTGAATTATTTTTTAATAAAGAGGAAAAACTTAATGCATAAAAATATTTTTTTTTTAGTTTGTACATTTTTTCTATTAAACGCTTGTCAAGCTGTACAAGATGGTTTAGCTGGTAACAAAAATAAAAATAGTGACGAATTTTTAATTGAAAAGAAAAACCCATTAGAAATACCACCAGATTTTGGCTTACTTCCAAAACCTAACCCAGAAAATGAGGAAGTTAATCAAGCTGATAAGATAGATCAAGATATAGAAAAATTATTACAAAATAGTGATATTGATAATAGCTTGGAAAATAAAGATAATTCAGCTGAAGATTTTGTTCTTAAACAAATCAAAAAAAATTAATGTTTACTAAAAATATTCGTCTTAAAGGTTTTGGAGCTATTAAGAATAAAAAAAAAAATAAAGCCAATATTCTAAAGTCTCTTAATAATTATAAAAAGCTCAAACTTGTAGAAAGTTTTTCAAAAAACTATACCTATAATTTTTCTCAGACCCAAATAAAAAAATATAAAAAATTTAATAATTATAATTTAATTGGTATGGGTGGATCTTCTCTTGGAGCTAAGGCTATCTATAATTTTTTGAAACCAAAAATAAAAAGAAATTTTACCTTTTTTGATAACCTGTACTCCAAAAAAAAAATTCTCAAGAAAACAAAGACTCTAAATATTATAATTTCAAAGTCAGGTAATACTCTTGAAACAATTTCAAATTATTCTGCAATTAAAGGAAATAAGAGAAACCTATTTATATGTGAAAATACTGATAATTATATTAAATCTTTAGCAAATAAACTTAATTGTGAAATTATTGCTCATAAAAACTATATAGGCGGCAGATACTCAGTGCTTTCCGAAGCTGGAATGTTGCCAGCAATATTTATGGGACTTAAGGAAGAAAGATTTAAAAATTTTAACAATTTAATAAAAAATAAAAATTTTATTAACTCCCTGTTGGATAGCGTATTATCGACTAAATATTTTTTGGAAAAAAAAAAATTTAATTCTATAATTTTAAACTATGACGAACTTTCAATAAATTTATTTCAATGGTACCAACAACTTATAGCTGAAAGCTTAGGTAAAAATTCAAAAGGTATCTTGCCTTTGATTTCGAGTATGCCAAAAGATAATCACAGTTTAATGCAGTTATATCTTGATGGACCTAAAAATTCTTTTTTTACTTTTTTTGATGTAAATGATCATGATAAACAAAAAATTAACAATTCTGAGATATTGCATTCGTTCAGGTTTTTAAAAAATAAAAACTTATATCAGGTTAAATATGCACAAAAAAAAGCTACAGAGAATATATTCAGAAAAAAAAATATACCATTTCGAAGTTTTAAGGTTTTACTTCGTTCAGAAGAGTCATTAGGTGAATTGTTTACCTTCTTTATGCTGGAAACTATTCTTTTAGGAGATTTAATGAAAGTCAATCCTTTTGACCAACCATCAGTGGAACTAATTAAAACTGAAACAAAAAGAATTCTAGTAAATTAAAATTTTCCAAAGTATATTTTTGATGAACCATACGTTCTCTCTTCAAGTATTTGAAAATTACTAGGAAATTCGTCTTTAGTTTTCTTATTTCTATGTAAGATAAGTAAACTATTTTGTTTTAAAATTTTTTTTTCGAAAATAGAATTTAACAACTCTATAATCTCACTTTGTTTATATGGAGGGTCCATAAAAATGATATCATACTTTCTTTCATTAATTTTTAGTCTTTTAATAAATTTTAAAACTTTTTCATTTGATAATTCTATTTGATTATTGAGATCTAAATAAACAATATTTTTTTTTAGTACTTCAAATGCAGGTGAATAGTTTTCACAAAATAATACCTTGGACGCTCCTCTGGATAAACATTCAAGGCCAAATGAACCTGACCCTGAATAAAGATCTAGAACAGAGGAATTTAAAATTTTTCTTTCTATAAGATTCGAGTGTTCAATAATATTAAATATAGATTCCCTTACAATGTCCTTTAGTGGTCGTGTTGTTTTATTAGTTGGTAAAAAAATTTTTTTGTTTTTCAATTTACCGCTAATTATTCTCATGTTAAGCAACTTTATAAGCAATATCTTTTCGGAAAAAACCTTCTTTCCAGTCAATATCATTTAAAATTTTTAAAGCTTGTTCTTTTGATTGTTTAAAATCTTTTGTTGTAGTGACCACATTTAATACTCTCCCTCCGACTGCAATATAATCTTCATTTTCAGCTTTTGTCCCTGCATGAAATAAATATTCATCTTTATTTAGCTTAATATTTTTTAATTGATTAATTTTAATATTTTTTTGATAATCATCTGGATATCCGCTAGAACACAAAACAATACATACACTTTTTTTTTCTTTCCATTTGATTTCAATATTATTTAATTTTTTGTCACAACAAGCTAAAACTATTTTTCCGAAATCTGTTTCTAACATTGGGAGTATGGTTTGGCATTCTGGATCACCCATCCTAACATTAAATTCTATAAGGTAGGGATCGTTATTTATAATCATTAATCCAATATATAAAAATCCACAATAAGTCGTACCAAGATCTTTAATACCACTCATGGTTGGTTTTATGATTTTTTCATTAATTTTTTTATCAAGTTCTTTACTATAAAGTCTTGAAGGAGAATATGCCCCCATACCTCCAGTATTTTTACCAGTATCATTTTCACCAACGCGTTTATGGTCTTGAGCAGTTTGAAAAAATTTATGAGTAATGCCATCGGAAATAATAAAGTAACTCATTTCTTCACCATCTAAAAATTCCTCAATAAGCACACAGTCAGCCTTGCCAAAACGTCCGTTGAATATTTCTTGAACTGCAAACTTTGCATCACTTTCATTTTTGCAAATATAAACTCCTTTTCCTGATGCCAGGCCATCAGCCTTTACTACGACTGGATAATTTAAAGATTTTATGTAATTTAAAGCTAACTTTTCTTCATTAAAAATTTCAAAATTTGACGTAGGTATTTTATATTTCTTGCAAAGTTTTTTCGTAAAGGTTTTTGATCCTTCTAATTGTGCACTTACCTTGTCAGGGCCAAAAATTTTAATTTTTGTTTTTTTAAAATATTCAACGATACCCTCTACCAAAGGTTTTTCTGGTCCTACAATTATTAACTCAATGTTTTTTTCATCGCAAGTTTTGTGAATTTTTTTGAAATCTGAGGTATCTAGATTTATATTTTCAGCAATTAATCCTGTACCAGCATTTCCAGGAAAACAGAATATCTTATTGACGACACTTGATTCTTTAAGCTTAAAACAAAGTGAGTGTTCTCTTCCACCACTTCCAATAATTCCAATGTTCATATATATTTTATACAACTAAATAATGAAAAATAAATTAGCTAAATTAAAATATTTGCCTAATAACTTTGAAATATTAGAAAATGGAGATCATGTTATTTGTGCAGTATCAGGAAAGAAAATACAACTTGAAAATCTCAATTACTGGAATGTGGAACTACAGGAGGCCTATTTTTCTTATTTAGAGGCATCAAAAAAAAGGTAAGAACTTCTTACCAGTTACAGCTTCCATTTATTATGTGTCCATATCCACTGATCAGGGTTTAGAGATATTTTACTTTCAAGCCAATTATTTAATTTTAATGTAATACTCTTAACATCATCATTTTCACTAAAGTATATTGGTTTTTCAACAGTCATATCAAAAAAAATATCATTGCTTCTTTGAATATAAATCGGCACGACTGGACACTTATACTTTTTAACCAGTTGTGCTGGAATAGTAGTTGTGTAAGTAGATTTTTTGAATAAGATAGATTTTTCTCCTTCAGTAACACGTTGATCAATCATCAATGCTATAGATATATTTTGAGAGAATGCTTTAATAATTTCTCTCACACCACCCAATCCCTTTTTAATTTGATTTTTACAAATATAACTTTTTCTTAAATTTTCCATTGTTCGATTCAAAAATATATTATTCAAAGGTCTATAAACCGCTGATAGCTCAATTCCAGATAATTCAATTTTCATAGCCATTAATTCAAAATTATTAAAATGGCCTGATATAAAAATTACAGGCTTTCCCTCATTTTTAATTTTTTCTAGAATTTCAATTCCATTGATAACAATGTATTTTTGTAATTTTTTTGATCTAAATTGATCGATAAATACGTAATCAGAAAAAATCCTTCCATAATTTCTCCACATGTTCTTTATCAGAATGTCAATCTCTTTATCTGTAATACTTGGAAAACTATTCTTTAGATTGTTTCTTATCAATTTTCTTGATCTAAAGAATGGACCCAAAATTGATCCTAGTTTTGCACCTAAATTTGAAGCGTTTTTGTATCCAATCAATTTAAAAATTAAAAAAAATAACTTTATTAATAAAAATTCTATGAAATATCTTAATTGTTTCATTCTCTATGAAATTAAATCTAAAAATGTTTTTTTATCACTTATATCCAGGTTCATTTTAATATAATCAATATCGTTTCTCAATTCTTTGCTTATTCTGAGGTAATCTTTCTCAGTGGTTACTATTTTTAAATTATTAGTATTTGCAAACTTTTTGATACTTTCAATTTCATTTTTTTTATAATTATAATGATCTGGAAAAGAAAAATCCCTTGTTATTTTAAACTTATTTTCTTTTAGAGTAAGATAAAAATTTTCTGGGTTTCCTATACCAGAAAATGCAATATAGTTTTTAGACAAGTCAAACTTTTCAATATTTTCTATCTCATATCTTCCTTCAAAAATTTTAATTTTTTTCTTAATTTTTAAAATTTTTTCTTTTATTTCTTCATTATTAATATCTGGCCCATTTAAAAAGACTATATCAACATTTTTTAATGAGGAAATTTTTTCTCTTAAGGGACCAGCAGGTATTACACAGCCATTTCCAATCCAATTATTAGAATTAAAGCAACAAATCTTTATATCATATTTAATAGACTTATCTTGTAACCCATCGTCAAATACTGCATATTTAAAATTTTTGTTTATAGCCTCATTGCTACATTCTTTTCTAGATTTTTTACTTATCAAATTAGTTCTACTTTTAATTAATAGTTGTTCATCCTTTTGCTCACTGTAAAACTTTTTTAAAACTGTTGTTTTAATACCTTTTGAATTTAACATTTCGCTTATTTTGATCGATAAAGGTGTTTTTCCAGTGCCTCCGATATAAATATTTCCTACACAAATTGTTCTTATTTTAGGAAATTCTAAAACATTTTTGCTTCTAAGAAGACTGTAAATAGTTACAATGTTGGATAACGGAGTTAACAAATAGGCAAAAAAGTTGGGTTTTTTTTGATCCCAAAATTTAGGTTTTTTAATAAACATTAATTTAATACTCTTTCAATCTCTTTAACTGTACTTATTAAAATTTTATCTCCAAATTTCTTTACTTTTCTCACAACTAGTTTGGATTTATTTTTATTTTTAAACAATATTTTAATTTTTTTATTCAAGTTTTGAATGTTGTTTACTTTCTTTGATAAATTAATTTTATCAAGATAATTATAAATATTTTTGAAGTTATTCACATAAGGACCATACAAAACAAAACAGCCGTGCCTTACTGGCTCTAAAGGATTTTGTCCACCATGTTTTACAAAAGAACCACCAACAAAAACTATTTTAATTAAATTAAAAAATTTTTCTGTTTCACCATAGGTGTCAACTAGGTATATATCGGTTTTTTCAGGTATTTTGGATTTCCAACTATGGCAATGAACATTTAATTTATGGTGATTAAACATTTCTATAAGTTCATTTGATCTTTCTACGTGTCTTGGAATAATAACACTAAGTAAATTATTATGTTTTCTTTTTAATATTTTATGTGTCTTGATGGATATAAGCTCTTCACCTCTATGGGTACTTGAGGAACACCATGAATTTTTCTTTAAAATAAATTTTCTCAAGTTTTTTGACAAAGAAAGATTTTTATATCTATTTTGGATAAATTTCAAATTACCAACTGACTTAACATTTTTAACACCAAAATATTTTAGATATTTAATTGTTTCAACATTGGATACTAAAGTTTTATCAATGCATTGGAAAACGTCATTGCTAAAACTACCTAACATTTTCCATCTTCGAAAAGATCTATTCGTTATTCTTGCATTCAATAGTAAAATAGGAATAGATTTTTTTTTCAAATTAAAAACCATATTAGGCCAAATTTCTGAGTCAATGAAAACAGCTAATGATGGTTTCCAGTAATTTAAAAATTTGTTTGACAATTGATTTGTATCAATAGGAAAGAATTGATGTATTGTTTTTTTGAATTTAAATTGTTTTAATATATTTGAAGAACTTAATGTAGATGATGTGATTAATATTTGATCTATTTCTCTATTTTTTTCTAATTTAAAAACAAGAGGAATTATACTTAATATCTCACCAACACTAGCTCCATGAAACCAAATAAGCTTTTTTTTTATTTTTTTCTTTGAATAAAAACAAAGTTTTTCTTTAAATCTTTTTGGATCCTCTTTATTTCTAAAAATTCTATATAAAATTATTATAGGAGATAATAAAAAAATTAAATTAATTATTAACCTGTAAATGAATAAAAACATTATTTAGGTTTAAGTTGGTTTTGATAAAAATTTTTATAGATTTTTGAGTTTTCAATTAGCTCAGTATGAGTGCCATCAGCAACAATAGATCCCTTATCTATTACAAAAATTTTATGAGCATTAATAATTGTAGATAACCTATGAGCAATAACAAGTGTTGTTTTATTTTCAGTAAGTATTTCCATAGCATTCTGTATTTTGCTCTCAGTTTCTGCATCTAACGAAGATGTAGCCTCATCTAATAAAATTATTGGTGTTTTTTTTAGCATTGCTCTTGCAATTGAAATTCTCTGTTTTTCTCCGCCAGACAGGCGAACACCATTCTCACCAATAATTGTATCAAACTTATTTGGTAATTTTTCAATAAACTCTAGAGCAAAGGAGTTTTTTGCAACCTCCAAAATTTCTTTTTCTGTAGCATATGGATTTGCATAAATTATATTATTTCTTATTGTGTCGTCAAAAAGTGTTATGTCTTGAGTAACTATAGAAATATTTTTTCGTAAATCTTTGACCTTTAATGTATAAATGGATTGACCATCAATCTGAATATCTCCCTTTTCACAATCATAAAACCTTGGTATTAAATTTAATATTGAAGATTTGCCAGCACCAGTATAACCGATAAGCGCTGTAGTTTTACCCCCCTCTATTGTCAAATTCAAATCATCTAAAATTAAATTTTTAGAAGAATCATATTTAAAATTACAGTCTTTAAATTTAATAGTACAATTTTGAATTTTAAGTTCTTTAGCATCATGCTTTTCAATAATTTTATTTTTTGTATCTATAATTGGTATAATTCTTCTAGCAGCTGATAAACCTGTGTTAATACTTAGATTTAGTGTAGCTAAAGCCCTGACTGGTTGATATGCGAGCATCATCGCAGCCAAAAAAGAAAAAAAATTATTTATTTCCAATTCGTCATTTATAATTAATTTTCCTGAGTAAAAAATTAACAAAGCTATCATGATACCAGTTAATACCTCCATTATTGGAGAAGCTCTCACAAAAACAATTGCAATTTTTTTTGCTTTTTCTTTTAGATTAACAAGAAAATTATCAGTCCTCTCGATTTCAAAAATTTCTTTCTGAAAAATTTTTATTAATTTATGATTTTTAAATATTTCCATTAAATGTTTATTCAACTCACCAGATTTAATCTGAGCCTCTGTAGTTACTTTTCCAATTCTTTTACCAAGAGTTTTGGCAGCAGCTGAAGCCAAAGGTATCATGATAATTGCAATTAGTGATAATTTCCAATTTTGATAAAACATAACAATTAATAGTCCAAGCAAAGTAATAGAATCTTTAAATAAACTTAATAAAGCTGTGCTGACCAAACTTACTATAAGAGAAGTATCATAAGTAAGGTTAGAAATAAATTTCCCAGTATGCTTGTTATCAATAGCTGTAATATCAGCCTTTACCAAACTTGTGATCATATCTTTTTGAATATCTTTCTTAATATCTTCAGCAACGCCAATCATAAGAACCTTTGCCAAATATAGAGAAATACCTTTTGCAGAAAAAGCTAGAATTATAGCCAAAGGAATTATTAAAATTAATGTTTGATCCTTTTCAATAAATAATTTTTTTATTGCTGGATCTAAAAGCCAAGCTATCGCTGAGGTGGCTGCCGCTACAATCATAGAAAGTAAAATTGAAATAATAATTTTACCTAAAAAACGTTTTGTATAACTATGGTAAAGCCTAAGAATTGCGTCTTTATTTGAAATCATATAATTATTTTTCCAATTAAAATATTTATAAAAACCATAAATCCTAAAAAATTATTTGATTTAAATATTTCAAGACAATTTCTTTCTGAATTAATATTTAATTTAAATATTTGGTAAACAAATAGATGCAAAGAAATTATAACAATTCCAAAAAAATAAATATTAGCAAAATTCATTTTAAAACCGATATAAACCTGAGATATAATAAATATTAAATAACATATTAAAATAAATTGCTTTGGATTATTCTTAAATTTAATTGATGTTGATTTAACTCCTATTATTTCATCATCTTTTATATCCTGAAACCCATAAATAGTGTCGTAACCTAATGTCCAAAATATGGCCCCAAAATAAAATATTAGAGGCACAACGTTTAGATCAGCATAAATTGCAGTCCAACCAAGAATAAGACCATAATTAAACGTAATACCCAAAAAAAGTTGCGGCCAATAAGTGAACCTTTTCATGTAAGGATATGAAAATGCTAAGAACATAGAGCACATTGCCAGTATTATGGTAAAAATATTAAATTGAATTAAAACTAAAAAAGCAATTAGGCAAAGAAATGCCGAATAAAATAGACCAAGTCTAATAGAAATTTTACCTGAAGCTATGGGTCTTGATTTAGTTCTCGAAACTTTTGCGTCAAAATCCTTATCTACAATATCATTAATAATGCATCCAGCTGATCTCATTAATATTGAGCCACATAAGAATAATATTCCGTATTTTAGATAAATTTGTATGTTGTTTGAAAAATCATAAGCTATCGTTAGACCCCAAACACAAGGCCAAAATAAAAGCATATAACCTATTGGTTTCTTTAATCTAGTTAATTCAAAAAAATGATTAATTTTTTCCATCAGAATTTACTTGTAAATAGCAAAGGGTAGTTTCATAATCAAATTGATTCGTATGAATATAGATTATACAGTAACCGCATTGATGTTTCCCGCTATTCCACTACTTATGGGAGTTTATAGCAATCGATTTCACACATTAAGTAAATTAATAAGGGAATTGCATGATGAGCATGTCTATGAAAAACATGTCCCACCTGAATGGAAAAAGCAATTTTTGAATTTAAGTAATAGAATTTCAATTTTAAGATGGACTATAATGTTTGCAGCTTTTGGTTTTTTATTTAATATGCTAACTGTTTTTGCTCTTTATTTGGATGAATTATTTGTGGCAAGAGTTATTTTCGGTTCTTGTTGTTTGTCTATGATTGTTTCGATTGTTTTCTTCATCAGAGAAATACAAGTTTCTACCAACGCATTAAACCTTCATATGTCTGATATGGATGTAAAAATTGATTAATTAGGAACTATAATCGCGGGTCCAATAATTTTTCTTCCTTCTAGATCTTTATGAGCATTAACCACGTCCTCAAGAGAATATTTTTTAAAAATATCAATTTTTACTTTTTGTGTTTTTACCATCTCAAATAATTTATTAGCAGCTTCATCTAGTTCTTTTCTAGTTGAAGTATAGTGCGCTATACTCGGACGTGTTAAAAATAATCCTTTAGGTGCAATTAATTTTCCAACATCTAGGAGATCAAGTTTTCCAGATGCATTTCCAAAAGAGACAAAAGTTCCTCTCATTTTTAAGCATCCTAATGATTTTTCCATTGTCTCCTTTCCAACACCATCATAAACAACTGGCAAACCTTCCTCATTGGTTATCTCCATAACTTTTTTCTGAAAATCGTCTTTAGAGTAATTAATTACATGAGTACAACCAAATTTTTTTGCAATTTCGATTTTTTCATCAGACCCAACAGTTCCTATCACATCACAACCTAAGCTTTTTGCCCATTGACAAAAAATTTGGCCAACCCCTCCTGCTGCAGCGTGAAATAATATTTTTTGACCTGATTTTACAGCGTATGTTTTATGCAATAGATAAAAGGTTGTCAGACCCTTAGTCATTAATGTTGCAACAATCTCAAGATCTATTCCATCTGGAACCTTTACTAAACTTTTGACAGGATAAATTCTGTGTGATGAATATGAGCCAATCGGTGCAGCAGCATAAGCAACTTTATCTCCTTCTTTAAAATGACCAACATTTTTTCCAATTTTTTCTATAATACCTGATGCCTCTAATCCTATCCCAGATGGTAGTGGAAGAGGATATAAACCTGATCTGTGATATGTATCTATATAATTTAAACCAATAGCTGTATGCTTAATAAGAACTTCACCGTCTTTAGGATCTTCAAGTTTGATATTTTTTAGCTCTAAAACTTCAGGACCACCAGTTTTTTTTATTTCAATTGCTTGCACTATTTAACGAAAGTTCCATTATGAAAATCATCCACAGCTTGTAAAATTTCAGATTTAGTATTCATAACGAACGGACCTCCTCTAGCAATTTGTTCATTAATAGGTTTTCCAGAAATAAGCAAGAATTTTGAATTAGAAATACATTTTACTTTAAGATTTTCACCATTGGATAGTAAAATTAAATTTGAATTCCTAATTCTTTCATGCTCTTTTTCTCCAATTTTAATTTCACCATTTACCAAATAAATAAGAGAATTGTGAGTATTAGGAAGATTAAAAACAAACTCTTTATCTTTGTTTAATTCTATATCAAAATAAATTGGTTCTACATTATGACCTTTAATTGGACCTTCAGCTTTTTCAAATTTACCTGCTATTGTTTTCACAGTCTTGTCCTGATCCTTATGTATTTGCATTTCCTTAGAGTCGATATAAATGTACTCAGGTTTACTCATTTTTAATTTAGCAGGCATGTTAATCCATAATTGGAAACCTTGAAGTTTTCCATCACTCATTGCAGGCATTTCTGAATGAATAATGCCGCTTCCAGTTTTCATCCACTGCACATCACCAGCTTTCATTCTACCTTTTCCGCCAGTACTATCTTTATGCTCAAACTCACCGTGGAGCATGTATGTTACTGTTTCTATTCCTCTATGAGGATGTGGTGGAAAACCACCTATATAATCCTCTTTATCTTCTGATCCAAACTCATCTAACATTAAAAATGGATCATAATAATTTGGTTCTACCCCAATACTTCTTTTCAATTTAACACCAGCACCATCTGACGAAAGTATGGGCTTGATTATTTTCTCGACTTCAATGTTTTTCATAATTACTTACGTTTATTGTCTAAACTGTATTTTTTTGAACCATTAATAACAAGAAACAAAAATCCACCTGCTAATGCAATGTTCTTTAAAAAAGAGGTTAGTTGCATTTGGTTACTAAATTCATTGTGGAATATAATTGCTGTTAGCAAACAAAATAAACTTAAAAATGCCGCAGTAATTTTTGTTTGATACCCTACTATTATTAAAATTGGACCTAAAATTTCTATCATTATTGCTGGGATTATAAGAATTCCAGGTACACCATACCCTTCCATCCAGTCTACAGTGCCATCATAATTAGTTATTTTAAAAATTCCATTTATTAAAAATAATGTTGAAATTAATACTCTTGCAAAAAGATCTAAAATATTTGTCATAATTATTTAAGAAATAATACTTAATTAAATAATATCAAGTAATTCATTTAAATTTTTTAATTCATACTTTGGCGAATAATCTAAATTATCAAATACATCTTTAGTTCTATTGACCCAGAAACAATTGTATCCAAAATTTCCACCTCCAGAAATATCCCATGTATTTGAACTTAAAAAAGCAATCTCTCCTTTATCTATTTTATATTTTATAACAGGGATTTCGTATACTTTTGAACTTGGTTTAAATATTCCAACCTCCTCTATAGAAAAAATATCATCAAATAAGTTTTTCATGTCATTTTTTTCAACTAACTCATTTAGCAGTGAAGGTGTTCCATTTGATAGAATAGCAATTTTATAGTTTTTATTTTTTAGTTGTTTTAAGGTTTCTTTAACCTCTGGGTATGGAGATAAAATTTTATACAGGTCTAAAAGCTCGCTTCTCATATTATTTTGTATTTTAAATTTTTTCATAGATTTATCTAAGCTGTCCTCAGTTATTTGCCAGAAATTTTTATGTCTACTCATCATACTTCTAAGCCATGTATATTCTAACTGGGTTATTCTCCAATAATTTGCAAAATTTTCCCACTTATCACCAATTTTATTTTTGCATTTCTCAGCTGCTGAATTTACATCAAATAAAGTTCCATAAGCATCGAAAATTATTGCTTTAAGATTTTTCATAAATTAACTTATTTAAATGAGTAATATTAGATTATTTTTTAATGAAAGTTTATACATAAATTTAAAATCTAAATTAGATAAAACTCAATCACACTATATTCATAAGGTGATGAGAATTAAAGAAGGACAAAATTTTAGTTTGTTTAATCAATCTGGAGAATTTGAGGCAAAAGTAGAAAATATAATAAGAGGAATTGTAGAGTTTTCAATAAAAAAAAAATTAAGGTCAGCAGATAATCCAACAGAAATGTGGCTTGCCTTCACACCTATTAAACTAAATTATCTCAACTTAATGATTCAAAAAGCCACCGAGCTTGGAGTAACTAGATTTATCCCACTGCTTACCGATCGCACTGTCGTAAGGAAGATAAATGAAAAAAGAATTAAAAAAATTATTGTTGAAGCGTCAGAACAAAGTAATAGATTAAATTTACCAACTTTAGATAAATTAAAAAATCTTAGAGAATTTTTAAAAGAAAATATTGATATAACAATTCATTTTGGTGATCTTAATTCAAAAAATAAAAAAATTGATATTAAAAGAGATGAGCCGTTATGCATTCTGATTGGTCCAGAGGGTGATTTTTCCATTAAAGAAAGAGAAATAATTTCTAAAATGAAAAATATAATTCCTATAAATATTAATAAAAATATTTTAAGATCTGAAACTGCAGCAATATCGATGATTTCTATAATCAGTTATACTTTATTATCGTAAATATTTATCTATCACCTTAAACATATCCTTGTATTTAGCATGATGATTAATTCTGTCTAAATACTTTCCATCTTTTAAAAGTAATACCGACGAACTATGATTAATTAAATAATTTCCATCCTCATTAAATATTTTTTCTGATAAGACACCCCAGGATTGAGATAATAGAAAAACTTTTTTTGGATCACCAGTTATCCCAAACATTTGGTTTTCAAATGTGTCTAGATAATTTTTTATTACACTCGGGCTATCTCTCTCAGGATCTATGCTTACAAAGAAAACCTTAAATTTTTTCTTTTTTTGTTCATTTAAATTTTTAATAACTAAATCTATATTGCTTAACGTCATTGGACATATATCAGGGCAGTTTGTAAAACCAAAAAAAATTGCTGTTAATGGTCCTTCAAAAGATTTTTCAGTTATTGTATTATTATTTACATCTTTAAGTGAAAAAGTTGATCCTTTGAATGATGCGACAAGATCTTCCTTCTGATTTTGAATAGATAAAAAAACTGGTAGCATTAAAAACAGAAAAATTACCAGACATCCACTTATGATTGCAATTGATGTTTTTATTTTCATTGTTGATAAATAATTATTATTTATTATATAGGATCCATGAGCAATTTTATAAAGAAACTTTTCGGCACACTAACTGAAAAACCTTGGGAGAGTGATAGAGCAAAAATAGATGATGCTCATATAGGTAAGACTTTCGACCTTTCAGTTCAGACTTCTGCTGTAATAATTATCTTTGGTATTGCAACTGTTTTGTTTAGCTTAATATTTACAGGTTACATTTATTCTATCCCACCTGAACAAGACACTAGATATCTTTTAAAACCAAACTTTCTTTGGATAAACACTTTTGTACTTTTTGTTATTGCTTACTTTTTTTCAAAAATAACTAGCGATTTAAAGCAAAAAGAAACTATGAGAATAAAAAGAAACATAATCTTAGTTGGTGGCCTAAGTTATTTGTTTTTATTTGGGCAATTGTATTTTTGGGTGCAATTAATGCAAAGTGGAAACTATGTTTCAACTAATTCATATTTCTCATCATTTTATATTTTCACTGCGCTTCATGGAATGCACTTGCTTGGAGGATTATTTTTTTGGGGTAGGGTAGCTGGTAGAATTTTAAAAATGGAGCAGAATAAAATTTTAGATGAGGAAAATAATATCTCTGCGTTATCAATGTACTGGATGTTTTTATTAGTAGTTTGGTTAGCTTTCTTTTTAATGATTTATATTTTTAATGATTCATTTATTGCTTGGTGCAAAACACTTATTTCTTAATCAAGAAAAAGCACAAGTATTGACCCTACAACCGCGATAACAGCTAACAATATTTTTACTGACTTTAAATATTTCTTTGTTTCTGGTTTTGTTTCTCCTTTTGAGAACGCCCCAGCCCCGAAGGATATGACAACATAAAATAATAAGACCAAAATGAGTAAGACTACAAGAATTCCAAATTTACCGAGCATAATTCAATGTATATATAAGTTTATTTTCTTTAATTTTATGACATTTTGTCATAGGTATTTATACTATTAATAATCTATATAAATAGCCATGCACGCAGGTATAATATTTTTTTTAGTGATTTTAGGTTCAATACTTTTCCATATTTTTACACCTTGGTATTGGACTGATATTGCATCAAACTGGAAAGGAATGGACGATACTATAACTCTCACCTTTTGGGTAGGTGGAGGAGTATTTGTAGCTGTTTGTCTTTTCATGATTTATTGCGTTTTTAAGTATTCTTATAAAGAAGATAGAAAAGCAGAGTATAAACCTGAAGATAAAAAATTAGAAAAAATTTTAACAGTAGCCACTACACTTGGAGTTGCAGCTCTACTAGCTCCAGGATTAATAATTTGGAACCAATATGTAAACGTTCCAAAAAACTCAATTGAGATAGATGTCATGGCATGGCAATGGGGCTGGCAATATAGACTGCCTGGTAATGATGGAAAACTCGGCACTACAAAAGTTGTAAATATAAATGACGATAACCCATTTGGTATCAATCTAGACGATCCTTACGGGAGAGACGATGTAATGGTGCAAAGTGATATAATTAATTTAGAAAATAATAGACCAGTAAAAATTTTATTAAGATCTGTAGATGTGCTTCATAATTGGTATGTGCCTCAATTTAGAGCAAAGATGGATGCTGTGCCTGGAGTTGTAACATATTATTGGTTTGAGCCTAACAAAGTGGGCGAGTATGAAGTTTTATGTGCTGAATATTGCGGCGTCGGTCATTATGCAATGAGAGGTGGGGTAGAGGTGCAAGATCCTAATAGTTACCAAGAATGGTTGGGAGAACAAGAAACCTTCTCAGACCTTTTAGCTAAGCAAAACAAGGAAATTGAGACAAAAAAGGTCGCAAAAAATAATTCAAATATTGAAAAAGTTATATATAAAGAGGAAAAATAATTATGTCTGACGAATACGAAAATAAATCTGGTTATCAAGCACAATCATCAGAAGCACTTACAGGTTCTGCGGGTTCAACTCCAGATATGGACTATGTAAGACCGGCTGAGTTACCAGAACAAGATTTATACCACGGTCATACTTTTTTAACTAAATGGGTTTTTTGTCAGGATGCAAAAGTAATTGGAGTACAATATTTTTTAACTGCTGTGTTTACTGGAATTGTGGGTTTAATTTTATCTTGGTTAATGAGATTACAATTAGGTTTTCCAGGGCTAGCAGGATTTATAACTGCCGAACACTATTATCAGTTTGTAACAATGCATGGAATGATAATGGTAGTTTATTTTTTAACTGCCTTGTTTTTAGGAGGCTTTGGAAATTATTTAATACCGTTGATGGTTGGTGCAAGAGATATGGTTTTTCCATATGTTAACATGTTAAGTTTTTGGATGTTCTTTGTTGCGGTAGCTATTTTAATGGCAAGTTTCTTTGTACCAGGTGGTCCAACTGGAGCAGGCTGGACACTATATCCTCCACAAACTATTTTAGAGGGTACACCAGGTTCAGGAATGGGTATTCTGCTAATGTTGGTCTCTTTGGCTCTTTTTGTAATTGGTTTCACTATGGGTGGACTAAATTACATGATCACTGTCTTACAAGCTAGAACAAGAGGTATGACTTTAATGAGAATGCCTCTAACTGTATGGGGAATTTTTACAGCAACTGTTTTAGCGATGTTAGCATTCCCAGCTTTACTAGTAAGTGCAATAATGATGACACTGGATAAAGTTATTGGAACAAGTTTCTTTATGCCTACAATTTTAAAAGCTGGTGAAGTTTTGGAATATGGTGGAGGAAGTCCAATTTTATTTCAACATTTATTTTGGTTTTTTGGTCACCCAGAAGTTTATATTGTGGCATTGCCTGCTTTTGGTATCGTTTCAGATTTAATTTCAGTTCATGCGAGAAAAAATATATTTGGATATAGAATGATGGTTTGGGCAATTGTTGGAATTGGTGCTTTAAGCTTTTTCGTTTGGGCGCATCATATGTATGTAAGTGGGATGAACCCATGGTTTGGTTTCTTTTTTGCTACCACAACACTTATAATAGCAGTACCAACCGCTATGAAAGTTTATAACTGGATTTTGACATTGTGGAGAGGAAACATAAGAATTAATACAGTAATGCTTTGGTGTTTAGGATTTATAGTAACATTTGTTAATGGAGGTATAACTGGTATATTTTTAGGAAATGTTTCCGTTGATGTTCCATTATCAGACACTTATTTCGTTGTAGCTCATTTCCATATGGTAATGGGTATAGCCCCGGTTATGGTTATCATGGGAGCGGTATATCATTGGTTTCCATTAATAACTGGAAGATTATTAAATGAGACTTTAGGTAAATGGCACTTTTGGGCAACATTCTTAGGCGCTTATTCGATATATTTCCCAATGCATTATCTAGGATTTATAGGGGTTCCAAGAAGGTATTATGAAATGTATGACAGTCCGTATATGACTTCAGCTGTAGGAATGAATGAATTTATTAGTTTAGCTGCTTTCTTAGTAGGTGCAGCACAATTTATTTTGATCTTCAATATAATTAAAACTTTAAAGACTGGAAAACCAGCTCCTAAAAATCCATGGAAAGCAAATTCTTTAGAGTGGCATACTTCAACACAGCCACCTGAACATGGAAATTTTGGTGAAAGATTGCCTGTGGTTCACAGATGGCCGTATGATTTCAGTGTGCCTGGGGCTAAAGATGACTTTATACCTCAAACTACTCCTCCAAGTGAAGTGGTACATACTAAAGTGGAGAAAACATAATCAAAGATTTATAAAATGTCAGATCCTAAAATAGATGGCTTTGAATTAAAACCAGGTTTTAGAGGTATGGCATCTGATACTGGCTCAGACCAGACAATGTTCAAAGGTGTTCATTGGGGTAAAGCAATGATGTGGATATTCCTTCTGAGCGATACATTTGTATTTAGTTGTTTTTTAATTGCATATATGAAAGGAAGAGGTTCAACTCCAGTCGAATGGCCAAATCCAAGTGAAGTATTTGCATTAGAAGCATTTGGTGTGCCAGTTCCTTTATTACTGATCGCACTTATGACATTCGTTTTAATTACTAGTAGTGGGACAATGGCTCTAGCAGTTAAGTATGGATACGAGAAAAACAGAAAAATGTGCGGCTGGCTTGTTCTTGCAACTGCTATTGGTGGACTGACATTTGTAGGTATGCAAGCATATGAATGGTCAAAACTTATTCATGAAGGTGTAAGACCTTGGGAAAATCCATTTGGAGCTGCACAGTTTGGTTCTTTCTTTTTTATGATAACTGGTTTTCACGGCACCCACGTATCAATTGGTGTAATTTTCTTGTTTATATATGCATACAAGGTATTTGCAGGTCATTACGAGAATGGTGGTAAAAGAGGTTGGTTTACAACTATGAAAGGAGATTATGTTGAAATAGAAATTCTAGGTTTATATTGGCACTTTGTTGATTTAGTCTGGGTTTTTATTTTTGCATTTTTCTACTTATGGTAAAATAATTTTATATGGACGATACAAATCAAATAAACGAAAAAGATAAGAAACCCATAGAGTCAACGCATAAAATAGGTATTTATTTATGGATCTGGGGTCTACTTTTTGTACTAAGTTTTTTCTCTTATATGGTTGACTGGTATCAGTTTCAAGGAATGTTGAGATGGTCTTTGATTTTATTTTTTATGTTTGCAAAAGCCGGACTAATAATGGCATTCTTTATGCATCTATTTTGGGAAAGATATGCGTTAGTTAACGTATTATTATGGCCGATGACCGCAATAGCCTGTTTTGTATTTTTAATGGCTGCAGAATTTGAATATACTTTATTTTCAAGAATGTTTTATTTCTTTGTTGGAGGAGGTGCGTAATTATATGGATGGTTATACAATCTTAGCAGGATTATTAATATTTTTTGGTTTTTTTATCTACATCACATGGTTTGGATATTCTGTAAAAGTCGAAAACGAAAAAGAAGAGGGACCAAATATTAAACTTAACCCGTATGATCAGCTTCCATTGCACAGAAAAATAATAGATAAAAAAAATAATAAAGTTGGAATTTTTGATTTAGGAAACCACATCCTTATTATTGGTCTTATTTTAATAGTAATTTTTGTATCACTTAATGTCGACTAAAAGTGAGTACAAATATTTTAAAAAAAAAATCTGTTTCATTTAACTTTTCATCTTATTTAAAATCTCTAATTTTATTAATGAAGCCAAGGGTAATGTCTTTGGTTATATTCACTTGCGCAGTTGGATTATTGGTATCACCGGTTAAGGTAGAATTATTTGACGCTATGATAAGTATTTTTTTCGTTGCTGTTGGAGCTGGCGCAGCGGGTACATTAAACATGTGGTATGAGGCAGATCTCGATAAATTAATGTCTAGAACATGTTTAAGACCAATTCCAACAGGTAAAATTGAAAAAAAGGATGCATTATTGTTTGGTGTTGCACTATCATTTATTTCAGTTTTTGGTTTGTATTATTTTTCAAATTTAATATCTGCATCTTTATTGCTTTTAACGATAGTTTTTTACGTTTTTGTTTACACTGTTTGGTTAAAAAGAAAAACTCCGCAAAATATTGTAATTGGTGGAGCTTCTGGCGCCTTACCCCCTGTAATAGGTTGGACAATTGCAACAAATTCACTAACATTTGAACCAATTACATTATTTTTAATTATATTTTATTGGACGCCGTCGCACTTTTGGGCATTAAGTTTGTATAAAGCTAAAGATTACGAAAAGGCAAAAATCCCAATGCTTCCAAATACTAATGGAGTAGAGGAAACTAAAAAGAAAATCTTTATTTATTCACTTTTTATGCTTCCGGTAATAATTTTACCTTATTATATTGGCTTTAGTGGAAAATTATTCTTGATAGCATCATTAGTTTTAACAATTTATTATAATTATATTTGTTATGATCTTCTTAAATTTAAAAAGAATAAATTTGAGGTAAAAAAGGCAAAAAAAGTTTTCTCTTATTCAATATTTTATTTGTTTTTAATATTTGTTTTATTTTTGATAGATAAATTAATCTAATTAAAAAACTACACTTAATATCATAGGAAAATCAGATTTATCTGATATAAAAAAATCATGGAATATTTAAGTACTAGAAATGATAAGATTAGTGAGAAATTTGAGCATATATTTATTAAAGGACTCTCTGATGACGGCGGTTTATTTCTGCCAAAACAAATTAAAAAATTATCTGATAAAGAATTTTTAAATCTTAGAAATTTATCATATGTTGATTTGGCTACAGAAATCATTTCTAGATTCACTGGTGATTTTTGCTCTAATGAAAAACTGCACCAAATTGTTAAAAAATCGTATTCTACATTTAACGAGCACAATGTAGTTAAAATTAAAAAAGTAGAGGATTTACATGTACTAGAGCTTTTTCACGGTCCTACGCTAGCTTTCAAAGATGTTGCAATGCAACTTATTGGAAATTTTTATGAATATTACTTAAGCAAGAATACTAAAAAAATAAATATCATTGTTGCAACCTCAGGTGATACAGGAGCAGCCGCGATAGATGCAGTCAAAGGAAAAAAAAACATAAATATTTTTGTTTTACATCCAAACAATCGTATATCACCAGTCCAGAGAATGTTAATGACTACAAATCCATCAAAAAACGTATTTAATATCGCTGTTGAGGGAAACTTTGACGACTGCCAAAAACTTGTTAAAGAAATGTTTTCTGACAATGAGTTTTCTAAATCTATAAACATGTCAGGTGTAAATTCAATTAATTGGGCCAGAATAGTTGCACAAACAGTCTATTATTTTTTTTGCTATTTTAAATTAGATGTACAAGAAAAAATTTCATTTTCTGTTCCTACTGGAAATTTTGGAGATGTTTACGCTGGATATCTGGCTAAGAAAATGGGCCTTCCCATAGATAAGTTGTTAGTAGCAACAAATGAAAATGATATTCTTCACAGAGCAATATCAAAAGGTGATTATAAAGCAAGTAAGGTTCAAGAGACAATTTCTCCAAGTATGGATATTCAGGTTGCAAGTAATTTTGAGAGATTATTATTTGATATTTATAATGAGGATTCAAACAAAGTTGTGGAAATAATGAATAATATTAAAAGCAATAAATTCAACTTAGATCAAAGTTCATTAAAAAAAATACAAAACGATTTTATTTCTGAAAGTCTTAATGAAAAAGAAATCTTAGATACAATTAAGAATATATATAAAAATAGTGGTATTGTAATTGATCCTCATACTGCTATAGGAGCTGGGGCAGTTAAAAAGCATAACGGGAAAAATTACGTTGTTTTAGCAACTGCACATCCAAGTAAATTTCCTGATGCTATTTTCAAAGCAATTGGTAAAAAAGAGGAATTACCAAGTCATCTTAAGAGCATATTAAATCAAAAAGAACAATATGTAGTATTTAAAAACAATATACAGAATTTGAAATCCTATATAAAAAAAAATTCTGCATGAGGTTAAAGATTAAAGACAACATTCCTGATGTTAAAGTTTTTCAACTTATAAACAATGAACCAGTGAAAATTAGAATTAAAAAAATGTTTAAAGAAAAAAAATCTATATTACTTGGCATGCCTGGTGCTTTTACATCTGTTTGCTCTTCAAAGCATCTTCCAGGATATTTAAATAATATTGATCGATTTAAATCTAAAGGTATCGAATTAATAGCTTGTATTGCTGTAAATGATCCTTTTGTAATGAATGCGTGGGGAAAAAAACAAAATGTTCATGAAAATATTTTAATGTTGGGAGATCCTTTCTTAACTTTTACAAAATCTATAGGAGCTGAGGTTGATAAATCTGGAAGAGGTCTTGGAATTCGATCAAATAGATATACCATGTTGATTGAAGATAATAAAATTTTACAAATCCAAGAAGAAAAAGAAACAGGAATGTGTGAAATCTCGGCAGCAGAAAATTTTCTAAATTTAATTTAGGTTTGCTGCTTTTTTAGCAATTAAATCGACCTCATTATTTAATTGATCTGTTGAGTGACCCTTAACCCAGGACCATTTAATGTTAAAATTTTCAACTAAACTATCTAATTCTTTCCATAGTTCTATATTTTTGACTTCTTTCTTGTTTGCAGTTTTCCAACCATTTTTTTTCCAATTATTTATCCATTCTGTAATTCCCGATTTAACGTATTTTGAATCTGTAATGATTTCTATCTCTGAATTAATTTCAAGAGTTTTTAAAGCTTCAATTGGTGCTAATAGTTCCATCCTGTTATTGGTTGTATTTTTCTGGTTTCCAGAAATAATTTTTTTTTCTTTATTGCTAATAATTATAGCAGCCCAACCCCCGTTGCCTGGATTTTCTAAACATGAACCGTCTGTATAAATCTTTATCATTTTATATAATTTTTAAAATCGTGTAAGTTATTATGAAAAATAAGTTTTTTAAAATATTCTTTTGGGTCTTTTACTTTTATTAATGCTGTTTTCGGAGTGTTAAGAAAATCATATGATCTTGTCAACAAATACCTAAGTGCTGAACCTTTACAAAGAATATTAAAATTATTTTTTTCAGATGAATTTAATTTTCTTATTTTTTGATATCCTTTTAAAAGATTAGAAGATTTATTAAGGTCAAGAAAATATTGATTCTTCTTTTTTTTAAAACATATAGCATTAATACAAGTAGCTAGTTCATATGCATAAAAATCTGTTGAAGAAAAGTAAAAATCTATAAAACCATAAAATTTTTTTCTAAAAAAGAATATATTATCTATGAAAAGATCAGCGTGTATAACGCCTTTAGGTAAGTTTTTTGGCCAATTTTTTTCAATATTATAAATATTTTCCTCTATTATATTTTTGAGGTTTTTTGATAGCTTGTTAATTCTTTTATCAATCTTTTTATTTAACTTAGACCATGATTTTACATCTAATGAGTTTTTTCTATGCAAGTTTAATTTCTTTGAGTCTCTATGTAAGATCGCTATATTTTTTCCCAAAATATAACAATCTTTTGGTGTTAAATTTTTTTTATCATTACCCTGCAAAAAACTTACAAGACAAGCTTTTTTTTTCTTAATATTGAAAAGATAACTATTTTTTTTTGTTTTTATGGGTCTTGGGCAATTGATGTTTAAGTTTGAAAGCCCTGACATAAGCTTCATGAAAAATGGCAGATCTTTAGTTTTTACCCGTTTTTCAAAAATTGTTAAAACAAACTTTGTGCTATTAAATTTGACTATATAGTTAGTATTTTCTATTCCTTTTTTAATGCCTTTTACCTGATTAATTGAGCCAAGATTAAAAATATTTTCTATTTTTTTTATATCCTTAGAATTTATTTTTGTAAAAACTGCCATTAATTTAATTTTCCAGGAATTTTGAAAGTTACTTCTTCTTTTACAATTTCAACCTCTTCGACAAAAATATTATATTTTTTTTTTATCCGATCTAAAAACTGTTCCACTAATACCTCTGGTGCAGATGCACCAGAGGAGATGCCTATGCTCTTACACTTATCAATTTTATCAAATGGTACATCGCTTTCTGAATGTAGGAGGATAGAATTTTCACAACCTGAATTTTTTGCAACCTCTACTAGTCTTAGAGAATTCGATGAATTTCTACTTCCAATAACAAAAAACATATCACATTTGCTGGCGATTTTTTTAACTGCAGCTTGTCTATTAGTAGTCGCATAACAGATATCTTCTTTTTTTGGTTCTCTTATCTCTGGAAATTTTTTCTTTAATCCGTCAACTATATCTTTTGTATCGTCAACGGATAGGGTTGTCTGAGTAATAAACGCTAATTTTTTATCATTCTTTTTAGTATACTTATCCACATCTTCTAAACTTTGAATTAGATCTATACCATCAGATGGAATTTGACCCATAGTTCCTATTACTTCAGGATGATTTTTATGGCCAATCAAAAGAACATGTGATCCATTTTTATATAAATTTTCAGCTTCTCTATGTACTTTGGTAACGAGCGGACATGTTGCATCAATATATTCCATATTTAGTTCTTTTGCTTCATTAGGGATTTTTTTTGGTACACCGTGAGCAGAAAATATTACTGGTCTAGATTTGTCTTTGATTTCATCCAATTCCTCAACAAATATGGCTCCAATTTTTTTTAGGCTCTCAACAACATGTTTATTATGAACAATTTCGTGTCTCACGTATACTGGTGCACCATATTTTGAAATACTTTTTTTTACAATTTCAATTGCTCTATCAACACCTGCGCAGAAACCCCTAGGTGATGCCAGGTATATTTTTAAATCGTTAATCTTCATCGCTTTCTTTTCTAAAAAATGGAATAAGAAATATAAGGCATGCTACTAAAAAAAAAAGACTACCAAACATCGCCCAGAAACTACCAATACTTGATATAGTAAAGCCAATCGCTGATATTATAAACAATATCCATCCTAATAAATTTATGTTTTTATTTTTCATTTTTTTCGACTAAATATTCGAGCAATATATGCGGAAAGGTTAAAGACGCCAAACCAATAAATATAACTTTTGATACTGCTGCATCTAAAATATAATAATTATTCAACAAAAATAGTGATACAAGGAATAAAATAGCAGTTAAAATAGTTAATGGAACTGCTTTAATTATAAATTTTTTAACACCTTTAACAAAATTATTAGTATTAAGTTCATTAGATAATTTAAATGAATGTCTAATTGAGTGTAAAAAACAAAAGTAAATTGTAAACGCTAAAATTGGTTGTAGAAAAAAATTTATTAATAAGACAGATATAAAATCCATCAAAAGAAGAGCCTTTATATTAATATCCTTATTTAGTGAAATAACTATATTTGATATAAAGCTTAAACCAATTAAAAAATAAATAAATTCATTAGATACAAAAAAACTTTGAGATACATTAAAATTTAAATCCATAAAAATTTTTAGAGTTTCACTTTTATGAAACAATAATGGAGCGGCTATGACTAAACTTCCTTTAAAAAAATAAATTATGTCATTTTTAAAATTTAATTTTATAAATTCCGAGTCCTCTTTGCCAAAATGATAAGATGCAATGATTAAAAAAAGTAATAACAAAAATTTAGGTAGAATCATCCAAGCAAAAATTACAATGAATGCCAATAAAATATAAAAAAAATAAAAAATATAAATTGTTTCATGCTTTAAAATCTTCAATAACCTCATTCCTTTTAAATGATCTAACGCTCCGTGTGATATCCCTAAACTTAGTATTAAAAATAAGGATAGAATTAAAAAATCGTTATTATGTAAAAAATCAAATGCTGACAATAGAATACAAATGTTAAAAAAAATTAAAGAGTGTAAATAATTAATTCTATTCATATTATTAAAAAATATTCTTAATAAATAGCATTTTCGGCATTTTGAAAATTATTTTTAAATCTTCAAAAAAATTACTTTTATTAGAAAGAAATTTAATCACAACCTCGGATGATCCATTAAACATATCAAAAAATATTTTTGGCATTTTATCAGGATGTCTCTTTAATACATTCAAGAATACCTTATCAAGAAATTCATATTTTTTTCCAATATGATAAATTTTCGCTTTTTTAATCATTTCAATATTTTTGGTTATATATTTACTATGCTCTTGAATATTTAAAAAGGTATAACCAGTACTTAGACGTGTCATACATCCAGCTGAGCCAATGTGAAGTTTGTTTTGTTCGATTTTATTAATTGGGTAAAAAAGTGGTATTGCACCCTCTTCTTCATATTTAATTTTGTAATTTTTTATTTTAAGCGTTTCTTTAATATAATTTTCTAACTGCGTATCATAATCATATAGAGTTTTATCATTCATTTTGGACAACCATGTAGTCTCAACTAAAGCCTTATTTTTTGCAAAAGGCAAAGTATAAAAAAAATGTACATTATTTCTTTGATCACAATTGAAGTCCATTAAGTTGAAGATTTCATCATCAAAAATATTTTTTTGAGTTTCAATCTCTATACCTTTAAAATGTTGCCAGAGATTAGAATCATGAATTTGATTAGTTGAAATACTATTAAATATAAAAGAATTTTTAGTATTTAATTGATTTATATCGTTTAGAAATTGAATGTTTTGATTCTTTTTTAAACTATCTATTACTTTTTTGTAAAATAAACCACTATCAATAGTTTGGTATGGATATCGTTTATTTACCATTTCATGAGTACCGTGAAGAGAGTTAATTGTAAAATTATTCCAGCTTTTTATAACACAATCCTCAAAATTATGATCAACCACTTTCCAAAAAGACCAAGTTTTATCTCTTTTATATTTCTCTCTAATTTCGATAATTGCTAGAGTTTTCTTATCTAACTTTTTGTTTATATTAAGTTCATATGCTAAAGATAAGCCCGCACATCCACCGCCAATAATAATATAATCAAATTCTTTCATCTAAATTTATTTCCTCTTTAATTAAAGCATGTTCTTTTCTCTGAATTTCATTATCTTTTTTTGAATAATATAAGTTAAACATATCTAAAATACTTAAAATTGTTTGGTTAAACTTGCCTAAGGACGAAACATAAATTTTTCCTGCAGATTTGTAATTTTCCATATTTTTCTTTTTTAAAATCTCGTTCCCGATCTCTCTATAGACTCTTCTTGCAACTAAAATCGCAAATCTACTTAAAAATGGTATTTCACTTATAGCACTAAAAGATCTTTTATAAAAAATGTCAGCAAATTTTATTGTATCCTCTATTGTCTCAAAATTTGAATTTATGTACATCCTATTTCTATTTTTATCTTCTAATACATCCCTCGCTATATTGGTTAATTGCATTGCTATCCCTAAATCTATTGCAGACATTAATGAACTTTTAGATCTAACATTCAAAATCTTCGCCATCATTAGTCCAACGGTACCAGCAACACGATAGGAATATATTATTAAATCTTTTTTTGTATCAAAGGTTACCTTTTCTTTTAAATCTGTTTCAACTCCATCGAATAAATCTTTTACAATTTTCCTATCAATATTAAATTTTTGAATGAGTAAGTATATTTTTTTGATATTTTTATTCTCAAAGTTTTTATTCTCAAAGTCACTTTTAAATGCATTAAATTTTTTAATTTTTTCGTTAAGTAAAAGATCTTGATCAACAATATCATCTAATGTTCTACAAAAATCATATAAATCAGAACTATCTTTATATTTATTTTTTGGTAAAAAAAAACCTGCCCAACTAAAAGATTTTGCATGAATAGATAAAAGACTTTTAGTCATCATAAAATTTTATCAAGAACTTTTGCGGATGAGAGGACGCCAGGAACACCTGCGCCAGGATGTGTTCCAGCTCCTACAAAGTATAACCCATCATAAATTTCTGATTTATTGTGAAATCTAAAATAGGCTGACTGTGAAAATTTTGGCTGTATTGAAAAACCAGAACCATATTTTGTATTAAGATCTTTTTCGAAATAATCAGGTGTTAGATAAAAATCCTCAACAATGTTTTTTCTCAAATCTGGCATTAAATCGTTTTCCATCTTATCTATTACTAGGTCTTTCATTTTTTCTCCTTCAATATTCCAATTAATATTAGATTGGTTGTTAGGAACTGGTACTAAAACATAAAAACAATCATGACCCTCTGGAGCCATAGACTTATCCGTGGCAGATGGCCTGTGTAAATAATAACTTATATCATTATTTAATTTTTTATTATCAAATATGTCGTCTAAATGTTCTTTATATTTATTGCCAAATTTTATTGTATGATGTTCTATTGAATCATAAGTTTTTTTAGTTCCGAAATAATAAACAAACAATCCCATTGAATATTCCATTCTATTTTTTTTCCATTCAAATAGTAAAGAACTTCTCTTACTACCATTTAATAAATTTTCATATACCGCAGGTGGATCTGCATTACATACTACGTTGTCAGCATTTATGTTTTGTTTATTATCCAATTGGATTCCTGTTATTTTTTTTTCTTTTAAAGTTATTTTATTTACTTCGTGACCTTTAATTATTTTAATTCCAACTTCACTCATTAATTTTTCGAGCCCACTTATAATATTTCCGGTTCCACCCATAGAATAATGAATTCCCCATTTCTTTTCTAAATATAAAATTAATCCATATATTGATGTCGTCGTAAAAGGGTTTCCACCTACTAATAATGGGTGCATACTCAACATTCTCCTGAGCTTCTCATTTCTAACATAAGATGAAACTAAAGAATAAACTGATTTATAGCTTTTTAACTTTAATAAAGCAGGCAACTGTTGAATCATTGCAAATGGTTTATTAAATGGTACATCAGCTAGTTCGGTAAAACCTTTATCAAAAATTTTTTTTGTGAAACTTACTAAGTTCGAATAACCCTCGACATCTTCTTTGCTGAAATTTTCAATTTGCTTTTTCATATCATTTTCATTTCCTGAATAATTAAATTTTGTCTTATCCTCAAAAACAAATTGATACCAAGTCTGGAGAGGTTGCAGTTTTATGTAATTTTCCGGATTTTTTTTGAACAATTCAAATAGTTCGTTAATAAGGTAAGGAGCAGTGATAACAGTTGGTCCACCATCATATGTGAAACCATTTTTTTTAAATACTCTTGCTCTGCCACCAAGATCTTTATGTTTTTCTATCAATGTAACGTTATGACCTTTCGCCCTTAGCCGCAGAGCAGCTGCTATGCCACCAAAACCAGAACCAATTACAATAGAATCCATAAATATTTAATCTATATTATTTTGAAAAAAAGTAACTAATTTATAGTTAGATTAAGAATTAATCTTTTTAAGTAGACTTTTTGTTTGCTCTAAATCTTTTGAAAATAAATTATCCAGCTTAGATTTATCTACTGATGTTGATATTGCTTTTTTTACAGATTCAACAGCAATACTGATTGATGCTTTTTTAATATCATTAAGCGCCGCCTCTTTCATTTGTGAAATTTTAGATTTTGCTAAATTTTTTTTTATATCAGAAATTTTATGAAATTTATCATTCATCTCTATAATAAGTTTTTCGCTATCTTGTTTGGCTCTATCTGAGATTTCCTTCACTTCTGATTTAGCACTATCTAATTTGGCTTGTGCATTATCTAGCATGACTTTTGACTCTTCTCGTAATTTCTCACTTTCATCAATTTCGTTTTTAATATCTGAAATAAGTTTATTTAAAGTTTCATTTACCTTTTGAGGAATTTTAAAGTAAACAAGAACAGCTACAAAAATAAAAAAAGATACCGCTACCCAAAATGTTGCATCAATTGCCATAATATTTACCTTTATTTTTTTTAGAAAGATCTTCAACAATAGCAGAAATACTGCTATTATTAATTTCTTCACCAATCAATTGCTTAATTAATTGCGCTGATGTTTCAGTTGCAATTTTGTTAATCTTTTCTGGCGAACTTTTTTTTAGTTCAACTATTTCTTTTTCAGCATTCTGTATCTCTAAGTTTATCTCCTCTTCAATTTTTTCTCTTTTTTTATCTATATCTTGAATTATTTTTTTTCTAGCCTCATTGAAATAGTTTCTAGCCTCGTTTTTACTGTTATTAATTAAAGTCTCATATTCTTTTATTTTATTTTCACTTTCAATTTTTTGTTTTTCGGCTGTTTCTATATTCTCTAAAATTTGTGATTTTCTTAATTCTAAATTATTACTTATTTTTGGAAGTATAAATTTAGATAAAATTACGAACAAAAATCCAAAGGTTAATATTAGCCAAAAAATTTGTGAAACCCAAAACTCAGGATTCAATTGTGGCATACCTTCTGATTCCGCACCATATGCATTTGAAAAAAATGCAATGATCGAAAGGAATAAATATAAAACTAATTTTTTATGCATTATTTAAAATGCAAATAAAATAATCAATGCTACAACTAGTCCAAATAAACCAGTAGCCTCAGCTAACGCGAAACCTAATAGTAAATTTGGGAATTGTTTTTGGGCTGCAGACGGATTTCTCATAGCTCCTGAAAGATAGTTACCGAATATAATTCCAATACCCACTCCAGCTCCAGCTAATGCTATTGCTGCTAGACCTGCTCCTATCATTTTTGCTGCTTCTAGTTCCATTATTCCTCCTTTTTGTTAATGGTGTAAATTTAATGCATCATTTAAATATATGCATGTTAAAATTGCAAATACATATGCTTGAAGAAAAGCAACTAATATCTCCAAACCAGTTAATGCAACCGAAAAACCTAGTGGAAGCCATCCACCAACTAATCCGAGGCTTATAACAAATCCCCCGAAAACCTTCATCATTGTATGACCAGCCATCATGTTTGCAAAAAGTCTTACAGATAGGCTTATTGGTCTACTTAGATACGAAATAACTTCTATTATTACAATTAAAGGCAATAAAACAATTGGAACTCCACTTGGAACAAATAATTTCAAATAACCAAGACCATGTTTTAAAAAACCTATTACAGTTACCCCAATAAATATGAATGCTGCAAGGACAAAGGTAACTATTATATGACTAGTTACTGTAAAAGCATAAGGCAACATTCCTAACATATTACAAAATAGAACAAACATAAATAATGAAAATATAAATCCAAAATATGGCTTTCCCTTCGAACCAGCAGTATCACTGATCATTTTTGAAATGAAAGAATAGCTTAGCTCAGCAAGTAACTGAATTTTATTCGGTATGATATTTTTTTTTACAGAACCTAAATTGAATATAATCAAAATAAATAATGAGCTTATTACCATAAACAAACTTGCGTTAGTAAATGAAATATCTATTTGATCTATTTTTATCTCAGGGCCAATTCTATAAACATTGAATTGGTGCATTGGGTTTGTAGCCATAATATTTTACTTTTGCATGTTTTTTGCAGATCTTACTACGTTTAAAACTCCCGCTATAACTCCTACAAAAAAAAATGTTAAAATTAACCATGGTTTAGTACCAAACCAGCTATCAAAAATAAACCCAATAATACTACCCACCAGAACTGCGGCCACAAGTTCAGTGCTCATTTTGAATGCTACCCCTAAAAGTGACGTCTTTTTATCGCTATTTTTGTTTTCATCATCAGATAACTTTTTTTTTGCAATTTCTAGGCGAGTTTTAAATTTTTCTTCGGTCATTATTAAGCGACCATACTCTCAGCTTTCTGTAAATCAACAGCTACTAGTTGGCTGATACCTTTTTCAGGCATTGTAACACCGTAAAGTTTGTTCATTTTTGACATTGTTAAAGCATGATGGGTTACAATTACAAATCTTGTCTGAGTAATTTTCGTAAGTTCCTCAAGTAAATTACAAAACCTTGTAACATTCGCATCATCTAGAGGTGCATCAACTTCGTCTAAAACACAAATTGGTGCAGGGTTAGTTAAAAAAACTGCAAAAATAAGTGATAAAGCTGTCAATGCTTGCTCACCTCCTGACAACAGAGTAATAGATTGAAGTCTTTTTCCTGGAGGGCTTACTAATAATTCTAAACCAGCTTCAAGAGGATCATCAGAATCTACAAGTTCAAGTTTAGCACTTCCACCATTAAATAATTTTGTATAAACCTCATTAAATTTTCTATTAACTTTTTCAAAAGCCTCCAAAAGCCTTTCCCTTCCTTTTTGATTTAATTCACTTATGCTGTCTTTAAGTTTTGAAATTGCTTGAACTAAGTCTTGTCTATCATTTTCCATTTTTTTTATTTCAATTTCGTATTTGCTGGTTTCTTCATCTGCTCTTAAGTTTACTGATCCTAATTTTTCTCTTTCTCTCTTTCTAGCGTCCAAAAGTTCTTCTTGTGTGACTGCATCTGGAAATTCATCTTGTTTTTCAAGATTAGAAAAACCTAACAGATTTTCTTCATTGAGGTTTAAGTCAGTATCTATTCTATCCAATAAATCAGTTCTTCTTTTATCCAGACCCTCTATAGTTGCAGTTGAGCTTGCTTTTCTCTCTCTAATTTCGATTGATGATTCTTTTGTAACATTTAATTCGTTTCTATAGTCATTTATTTGATTATCAATTTGATCAATCAAAACTTCATTTTCTTTTTTTTCATTTTCTGAAATTCTTAAACTTTCCGAAATTTGACCTTTTTTTTCAGCCTGAGTTTGTGGTTGTTTATCTAATTCTTCTAATTTTTGGTTAAGAGTTTTTTTACGTTCATTCAATTCATTTATTTTTTTTTCAGAATTTATTAATAAATTTTTCCAACTATTAACCTCATTTTCAATAGTCTTTATTCTCTCATTTCTTTTAATAGATTCTTTTTTTAGATTTTGGTTTTTACTGTAATTATCTGCATATATTTCTTGTAATTTTTTTATATTTTCGTTTTTTTCAGAAAGATTAGATAACTTTTTATCATCATCATTCTCATTTATTGTCTGGGTTAAATAACCAATAGTTATTTGGCATGACTCTAAAATTTTAATAGCATCATCGTTATTTCTGTTTTTAACAAGTTTGATAATTTCATCAATGTTATCTTTTATTTCCCTAATTGTGTGTAGATTTTTCTTTAGATTTTCGGAACCAAAATTACTTATAAGATTATCGACTTTTTCTTGTTCTTGTTTTAAATTCTTTTTTGCAACATCTAAATCCTCGTTTGACTGTTTTTCAGTTACATAATATTTAGAGTCAATATCAATTAGTTCTTGTTTTTCTTCCTTCAGTCTTTTCTCGTTAGATTTAGCGTCTATAATAATACTCTTTTCTCTGTCAGTATCACTTTCTAGAATTTTTAAAGAGCTTTTTATTTCCTCTATTTCACTTTTAATTCTCTCATTTTCCTCGTCTAATCCTTTCAATTCAAGATTTAATCTTTGAATTTTGGATAAAATTTCAAAATTTTTATCTCTTATAGGATTTACTTTCTCAGTTTCGTCATTTATTTTTTTTTCAATTAATTCTAATTTTTCATTAAAGTCTTTTACTTCGTTGTCTGCTTCGTTATTTATCTCTTTTTCAAGTTTAATTTCATTGTCAATATCTCTTAGTTTTAAATAATAGAGGCCCGCTTCAATCTTTTTAATATCTTCGGAAATATTTTTATATTTTGTAGCTTCCTCAGCTTGTTTTAATAAATTTTGCAATTGCCTTTCTTGTTGTCTTCGTAACTCATCTGCTCTCTTTAAATTATTTTCAGCCGCATCTAATCGTAGTTCCGCTTCATGTCTTCTCACATGTAAACCTGCTATACCAGCAGCTTCCTCTAATACTGCTCTTCTGTCTGTAGGTTTTGCAGTAACAAGCGCTCCTATTCTACCTTGGCTTATTATTGACGGAGAGTGTGCACCAGTAGACAAATCTGCAAAAAACATTTGAGCATCTTTTGCTCTCACTTCTTTTTCATTAATATAAAACTTTGATCCCTTATCTTTTTCTATTTTACGTTTTACTTCAATGGAATCAAAATCTTTATATTGATTTGGACCATCTTTGTTTTGATTTGAAAGTGAAATTATAACCTCTGCTAAATTTTTTGAGGGTTTATTGGAAGTTCCAGAAAATATAACATCTTCCATCCCGGAACCTCTCATACTTTTTGCTGATGTTTCACCCATGCACCATCTTAAAGATTCTACAATATTTGATTTTCCACAACCGTTTGGTCCAACTATTCCAGTTAAACCTTTATCTATTATGAATGTTGTATTTTCAGCAAATGATTTGAAACCATTTAACTGGATTTTTTTAAACTCCATTTGGAGACTATATCAGTTTTTCTAAGGCTTTTTTCAAGTTTTTAAAGTTTAATGCTTTTTCAAACTTTTTATCGTTAATTATTATCGTAGGAGTAGCATTTATTTTAAATTTTTTCGCTCCCTCGATTCGATCTTCCAGTATGTGATCTTCAATATTCTTGTCTGCTATGCAACTGTCAAAATTTAAATTAAAATTTTGATTTTTAATTACATCTTTTAGATTTGAATTTAATTTTTCAATAGTATTTCCTTCCATCCAATCCTCTTGCTTTAAGTATAAAAAATGAAGAATATTTGCTTTACCATCATTTTTACAATGAGCCAATTTTGATGCGTTTAAAGCTGCAATATCCAACGGAAAATTTTTAAATTCTATCGACACCAAACCTTTATCTAAAAATTCATCTTTCAGTTTTGGATAGACGTTTTTATGAAAGTTAGCGCAATGTGAGCAGGTTAGGGACTCATAAACTATAATTTTTACTTTTGCATTTATATTTCCCTCTATAATAGGCTTTATTTTTTCACTTGCACTTAGACTATGATTTAAAAAAAAAAATAGAAATAAAGTGAAAATTTTATTTTTCATTATCTTTAAATAATTTACTTAATTCTAAAAGTGAGTTTTTTATTTTCTCGTTTTTAATGTTTGTGATTTTTTTTGTATATTGGTTTTTTGTCACATCTTTTATTATTTCTTTTTTGAAAACTTTTTGGTTACCATCAAAAGTTATTAATCTTATTTTTTCGACTATTGTGTCGTTAAAGTATGTATTAATTTTTTTAATAATTTCATTTTTTGAATACTCCATTTCAACCTCATGACCCCTTTTGACCATTATGTTAAGAGTTCTTGAACTAAATTTATTAGAACTTTTGAAAGATTTTGGGTAGCATACTTTGAATAATTCATCACCAACAATGTACCTCCAATTATCAAGAGTTTCTGAAAAGATATGACCTTTCTTTTTTAAAATCTTTTTGACTTTTGTTGGTAAAGTATCTTTAAAAGATCTTAATCCTTGAATGGATCTGTATCTCTGCTTAGAATTGGATTTATATTGCATATGAATAAACAGAACATACCAAAAAAAATTCTACATTGGTACGATAATAATAAAAGACCTTTACCGTGGAGAAGAAATAATACAAAAAAGCAACATGAATATTTTACTTTAGTAAGTGAGTTTATGCTTCAACAAACTCAAGTAAAAACAGTTATTCCATTTTTTAATAGATTTATTAAAAAATTTCCAAATCTCAAATCTTTAGCTAATGCAGATGAAAATAGTATACTTAAATATTGGGAGGGTCTCGGTTATTATTCAAGAGCAAAAAATCTTAAGAAGACAGCTACTATATTAATAAAAGAACATCGTGGAAATTTGCCTAAAGATTTAGAAAAACTCAAAGCCCTTCCAGGTATTGGAGAATACACATCAAGATCAATTTTATCTATTGCACATAATAAACCCTATATTCCATTGGACGGCAATGTTGAAAGAATATTAAAAAGAGTTTTCTTATTAAAAAATAAAGTTGAAATATCTAAAGAAAATTTAATTGAAAAAAAAAGTTTTTTTTCAAACTCAAAAAGATCAAGTGATTACGCTCAAGCAATAATGGAGATAGGGGCTTTAATTTGTAGACCGTCATTACCAATATGTAATTCGTGTCCATTAACTGCTTATTGTAAAGCTTATAAAAAAAAAGATTTTGCAATAATTACAAATAATAAATTAAACAAAACTAAATATTTTGAGGCTCAGGTATATAAACGTAAAAATAAATATTTAGTAATAAAAAATAAAAAATTTAATTTTTTAAAGAATCTAGTCATTTTTCCAATGGATGAAATTGACAAAAAAAAATATAAATTATCGATCGATAAAAAGATAAACATTAAACTATCTAATATGAATATGAAAATAATAATTAACAAAAATAATAGTAGAAAAACAATAAAAAATAGTTTTCTTTTAGATAAATCAAACTTTAGTAAATTTATTTTACCTTCATTTACAAAAAAAATATTCAATTCGTTACCCACTTAAAATGAAAAAAATCGCAATAATAGGTGCAGGCATTTCGGGTTTGTTTTTTGCAAACCTAATAGAAAAAAATAAATCTTATTCATATAAAATATTTGAACGAAAAAATTCAATTGATCTAAATGATGGATATGGAATACAATTATCTGTTAATAGTATTAAATTGCTTAATAATATTGGTTTTAAAAAACTTAACAATAATGAACTTTACTTTCCAAAAAAAGTCAATTTTCTAAATGCAAAAGACTCAAAAAAAATATGCGACATTGACCTATCAAAGTTCAATAATGAAAATAATCATTATACTACGTTGAAAAGATCGAATTTAATTGAATTTCTACTAAATGGAATTCCAAAAGATAATTTGATTTTAAATTATGAGCTTGATGATATTAAGCAAGGATATCAATCATCACTATTATCTTCAAATAATAGAACTGATGAATTTGATTATTTGGTGGCAGCTGATGGTGTTTATTCAAAAACAAAACGAATATTATTTAAAAAAGAAGGTTTGCCCAAATACTTTAATAGTATTGCTTTAAGAGGGAACATTAAAGATTTTAATAACTTTGATATTTCTTTATACCTTGGGCCAAACTTTCATTTTGTGATATACCCCATTAATCAAAAAAAAGAATTTAATTTTATAGCAATAATTAGAAAAGAATTAATTCAAAAGAAAATAATCAACAAAGATTTATTGAATGATAATACTTTTAAGAAAAATTTATTAAACGAAATTTCCTCTAAATCAAATCTAAATCTAGTTGAAAAGGTCGAAGAGACTAAATGCTTTCCAATTTTTGTTAGCAAAAAATTTCTAATACCTAAATCAAATAATATTTTTTTAACTGGGGACGCATTTTATGCATTTCCTCCTTCATTCGCACAGGGTGCATCACAATCAATAGAATCTGCAAACGAGCTTTTTTCGGATTTAAAGAACAATACCTCAAATTATTATAAAAATAGAGTTTTCAGAACTAAACAAATAATTTCAAGATCTAATCTTAATCATTTTGCATTTCATTTATCAAACCCTTTAAATATTTTTTTTAGAAACATTTGTTTGAAATATCTCTCGAAAAATGACAAATTTTTAGAAAATTATTTAGGAAAAGTTTATAACAACTAACTTCTTGGCCTTAATCGTTGCCTAAGATCATCTATTGGTTTTAAGATTTTTCCTGACTGATAATGCCAATAGGTCCAACCATTGCAACTTTCAGAACCTAATATTTTAGCAGCCACCTTGTGAATTGATCCCTCATTTTTTTTATATCTTATACTCCCATCAACCATAACTTTTGCATAAATCTCCTTTTTTTTATCATAAATTTCTACTCCAGGTTTTATTACACCTAATTCAATTAAAGATCCGAAAGGAATTCTCGGTTTTGATTTATTATTTTGAATTACATCTAAATATTCATCTTTAATCTCTTTTGTACTTTGTAATCTCTTACTTGCAGCTTCATAATAAATTTTTTCTTTCTCAATTCCAAAGTATGATCTGCCTAGTTTTTTTGAAACTACTGCCGTTGTTCCCGATCCTAAAAAAGGATCGAATATAAAATCATTTTTATTTGAAGAGGCTAATATAATTCGATGAAGCAAGGCCTCTGGTTTTTGAGTAGAATGAACTTTCACTCCATTATTTTTCAATCTTTCTTTACCATTACAAATAGGTAAATTCCATGTCGATCTCATCTGCAGGTCATCATTAAAAGATTTCATTGATTGATAATTGAATGTATATTTTGATTTTTTGCTTTTAGAGGCCCATATCAAAGTTTCATGTGCATTTGTAAATCTTGTACCCCTAAAATTTGGCATTGGATTATTTTTATTCCAGATTACGTCATTCAATATCCAAAAACCTAAATCCTGAACTATTTTTCCTACTCTAAATATATTATGATAACTTCCAATTACCCAAATAGATCCATTTTTCTTTAATATTCTTTTACATTCGCTTAACCAATCTGATGTGAATTTATCATATGTTTTAAAACTCTTAAACTGATCCCATTTGTCATTTACAGCATTTACTTTTGATCTGTCAGGTCTAACTAAACTATTTTGTAATTGTAAATTATATGGAGGATCTGCAAAAATTAAATCAAATGTCTCATCAGGAATTTTTTTTAGCTCTTTTAGACTATCTGCATTTAAAATTTTATTATGTAAATTTTTCAACATCATTTTTTAAAATTTAATTAGACTCCAGACCAGAATCTTCGTCAACCAGTGATTGAAAAAAAAGGACTCTTCTTGTTACGAAATTTTTTTGAGACTCAATATATTGTGTATTGGCACGAACGTTTTTCTGTGATGCTTTGTTACACCAAATTTTTTAATCGCTTCTAAATGCTGTTTTGTGCCGTAGCCTGAATTTTTATTCCAGCCATATTTAACGAACTTTTTTGACATTTTTGAAATAAGTCTATCTCTAGAAACTTTAGCAATAATAGATGCTGCTGAAATTTCAGCTACTTTTTGGTCACCCTTAATTATAGACTTTAATTTATAACCATTCATTATTGGAGACTTATTACCATCAATCATGATTAAAGATGGTTTAGATTTTAGTTTTTTTATAGACCGTTTCATTGCTAGCAGACTTGCTTTTAATATATTTAATTTCTCAATTTCTCTTAACGAAGCAGAGCCAATCGTCCAAATACTATTTTTTTTAATATATTTTTCTAATAAGTTTCTCTGATTTTTTGAGAGTTTTTTTGAGTCCTTAATTCTTTTTTTATCCACATGTTTTTTAAATATTACTGTGGCTGCAAAAACTGGTCCTACCAAACTTCCTCTACCAACTTCGTCGACACCAGCAATTACTTTTTTCATCAAATTTTAATTTTCAATTCATCAATTTTTTTTCTTATATTTTTTAAATCTTCCCAGGAATATTTTTTTTGATCAGGTTGTCTTAATAAATAAGCTGGATGGAAAGTCAGAATGGTTAAAAAAGTTTTTTGATTAATTATTATTTCTTTCCATTTACCTCTCTCTTTTGAAATTTTTAGTTTTTGACCAAATAAAGCTTCCATAGCTGTACTACCCATTAATATCAATATTTTTGGGTTTATAATTAAAATATGTTCACGTAAAAAAACTGAATATCTTTTGATTTCTGAAATTTCAGGTTTTCTATTTTGGGGAGGTCTATAGTTAACAACGTTTGTTATATAAACATCTTCTCTTTTAATTTTAATTGCATTTAACATTTTATTCAGCAGCATCCCAGCGTCGCCAACGAATGGTTTACCCTGCATATCCTCTTTCTCCCCTGGTCCTTCTCCCACTATCATAACTTGGCTGTTTGGATTGCCGTCACTGAAAACTATATTTTTTGCAAATTTTTTAAGTTCACAATCCTCAATTGATTTAATTTTTTCTCTAAGCTCTATCAACTTTTTATCAATTCCATCATTTTCTTCATTTTTTTTTAAGCGATTTATTGGCGCGTTATCAAAAATATATTCAGATTCTATTGATTTTAAAAACGCTTGATTTAAAATTTCTTTATTAACCATTTTGAAATGATAGCAAAAAACTTAAAAATAATCTTTAGTATATTTTTCATTTTTTTCCCCATTGAGGCGAAATCCAAAAATATCTATTCCAAAGATTTTAATTCCAAAGAATTGTCGAATTATTTTTCAGGAGTTATTTCACATAATAATCAAGAAAATGAACAGGCTCTTAAATATTTAAAATCTTCAAAACAACTATTAAATAAACACGATGAGTATTTTAAGAGATTGATTTTCTCACTTGTACTTAATCAAAATGTAGACAGGGCCATTCAAGAAATAAAGTTTTTAAAGAGCAAAAAAAAATCAGAATTTTTTGAGGCCCAATTGATTTTACTAATAGATAGTATTAATAAAAAAAATTTTGATAAAACTAAAATATACCTAAATAGTATAGCCAAATACACAGAAGAAGGCACATTTGAAAAAGTTATTTATGAAACACTAAGAGATTACGCATATACGTTCGAAGAAAAAAAAATGAGTATTTTCAAATCTAATTTCGGTAATTTAATAGCCATTAATAATGCATTTCAAAGTTGTTACTTAAATAAACCAGAAACTTTAGAGTACTTTGATCAATTAAAAAGTTCAGAGGCCGCTGATTATTCAAGATATTTATTTTTTTATGTAAATTATCTTATTCACAAAAAAAGATTTGATTTAGTTCAAGAAATTTCATTTGAAATAGATGAGCTGTCGGGCAACTTAATAACCCTACAAACAAAATCATGGATTGATAAGAGCAACTTTAACGAAATAAAAGAAATATTTTCTTGTAATAATGAAAATGACCTTTTAGCTGAGTTTTTTTATTTGGTTTCTAATTTATATTCATCCCAAGATGAATATGAACAATCAAATTTTTACCTAAATATCTCATATTTTTTAAATAAAAAATTTAAAATAAATTTATCTTTAATGGCAGATAACTATTTCCTTAATGAAAATTATGATCAAAGTTTAAAAGTTTTACAATTATTTAATTCAAAAGATGATCTTTATTACTGGTTTAAAATTAAACAAGAAGCAAAAATAATCACAGAAAAAAAAAATAAAGATGAAGCTTTGACGTATATTGAAAAAAATTTTAAAAATATAAAAAATCCATCAATTAAAGTTTTATTCGATCTTGCAACAATTTATAAAAATTCCAAAAAATATGAGAAGGCAATTGAGTTATATACATCTGTAATGAATATTATGGATAAAGATGATTTAAATTATGCAGACTTACTTTACAGGAGAGGCGGGAGTTTTGAAAGGATTGGAAAATATGAAAAATCAGATAAAGATTTACTAGATGCATTAAAAATAATACCAAACAATTCATATGTATTAAATTATTTAGCTTACTCATGGTTGGAGCGTAATCAAAATATTAATAAAGCAATATTGATGCTGGAGAAAGCTTATAAAGAAAATGAAAATGACCCTTATATAATTGATTCAGTAGGGTGGGGGTATTTTCTAGTAGGAAAATATAAAGATGCTGAAAAATATATGCGAAGAGCTTTAGAATTAATGCCTAACGATCCTATCGTAAACGACCATTATGGAGATATTCTATGGAAACTGAATAGAAAAATTCAAGCACAATATTTTTGGAATAGTGTACTAAAAATGGATGATGCTGAAAAAGAAATGATAGAAAAAATTAAGGTAAAATTAATTAATGGCTTATCATAAAAACAATGAGAGTTTATAGAATTAATTCTCGAGCAAAGATCAATCTTAATTTAAATATAATCAGGAAATCCAAAAAAAAAAAAGTGCATTTAATCGAGTCTCTTGTTTGTTTTGTGAATCTATCTGATAAAATTTATATAAATAAGTCTACCTCAAAATATCATAAAGTTAAATTTATAGGAAAATTTTCAAAAAAAATTACAAAAAAAAATACAGTTACAAAGTTACTTAGCTTGTTGGATAAAGATAATGTTTTGAAAAATAAATATAAAATTCTGGTTAAAAAAGAAATTCCACTTCAATCTGGGATGGGAGGCGGGTCAATGAATGCAGCAAACTTATTAAACTATTTCTACAAAAAAAAGATTATAAATTTGAAAAAATTAAAAAAGTATTCTCTAAAAATTGGATCCGATGTTATTCTTGGGTTGAATACTAAGCCAAAAATTTTATATAGGGATGGATCTATAAAAGAAGTTGCAGATATTAAAAAATATCATGTCTTAATTGTAAAACCTACATTTGGTTGTTCGACTAAGAAAATATATTCATCAAATAAAACTTTTTCTAAATCTGAGTTTAATATACCAAAAGAAAAAATTGTTAAGAATGTGATTCTTAACGGTAAAAATGACTTAGAAAAAAGCGCCTTTAATATACATCCAGCCTTAAAAAAAATTAAAAATTTACTTAATCAAAACGAAAAAGCTAATTTTGTTAGAATGACAGGTTCTGGATCTGCGATAATTATGTACTTTAATTCAAATAAATTTGCAAAAAATGCTTTGAAAATTTATAAAAGGAAATTAAATAATTGTTTGTGTATTATAACTAAAATTATATAAAAAGTTGCGATATAAAATAGATAATTTTTGGGGCGTAGCCAAGTGGTAAGGCAGCGGTTTTTGGTACCGCCATTCCTAGGTTCGAATCCTAGCGCCCCAGCCAGATATGCTAAGTATTATAAATAAAATCTTTTCATCAACAAAAAATCTAAACACTATAAATCAAAGATTTATAAGGTTAAGAAAAGATACAAATGTAGAAAAAATTTTTCATGCAATTGAAAGTTATTCAAGTGAAGCCGAGATAAGATATGTCGGAGGTTGTGTAAGAAAAATAATTAATAATGAACAAGTTGATGATATTGACCTAGCAACAAATATAGATCCAACAAAGGTAAAAGAGGCTCTAAAAAACAATAATTTAAAATTTTTTGAGACTGGTATTGAACACGGAACAATTACAGCTTTAATAGAAAATGATAAATTTGAAATTACTTCTTTAAGAAGTGATATTAAAACTGATGGACGTCATGCAGAAATAGAATTTACGACAGATTGGATTAAAGACGCTCAAAGACGCGACTTTACTATCAACTCCATATATGCAGATATTAACGGAAATTTATTTGATCCTTTTGATGGGAAAAAAGATTTAGAAAACGGATTAATAAAATTCATAAGAAAGCCAGAACAAAGAATAAAAGAAGACTACTTAAGAATACTAAGGTATTTCAGATTTTTTGCATTATATAGCAAAAATGACCACAGTTTAGCAGTTAAAAATATAATTAAAAAAAATATAGTAGGTATAAAAAAACTATCATCAGAGAGATTGCTAGATGAATTGAAAAAAACTTTTAAATCAAATTGCTTTATAAAATTATGCGAAGATGAATTTTCTTACAAAATAATTTCTGCAGTCTTTCCTGAATTTAAACAAATCGAATTATTAAGAAAATTAAATGATTACACAAAATTAAACTTGCATAGTCTAGACTTTGTATTTTTCTTATCACTTTTGATCCTTGATGATACAGATAATTCTGATTATTTTTTTTTTAAATTTAATGTTTCAAAAAAAAATCAAAAAAGAATAAAATCAATTAAAAATTTTTATTTTAGCAAAAAATTACCTCTTAAATTTACATCTCAAAATCTTTGGAAAATATTTTATTTTAACGGTAAGGAAGGATTGATTGATATTTTAAATTACAAAATATTTACCTCTAAAAAATTTGATAAAAGTTTAGTAAATCAAATTAATTATTTTAAAAATAAAGAGCTACCCAAATTACCCATCACTGGAGGTGATTTAATTAAAGATTTTGGTATTCCAGAGGGAGAAACTGTAGGCGAGAAACTAAAAGAAATAGAGAATATCTGGATTAATAACAATTTTAAAATCTCTGATAAAAATCTAAAAAAAATATTAAAAAATTAAATATATTTAACATCCTTAATTTCAAAATTTTTAGTGCCCGCTGGTGTATTGATTTCTACTGAATCTCCTTTATTTTTTCCTATCAAACCTTTTCCTATGGGTGATTTAAAAAAAATTAATTTTTTTTTCAAATCTGCCTCATCTTTTCCAACAATTTTATAATCAATTTTTTCGTCAGTATCTAAATTTATTAAATAAACTGTTGAACCAAAAATTACCTTACCATCGTTGGTAAGTTTTGTTACATCAATCACATTTGCTCGAGCAATTATATCGTTGATTTCTTCTATTCTTCCCTCATTTAAAGATTGTTGTTCTTTGGCTGCATGATACTCAGCATTTTCTTTTAAATCTCCATGTGATCTTGCCTCAGATATTGCCGCAACAATCTCTGGTCGTTTTTTTTCTTTTAAAAAAACCAATTCGGTTTTTAGTTTTTCTAAACCACTTACAGTTATAGGTTCTTTTTCCATCTTATTTCCATTTGGCAACTGGAGGCAGGGACATTAATATTCCTTCTACATTTCCTCCCGTTTGTAGTCCAAATTTAGTGCCTCTATCATATAAAAGATTGAACTCAACGTATCTACCTCTTTTTAAATATTGAAGCTCTTTTTGTTTTGTTGTCCATTTCTTTTTTCTTTTTTTTTTTATTATTTCATTAAATATTTTAGTAAATGATAATCCAATATCTCTTACAAATGCAAAATCTTTTTCCCAATTTCCTTTTTTGTAATCAAAAAAAATACCACCAATTCCTCTCTCCTCATTTCTGTGAGGTAAAAAAAAATATTTTTCACACCACTTTTTATATTTTTTGTAATAATTTTTGTTATGTCTATTACATGCTTTTTTAAGTTCATTATGAAGCCATTTTTTTAAAATTTCATCCCTTAAACACGGCGTTACGTCCATTCCTCCACCAAACCATCCATGAGAGGTAACAATATATCTTGTATTGAAATGCATAGCAGGTATATGAGGATTTTTCATATGCATAACCACCGAAATACCTGATGCCCAAAAATTTGAATGTTTCTTTGTTCCAGGAATTTGTCCTTTAAATTTTTTGGGAAATTTTCCATATACCTCTGAAAAATTTACACCAACTTTCTCAAACAACTTACCATTTTCAAAAATTCGAAATTGTCCACCCCCTGCATTTGGGCCTCTTGACCAATTTTTAATTTTGAAAACATTTTTTTTATTTTCTAATTTTTCAATATCATTTGTGATTATATCTTGTAAAATTACAAACCAGTTTTTAACAATATTTTTCTTTGAAGCAATTTCCATATTAAATCTTAAGTTGCCTTATACTTTCGCTCAGAATTATCGCAACTGATGTGGACAAGTTTAGTGATCTTTTTTTATCTACCATAGGAATTTTTATTTTTTTTTTCAATAAATCATGAACTTTTTTTGGTACCCCGGCACTTTCTTTACCAAAAAGTAAAGTATCTTTTCTATTGAATTTAAAATTAGTATATAATTTTTTCGCTTTTGTTGTAATTAAAATTACCCTATCATTTGATTTAGCTTCAAAAAATTCCTCATCACTTTGATAAAATTTTATATTTTTAGTGTCCATATAGTCCATAACGACCCGTTTAAATCTTTTGTCGCTAAGAAGAAAACCGCATGGCTCAATAATTTCTAATTGAGCACCGAGACAAGCACAAGTTCTAATAATTGCAGCTGTATTTTGCGGTATGTCTGGCTCGTATAAGGCTATTTTAGGAGTAAAATTGGCTTTATAATGTGTCATTCTATCAGTGGAAATATTATGCTTTTTTATTATATGAAATCATATATTAAATATTATTAATTTATAATTTAAATGTCAGAGAAAAAAGTCAAAAGAAGAGAATTCATTTTTACAGCAACTTATGCAGTTGGAGCGGTTGGGGTAGGAGCAACTGTTTGGCCTCTAATTGACCAAATGAACCCTGATGCATCAGTAAAAGCTTTAGCCAGCACTGAAGTTGACATTAGCAATGTAGAGAAGGGTCAGTCCATAACAGTCTTGTGGAGAGGAAAACCAGTTTTTATTAGAAGAAGAACTGAAGAAGAAATTGCAAAAGCAAGAGATGTTAACATAGATGAATTAAAGCATCCAGAGAAAGATGAGGATAGAGCAAAAGATCCAGAATGGCTAGTTATGTTAGGTGTTTGTACACACTTAGGATGTGTGCCATTAGGCGATAAAGGAGAATATGGAGGATGGTTTTGCCCATGCCATGGATCACATTATGATACGTCTGGAAGAATAAGAAAAGGTCCTGCCCCTACAAATATGGAAGTGCCTAAATACGAATTTGTAAATAGTAACACTATAAAGATAGGTTAAGTAAATGAGTGATCACGAATATACTCCTAGTTCAAAATTTGGAAAATGGTTTAACGACCGTTTACCCCTTCTAACACTAGGAAAGCACTTAACTGATTATCCAACACCAAAAAATCTTAACTATTGGTGGACGTTTGGAGGAATATTAACTTTTTGTTTAATTACTCAAATTGTTACAGGATTAATTTTGGCAATGCATTATGTTGCTCATGCAGACTTAGCTTTTGGAAGTGTCGAACATATTATGAGAAACGTTAACTATGGATGGCTTATAAGATATGTTCATGCAAATGGTGCATCAATGTTTTTTTTAGCTGTATATATTCATATATTTAGATCTTTGTATTATGGCTCTTATAAATCACCTCGAGAAATAATATGGATCCTAGGAATGATAATTTACATACTTATGATGGCTGCCGCATTTATGGGGTATGTTTTACCTTGGGGTCAAATGAGCTTTTGGGGGGCGACAGTTATAACAAATCTTTTTAGCGCAATTCCATTAGTTGGCGAAAGCATAGTAACATGGTTATGGGGAGGATATTCAGTAGATAACCCTACATTAACTCGTTTTTTTAGCTTGCATTACTTAATTCCATTTTTGATACTAGGTCTTGTGGTTCTTCATATTTGGGCCCTTCACGTACCTGGCAATAATAATCCTATTGGTATTGATTTAAAAAAACCTTCTAAGGATACTGTTCCTTTTCACCCATATATAGTGATCAAAGATTTATTTGCGTTATTAATTTTTTTAATAGTTTTTGCTTTCTTTGTTTTTTATTCACCAAATATTCTTGGTCATGCTGATAATTACATTGAAGCAAACCCAATGGTTACGCCAGCACATATTGTTCCAGAATGGTATTTACTTCCTTTTTATGCAATTCTAAGATCTGTGCCAGATAAGCTTTTAGGTGTAATTGCAATGTTTGGCGCTCTATTTATTTTAGTAGTACTTCCATGGCTTGATACTTCAAAAACCAGATCAGCTATTTTTAGACCATTATACAAACAATTTTATTGGTTCCTTGTAGCTGATGTTTTGATACTTGGCTACGTTGGGGCAATGCCAGCAGAAGGGGTGTATTTGCTAGTCGCAAGAGTCGCTACGGCATATTATTTTGCTCATTTTTTAATAATTCTACCAATTTTAAGCAGGAAAGAAAAAGTGTTAGAGGTACCTTTAAGTATAACAGAACCAGTCCTTGGAGGATCAGTTAGCGCGTCAGTAGCTAAACAAAAAAAAGATAAATTATGAAAAAATTAACATTTGTCTTTTTTTTTTTTATAATATTGAATTTAACAAATACTACTTCTTTTTCTGCAGAAAAAGCAGCCAAACCCATGAGTCCTGGCTGGAGTTTTAAAGGTTTTTTTGGAACTTTTGATAGAGCATCATTACAAAGGGGTTACCAAGTATATACAGAAGTTTGTGCGTCTTGCCATTCAATGAAACATCTGAGTTACAGAAATCTATCACAACCAGGTGGACCAGAATTTAGCAAAGAACAAGTAAAAATTATAGCTTCGCAATTTGAAATAAGGGACGGACCAAATGATGATGGAGAGATGTTTGATAGACCCGCAAGACCGTCGGATAATTTTGTTAGTCCTTATGCTAACGACAAGGAGGCTACTGCTGCAAATGGAGGAGCGTACCCACCAGATATGTCAGTGCTTGTCAAAGCAAGGAAAGGGGGAGCAGATTATATATATTCTTTATTGCTTGGATACGATGAACCACCTGAGGGTATTTCTTTAGACGACGGGGTTTATTACAATAAATACATGGCTGGAAACAAAATTAAAATGTCAAATCCTTTGTCTGAGGGCATAGTTGAGTATGCTGATGGAACTAAATCAACAGAAGAACAAATGGCTAAAGATGTAACAACTTTTCTCTCTTGGGCTGCAGAACCACATCTAGAGGAAAGACATAAAATTGGATTTAGAGCAATTGTCTATTTAATAATAATTACAATTTTAGTTTACTTTAGTATGAAAAAGATTTGGTCACGTGTTGAATCTGAAGTTTAAAACATCACCGTCTTTTACGATATAATCTTTACCCTCTAACCTCATATTCCCGTTGTTTTTTGAGTTTAACCATCCACCATTTTTAACAAAATCCTCATATGAAATAGTTTCCGCTCTTATGAAACCTTTCTCAAAATCAGTGTGTATTACACCAGCAGCATTAGGAGCGATACAGTTTTGTCTGATCGTCCATGCTCTTGTTTCCTCTGGTCCTGATGTGAAGAAAGTTTCTAAATTTAAAATATTGTAACCTTTACTGATTAGTTTATTAAGTCCAGTTTCTTTAAGGCCAATCATGTCCATATAATTTTTTTTTTCTTCCTTTTTGAATTGATTAATTTGGTTTTCAATATCTGCAGAAATAATTATTGTATTATCTGGACCAAATTTTTTTATAAATTCAACTGTATAATTGTTACCGCTATTAACACTTTTTTCATCTACATTGCATACATAAATCTTAGGTTTAATTGATAATAATCCAGTTTGATTAATTATTTTTTCATCAAACTCACTAAGTAATTCAGATAAATCTATACTATTATTAAGCTTTTCAAATGCAATTTCTAAAACTTTTTGCATTTTTTCATCAATATTTTTCTTATTTTTT